>CAJOND010000011.1 GCA_905236675.1 Candidatus Rifleibacteriota bacterium | reverse complement strand
CGAAAGCAGTAAAGCTTCCGGGGCTTCTTCATTTTAGGTTTTGTAAAGCTAAAGCTTTGCTGAAAAAGGCTTAAGCCTTTTTCGGTTTTTGTTGTTTTTATTGTTTAGGTTTAGTTACATTTATATCTAAACAAATCATCTAAGGCTGTTTGAAAACCGTGAAAATGTTTATAAACACCTTTTTTATAAGCTCTCAAAATACGCTGTAATCGTTCTAATCCTGTTACAGAAATAGCATTATATCTAACTTTAAAGGCCTCAACTTTTATTTTGGCAGAACTTTCCAGCTTATTAAGTAATTCTTCGTCTATCCATTCTGGGAGCTTTTCGTTAGCTTTGACTCTTCTGGCAAACTCAATTATAGAAGTTTCTCTTGTATAGCGGTAATCTATTTCTTCCATAGAACGTGCTCGTTTTATACTTCTTATATTGCTTTTAATCTTTCTTTTTGCAATATTGATAAAATTCTGACTTTTGCCAATAGTATCAAAAGTAATGGCATTTTCATGTCTTCTGTAATATCCAAGAACAGTATCTAATTCATAACGAATTTTTAATTCATGAGCAGGTAAAGATAACCATCTGTCAAAAGAATAGCAATAAGGAATAGGAAGCATATAGTTCAGATAGCTTCTTTTGGCACAGGTTACAAAACCATGTATAGCAGAACCATATCGTAAGCCTCTGCTCACATCAAACTCGAAAAGTGTTTTCCCTAAAGGCTTTAAATCTGCATCTGTGCACATAGCATTATGAGCAACCAACTGAGCATTTGGGTTTTCTTCAAATGTTTTTAATACTACTTCAGTTTTATTTGGATACCAGAAATCGTCCTGGTCGCACATAAACACATAATCACCTTTTGCTTCAGAAATTACTCTGGCAAAGTTTTTTACATACCCGGAATTAATTTCATTTTGAAAAATTCTAACCTCAAAACTCACTTTTTGTTTAAAGTTTTCTAATATTTCGATTGTTTTATCTGTTGAACAGTCGTCACAAACTACTAATTCGTCTGGTAAAATGCTTTGGGCAGCAATACTGTCTAATTGCTGCTGTAAGTATTTTTCTCCGTTATAAGTTGCCATTGCTACTGAAATCATATATTGTCACTTCTCTTTTGTTTTTATTATTATTTTAAAAATTACCATAGATAAAGAATGTATCTCCAACATAGCATAAAAACATTATTAAACCAATAAAAGTCATAAATATTGTTAGCCCTTTTATTGTAGATAAATCTTGTATTTTGTATCCTTGGAAGTATTCATTGTTTCGTTGAGGTTTAAATACTTCTATTATGTGATTAATAATTATTCCGATTAGAAAGAGTAATGTCCAGGAATATAAATGAGAAACACCTGATTTATTACTAACAATTCCATTTATTATATCAACAGCATTTGAAAAACAATCTGCTCTGAAAAATATCCAGCAGAATGAAACAAAAACAAAAGTTAATAATATTGAAAAGCTAGACCATAAAGTGTTTGTAGCATTTTTATCACCTAATAATTTAACTTTTAACTGCATAAATAATTTGTGAATAATTAAAGCAAAACCATGTATTGCACCCCACAAAACAAATGTCCAGGCTGCTCCATGCCATAAACCACCTAAAAGCATTGTTATGAATAAATTGAGATAAGTTCTGACTTTTCCTTTTCTATTTCCGCCTAAAGGATAATATAAATATTCCTGTAACCATGATGATAAGCTTATATGCCATCGTTTCCAAAATTCTGTTATATTTTTAGAAATATATGGGTAATTAAAATTAGCATCAAATTCGAAACCGAATATTTTTGAGACTCCGATTGCCATATCTGAGTAACCGGAAAAATCGAAATAGATTTGTAATGTATAGCTTATTACTGCCCAAAATATAGTCAAACTATCATAAGCAACTGGTGAATAAAAGACGTCATCAACAAAAACAGCTAATCTATCTGCTAGAACTATTTTCTTAAATAAACCTATAAAGAATATTTGTATGCCGATTTCTAGATTTTTGCTTTTAATGCTATTTAGACAAGGTAATTGATTAAAAAATTTATCTGCTCTAACTATTGGACCGGCTAATAATTTAGGGAAAAAGGCCATATAAAGGAAAACTTCTATAAAAGATGTATTTGCTTCGTATTTTTTTCTATAAACATCAATTATATAGCTTATCGCTGAGAAAATATAAAATGAAATTCCTAGAGGGAGAATAATCTTTATTGAAGTATTTATGCTTCCAAAACTTTTTATAAAGAAATCATAATATTTGAATATGCCCAATATTAACAGCAAAGAAACGATTCCTGAATTTGCTATAATATTTCTTTTCTCTGCATATTTTTTAATTCCTAGTGGCACATAATAAGTGATTAACGAGGTAATAAAGAGTATTACCGCATAATTATAGTTGTTACAGCCTATAAAGACATAGCTGAAAATAAGGATTAACCAGCTTGTTAGGTTTTGTTTTTTCTTGTCATCTTTTAAAAAGTATTGAAGAAGCCAGCAGACAAACGTAACTATTAAAAGAAAAGGCAGGAAAAAGAAATTACTTAAAGACATTATATTTTCCCCTCTTCTTTAGAGTGAATTACTTCTGATAACTTTTCAGATATGACCTGATGCCCATAAATATTTAGATGACCTCCACCTGGTCTTGTATTTACGAAACCAAAAGGTAATACGTGTTTTTCTTTATATAATTTTTCAAAATCTTGAGTCATATTAACAAAAATAATATTGTTTTCCTGGCAGGCTTTTTCAAAACCATTTACATAGTTTTTTTCAGATTCATTTAAGAGGAGTTTGCCTTCTCTATCTATATTGACAGAAGGATAATAAAAAATAACCAGGGAAACGCTTTCAGGAACTTGTTTTCTAGCGAAAACCAAAAATTTATTTAGAGTCTCGAAGTACTTGTTTTGTGTTGAGATAATATTTTGATTATCAGCTTGTTTTATATTTATCTTTTTATTTTTATCAAAATAATCTTTTGATTTTGAACGCCATAATCTTGCTTTGTCTTTTATTTTTGAAAAAGTATATATAAGAACAGGAGGAACAACCTTTTTGTAACCACCTTTGGTAATTAACCTTTTTCTTGTTTTATAAGAATTGTTATATACAGATTCTAATTCTGAAGAGTTTAAACATACATTATTGGTTCCAATTAAAATATATTTTTTCGGTGAAAAGTACTGATAGGCATTTCCAATATAATTAATGTTTTGAGGTAGATACATACCAGAAATTCCAATATTGTAAGTATAATAATCAGGCAATTTCTGGTTTAATAAATATCCAGTATTTTTGTCTGAAGGAACATGTATTCCTTCCATTTGAGAGCTGCCGACAAGCAGTATATCTATTTTGTCCTTTTTAGCAGGATAACTGTTATTAAACCCTTTTTCATCAAATTTACAATAAGTAAAACCCTCTTCCATATTAGTAATAATCTGATTAGAATAAGCTCTTTCTTCTGTGGTTTTTTCTGGATTTGGGATTCTGACAGTAAAATAATAATTGGTAACAATATACAAAACAGATAAGAGACAAATAGATAATATAAAGGATAAAAGTATTCTTCCTATGATTTTTATTACTTTTTTTAATTTATTGCTCATATTATCTCATTATTTCGTTAGATTTAAATAAGAAAGTATAATATATTCCTTTAATAACCTCAATAGCTTGCAAATAAAAGCAGTTTTGAATAAACTATTTAAAAAATATAATAGTTCTTTGGAATGACAAAAATGAAGAAAGAAGCAACAGCTTTAACTATACTAACAATCATATCATCCATTCTAATACCTATTACTTCGACTATTTTTAATTCAAATCAGTTACCTGCAGAAGTAATGAGATTGCCGCACGATTTAACTAGTCTAGGTTTATTTTCTAATCAGATTGTCACAGGATTCTTAACAGGTATTGTTTTTTGCTTAATCGCATGGCTGCTTTATTTTAAACCTCTTAGAAAAGTATATTTTTTTATATTATACATTTTCACTTTATTTTTAATTGCAGTGGAAGTCTTTTGTATTGCTAATTTTGGGTTAACCATAAGTCTGCCCATGACCTCAATTATGGCAGATACAAATAACACTACTGAAATAGCAGGTTTTTTTGAAACTTATTTTACTTTTAAAACAGCTATTTTCATTGTTTTGTTGTGTTTAACCGGCTGGGCATTTTGGCACTATGGCGAAAAAATATATGAACATATTTTCAGAAACAAAAAAGTATATATAGGTGTAATTGTTGTTTTAGCTGTTATTTCGTTGATTGGAACTCATAAAATCGGAGGTCTTACTGCTTCGACACCTTTTTATAAAACGATATACTGTGCTAAATATTGGATAAAAACAAGTAATACTCTAAGTAATATGTCATCAGACAAAACCAATAGAGTTGAATTAACTAAAAACGATTCAGATACAGCTTTTGTTATTTTTGTTATAGGTGAATCAGAATCTCGCCACTTTATGGGAATGTATAACCCAAAATATGACAGCACTCCTCTTTGCAATAAGCTTATAGAATCTGGAAATATGTTTGCTTTTACCGATACTATTTCAATGAAATCTTCTACTGCACAGGTAATGACTCCTTTGTTAAGCTTTATGGATAACACCACAGAAACAACTGATTTGACAAAGTATGACCCATTAGTAGATGTTTTTACAAAAGCAGGCTATCAGGCTTTTTGGATATCGAATCATGAAAAAATAACGAAAGACCTTTCTTATGCAACTTTTATGAGTAGCAGATGTGATTATTCAACATTCACATCAAGAAGTGCTGGAAATACAGAACATGTTTCATGGCTTACAACAAAAGATGAAGTTATTTTTAAACCTTTAGATGAATACATAAAAAACAAAGTTCCTCAAAAAGATAAAAATCTGTTTGTAATGCAAATAATGGGCAGTCACATCAGGTATCACGACAGGTATCCTGATAGTTTCAATCGTTTTAAAGCTTCTGACATTAAAGAAGAAAACTTTAAAGACAATCAAAAGGCTTTATTGGCAGAATATCTTAATACTGTTTGTTATACAGATTATTTCTTAAATGAAATTATTTCTAGGTTTAAAGATAAAGACGCAATTCTTTATTATGTTTCAGATCATGGTGAAGAAATGTGGCAGGCTGGTTTTCAGGGTCATGGCCCGACGAATGTTTCACAATATATGGTAGATATTCCTTTTCTTATTTGGACATCTGATATATATAAAGAAAAACGTCCTGATAATGTTCAACGCATAAAAGATGCTATAAATAAGCCCTTTATGACTGATAATCTGGCTCAGGTCATGCTTGATTTAACCAATATAGAAACGAAGCAATATGATCAGACAAAAAGCGTTGTCAATAAGTCATATATAGTCAAAGACCGTGTTATAAATGGAATTAAGTATGAGGATTTGAAGAAATAGCCAAGCTTTAGCTTGGCTTGAAAAAAGGCAATAAGCCTTTTTTTAGTTTTTGTGGTTTTGGGTTTTTAGAAGCATACGCTTTTTTTGTTTTTATTGTTTAATCGACAGCTATTAAGCTAACGAATATCTGAAATAATAACTATTTTGCAGATAGTATAATTACAATAAGAACAAAATAACTAAAAAATAAAAGAAAGTAAATAATGGATAAAAAGAAAAACAATGCTGAAAATATAGAAATATCTATTGTATTAGTTAATTTTAACTCGACTCATCATACAATAAACTGTGTAAACTCAATAAAAGAGCTAACTTCTGAAAAGATTAATTACGAAATTATTGTAGTAGACAACAATTCAAAAAAAGAAGAAAGGCAAAAGCTTAAAGATTGGCTTAAATTACCGGAACAAAGCAATATTATTTCTGTATTTTCAGATAAAAATACTGGTTTTACTGGCGGTAATATGCTAGGCGTAGAACAGTCACAAGGCAAATATATATATTTGCTTAATAACGACTGTATTTTGCAAAATGATACGCTTTCTATTCTTTATGATTTCATGGAAAAGAATACCAAAGTGGCTGCGGTATCGCCAAAAATGTTAAACAATCAAAAACACCCTACCCCTGCTTTTTCCTATATGCCTTCAGCCTTTAATAAATGGTTTGGAAATAAACTGACTAATTTGATTAACCCTTCAAAATACCCGGACCGAAAGAAAGATTATGAAAAGCCAATAAAAGTTGAAGTTATAACAGGTGCTTCTATGTTTTTAAGAAGAAGTGCTTTTGAAGAAGTTGGCTATATGGATCCTGCTTATTTTCTTTATCTTGAAGAAGAAGATCTATGTATGAAACTTGGTAAAGAAGGTTTTGAAATATATCATGTTCCTGAAGCAGTAATTCAGCATTTAGGCGGTGAAAGCACCAATAGAAATTATGATATAGCCAAAGAATACTATATTTCTCTATGTTATTTTTTAAGAAAGCATTATAGCTCAACAGAACAATTTTTAATAAAACTGCGTTATTTATTGAGAGAGTTATTCAGTAGTTTTCGTGATCAAACAAGATTCAAGCTGTTTAAGTTCCTATTAAAAGGCGCACCAGAAAAGTATTCTCTACGATATAAACAGTAATATACTTTAAATAGGTTTTAAGTTTATAGTAAAAATTTTTAAAAAAGTAAAAACGAAGATTTATTGTATCTAAAAATGTTTTGTAATTGCCTAATATAATTATTATAAAAGTATTTACTTATCTTGAAATTATGTTAATATAAAAAAAGAGAGCTACATAAGGAGTATATAAGTATGAAAAGAATAGCTTTATTTTTGCTCGTTCTATTTTTGATACCATTTACAGCTTTTGGTTTTGACTCTACAGATAAAGCATATATTAAACCTGGTCTAATTTCTGGATCAGCCAATATAAATGATATTAGCAATTTTGGTGGCATAGTTATTAAAGATATTTATGTTGCAGATATGCAAAAAGCAGGATTTGAACTTGCTGACATGGTAACTGTCTCAGTAGCAAATAAGCAAATTGAATTGCCTATTGTAGCAAACTTCAAAGGGGCTGTTGCTGGCTCTATGATGCTTGTAATGCCATCTAATCCAAGAAGAAATATTTCATTGGAAGGTTCATATTCTGATTTTGCAAAGGCAAACAAAATAGCAAAGCCGGTAATGGATAAAGACGGCAGTATCATCAAGTGGGTTCCTGAAAAAGGTGTTAAGTTCCCGTTACATGTAACTATTACGATGTCTAAAAAGCAGGGTTATAAAGACGAATACAAGAATTTTGATTTGATAAGAACTTACAAACGTTCTGATTACCTTCATTTATCTGATAAAGACTTTGCTAATTTCAGAGAAATAAAAACTTCAAAAATGGCAAGTGGCAGATTATATCGTTCTTCTACTCCTATTCATACAAAACTCTCAAGAAACTATTATTGTGATAGATTTGCCAAAGAAGCTGGTGTAAAAACATTCTTTAATCTTTGTAATACTCCAAAAGAAGCAAAAGAATGTCCTGCTTTTGCTAAATCTTATTATTCAACTCAAAAGGTTTATTATTTACCTTTAAATGTTGATGTTACTTCAGAAGTTTTTTCAAACGGTATGAGAGAAATAGCTAAGGCTATGTTGAACAAAAAAGCTTTCCCTTGTCTTATTCACTGTGTTGAAGGTCAAGACAGAACAGGTTTCTCTTGCGCAATGTTTGAACTTTTTATGGGCGCTTCTTATGAAGAAGTAGAAGCTGATTATGTAAAAACCTTCATGAATTATTATAAGGTTAAAGAAGGTTCTGAACAATATAGATCCATAGCAAAAAACATATATGTGAACCTGGATAGAGCTTTTAAAGAAAGAATCAAAGGTTACGAAGGTTTCGAAAAGAATAAGACTCAGGAATTAGCTAAAAAGTATTTTAAATCTCTTGGTCTAACTGATGAAGAATTAAATCAGCTTTGGGATAACTTGTCTAAATAATCCCTTCTCCCTTCGCTATAATCTCTAAAAAAGCTTGCTTTATAGCAAGCTTTTTTATTTTTTTAAAAATCCCTTGACGTAAATCACACTTTAAATATTATTTTCGACTTATCGCAAGGATGCGAAATTTTAAAATTTTTAAAAAATGATTCACGGAGGAATCTAATAATGTCTTTACGTATTAATCAAAACGTTACTTCTCTTTCTACCTATTCTAACCTCAACAGAACTTCTGCCCGCATGGATAAGTCTATCGGTAAATTAAGCTCTGGTTTACGCATTAATTCTGCTGCAGACGACGCAGCAGGCTTAGCAATCAGCGAAAAGATGAGAAGCCAGATTAGTGGTTTAAACCGTGCTAAACTTAACGCTCAAGACGGCGTTTCCATGTTACAGACTGCTGAAGGTGGCTTAGGTGAAACAGAAAGCATTATTCAGAGAATGAGAGAACTTGCTATTCAGGGGTCTAATGATACACTTACTACAAATGACAGACTTGAAATTCAGAAAGAAATAAATCAGCTCAGAGATGCAATCGACGATATAGCTGATTCTACTGAATACAACACCAAAAAACTGCTTGATGGCAGCCAGACTGCTCTTATAAGTGCAAGTTCAAAATCTGTTTCAGGAACTGCTAACGGCTCAGGGGTACAGGGCGGCGATTTTAATGTAAGCATGACCGTTGTTCAGGGCGGTATTTCTCAGATGCAGACCAGCCAGTTGTTTATGAACAGACATACTGGAAATCTTGCTTTAGGTAATACTAAGTTAGAAGATATTTCCCAGTTCTACGATGAAAACGGCGTTTTCGCTCTTGATACAGCTCAGACTCTTACTGTAACTGGTAATGCTGAAACAGCTCAGTTTGTTCTTGATGGAAAAATGACTTTGAATGAACTGGCTTCGGCTTTACAAAATGCTATTGCTGGTGCAAGCGGTCTCGGCATTAAAAACTCTTCAGCAACAGTTGTAAGTACTGCACAAAGCGGAGTTTCTGGCTTGGGTGGCTATTTACAGATTACTTCTGGTAAGATTGGTGACGTTGGCGAATTTTCTATAGCTGGCGATCAGGCTGTAATTGATGCTTTGGGAATGACTATCAGCCGTCATTCAGCAAATAATATTGTTCAGGTTTCAACAAAAGATGCTAGCGGCAACACTAGAAGAGTAACCACAAGCACAGATGTTGCTTCCAGTCTGCTTGACGGTATAGATTTGAAGTTTGCTTCTCAAGCTGCTCAAGTAGCAGGAAACGGTGGTATCGTAGATGGTCTTAAGTTTGCTGTTACTGCAGATGTAACAGTAGGTTTCAGCTTTAAGGTTGGAACAGCAACTGTTAATATAAATACTACATTTGCGGCTTCAAGCTGTTATTCTATGGAAGGTATTGCAGAAGCTATTAATGCTAATATTGCAGCAGATGCCACTGCTAAAACAAGTGGAATAGAAGCAACAGTAGTTGATGGGCAGATACGTATTTCATATAATCCAACTGATCCGAGCTCTCCAACTGAAATCAAGATTTCTGCAGGCACAGATGTTATAGGTCTTATTGAAGGAACCTATACAGGTTTTGTTGATGGCGATAAAGATATGAGTTACGCTGTCAAAGGTATGACAATGTTACAAGTAAACACTGCTAATGTCGGTGCATTGATGACTGTTAAGGTTACTGATGGAGCAGGAAATAGTGAAACAATTACTGTTGGAACCACAGTTAGTGCTGGTGATGCTGACTTAATCGAAATCAATAATTGGATTACCAGCGTAAATGCAACTTTAAGCAGTGCATCAGTATCTGCTAGAATTGATGCTGTAAATGGTTCTGTTGCTTTTACTTCAACTCAGCTTGGAAATAAGAATGTTAGTGGTAATCCTGCTGTTCAAAGCTTAATTAAAATTGAATCAACTAGTACAATTACGGCTGTAATGTCTACTGACCTGCTTGGCTACAAGGATGGAACAGCAAAGGGTGCTGGTGATACCAACTTCAGACTGCATGTTGTAGATAACAGCCCAACCTTCCAGATTGGTGCTAACCAAGGACAGAATATGAAGATCACCATTAGTGATATGTCGGCTTCTGCCCTAGGAATAGATAAATTGGATATGTCGACAACGCGAGGAGCGCAGAAGGCCATTGGTAAGCTTGATAAAGCATTGGCTATAGTTTCAGCGGAACGTTCAAAGATTGGTGCTTTTGAAAATCGAATGAACTATACTATTAATAATCTTGAAAATGCAGCAACCAACTTAACTGATTCAGAATCTCGTGTAAGAGACCTTGATATGGCTGCTGAAATGACAGAATTCACTTCAGCTCAAGTCTTGCAGCAGGCAGCAACGGCGATGCTGGCGCAGGCTAATGCTTCAGGGCAGCAAGTCTTGCAGTTGCTGAGCTAGCCCTCCATATTGATGCTCCCCCACTAGGTGGGGGAGCTGTCACGGAGTGACTGAGGGGGGAGCAAAGCAATAGCTTTGCGTAAAGTCACTAAGTTTTTCGCAATGCTCTGCATTGCTCCCCCTTCAGTCTCGCTTTGCTCGCCAGCTTCCCCGCTTAGCGGGGCAGCATCTAGATAAACAACCAGGTAACTGGTTCATAGATATGCAAAATCAGGCTTTCGTCTGAGAATTAAAAAAAATTTAAATTTTTTAAAAATTCTCCTTGACGAAGGTTCGATTTTGCATATTTTTTTGTCCTTATCGCAAGGATGCGAAATAAATGGACTGGTTCACGGAGGAATCATCTATGTCATTACGTATTAATCAGAATGTTACTTCACTCGCTACATATTCAAATTTAAATAGATCAGCTTCCCGCTTAGATAATTCTATCCAGAAACTTAGTTCCGGTCTTCGCATAAACAGCGCTGCCGATGATGCAGCCGGCTTGACCATAAGTGAAAAAATGAGAAGCCAGATTAGAGGCTTGAATCGTGCAAAGCTTAACTGCCAGGATGGTATGTCTATGCTTCAGACTGCTGAAGGTGGCTTAAATGAAAGTGAAAGTATAATGCAGAGATTGCGCGAGCTCGCTATTCAGAGTTCAAACGATACTCTTACTACTAATGATAGATTAGAAATACAAAAGGAAGTTAATAATCTTAGAGATGCTATAGACGATATTTCTAACGCAACAGAATTTAATACAAAAAAGCTTCTTGATGGAAGCCAGACTGCTCTTATCAGCGCAAGCTCTCATTCTGTTATTGGCGTTGCCAAAGGTTCTGGTGTTGATGGCGGAGACTTTTCTGTAAGTATGGCTATTGTTGAGGGCGGTATTTCTCAGATGCAGACTTCTCAGATATTCCTTAATAAGAATACAGGAGAACTTGCTCAAGGTAATACTAAACTTGAAGATATTGCCCAGTTTTATGATGATAACGGTGTCTTTGCTGTCGCTATTCCTCAGACTCTTTTCGTAACAGGCAACTCTGAAAGCTATGAATTTACTATTGATGGGAAAATGACCCTCAATGAACTTGCTGCTGCAATGCAGAATGCTCTTGCTAGCACTAACGCTCTTGGAATCAGAAATTCTCAAGTAACAGTAATCAGTACTGCTCAAAGTGGTGTAACAGGCGTTGGTGGTTACTTACAGCTTACTTCTGGCAAGGTTGGTGATGTTGGTGACTTTTCTATTGCTGGCGATCAGGCAGTTATAGATGCATTAGGTTTAACTGTAAGCCGTCAGTCAAAGAACAATCTTGTTGCTTTCAACCTTAAAGATGCTTTTGGTAACACCAGAAAAGCTACAACCAGTACAGATAGAGTTTCTGGTCTTCTTGATGGAATAGATATAAGATTTGATGCCTCACCAGCTCAAATTGCAGGTGTTGGTGGAATTGTCGATGGTTTGAAATTCTCTGCTGCTGAAACTTTAACTTTTGAATTTCAGGTCGGCGAAACCGCAACTTCTATAGTTACTGTAAATGTTGCTTTTGCACAAGATGATACTTATTCTATGGAAGGTATTGCGGCCGAAATTAATGCACAGATTACTGCTGTTGTAGCCAATTCTGGAATGGAAGCCAGTGTTGTTGACGGTCAGATTCGTTTGTCATACAGCCCGAATAACCATAAAGCTCCAACAGAAATAAAGGTTACTTCAGGTAGTGAATGTATAGGTATTGTAAATGGAACATACACTGGTTTTGTAGATGGCGATAAGAATCTTGATGATGCTATAAAAGGTTTCAGCCTTCTTACTGATCCAGATAAAGCCAGTGCTGAACTTACTATAAGAATTACTGATGGAAACAATGCAACAATAGACGTTTCAGTTGGAAAGACAATAAGTGCAGGTGTTGACCTTGTTGAAATAAACAACTGGATTACAACCTGGAATTCTAATATTGTTAATGCTACTGTTGCAGCCAGACTAGATGAAGTTAACGGTTCTTTGGCCATAACTTCTACTTATATTGGAAAATTAAACAGAAACAATGCTAGTGCTATTCAAAGTAGACTTACAATAGAATCTGTTGTTGGCACTAATACTGCTATAACCAGTATGGATTTGTTCGGTTACAAAGATGGAACTGCAAAAGGAGATGGTGATACCAACTTCAGACTTCATGTCGTTGATAACAGCCCAAGTTTCCAAATCGGTGCAAATCAGGGTCAGAATATGTCAATCAGTATTGGAGATATGTCTGCTGGTGCTCTTGGAATAGATAAGATTGATATGACTACTGTTGAAGGTTCGCAGATTGCTTTGAGCAAAATAGATAATGCTTTGTCTATACTTTCTGCAGAACGTTCTAAACTCGGTGCTTTCATGAATCGTATGGAATACACCAAGAACAATCTGGAAAATGCCGCAACTAATATGACTGATTCTGAATCTAGAATCAGAGACCTTGATATGGCTTCTGAAATGACCGAATTCTCTTCTGCACAAGTCTTACAACAGGCTGCTACTGCAATGCTAGCACAAGCTAATGCATCTAGCCAGTCTGTCCTCCAATTATTACAATAACCAAATTTTTTAAGCCTGGGTTTTTACTCAGGCTTTTTTTATGACAAAAAGATGTTAGAGATTTTCCCTGGAAGCTTCTTTTGGATAAGAAAACCACGCTATAGTAGCGTGGTTTTGTGTTATTTCATAACGATTTATAATATTATAAACTTAATTAATAATTGTCATATCTTTGAGCAATCTGGTCATAAGCAGCCAACTTAGCAGTAAGTTTATTGTCATCCATTCCATAGTTGAATCGACCGCTATCGTTAGGAAATGCTTTGAGATAAAATTCAACCCAGAATTCTTTTCGTTCGTGGTTATATTCAGCTTTTGCTTCCCAACAGTGCAGATCTCTTGTAAGACCGACCGTCAGAGGGCTCATCTTGTGTGTTATGTTGTTATAAGTGCCTGATGTGTTTATAGCCCAAAGAGGTCTTATAATTGTAGAATAATTGAAGGAAGTAGAAGAAATTTTCTTATACTGATGAGGAATTGTAATACTTGTATCAAAAGACCAGTATTCAGAAGACATTCTATAACGTGCATTGAAATTGTTTGGTCTTATAGCTCCAAAATTCATTTTAGACAATGGAGTATTAGCATCTACAACGTAATCCATTCTCATGAAAAATTCCCAAGGTCGGTAAGCATCAGTATGAGAGCGTTTGCTATAGTCCCAATAAACCTGTTCTAATCTTCTTGTTGCTCTATTGTAGTTGAAATTTAAAGGATTAAATATCCAGGAGTTTTCTGCAAATCTTAGTCTGCTAGAAGTTTGGTCTATAGTGGTAACGTTATCAAATTTAAAAGGAGAACGTCCTTTTGATGTAGAAATATTGTAGTTAAACTCAAAATTAGCAACATTAGAAAATTTATGGCTGGCTCGAACCATTGTGTTTCCGTTTTCTCTTTCAATATCGCCTGTATAATAGCTTTTTTCAAAGTTATATGAAGGAGTTATTTGTGTTTTAGGGTGAACTTCTATTGTTGGAACAGTGAAAGCTATTCTTCCATCTTTCTTTTCAGTATCTTTCTTGCCTTCGCCTTCGCTTTCTTCATAG
Organism: Candidatus Rifleibacteriota bacterium; assembly: GCA_905236675.1. Lineage (GTDB taxonomy): Bacteria > Muiribacteriota > Ozemobacteria > Ozemobacterales > Ozemobacteraceae > RUG334. The sequence goes on along the minus strand of CAJOND010000011.1, from coordinate 97,849 downwards.
TGACCATACATTCCACTGAAATTCATCGTTATAGGTATGAATGGCATAGTCCATGCTGGAAAATTGAAATTGATTTCCGGCAATCTGTTAACAAATTGGTATGCTTTGTCTAAATTATATTTATCTTTGTCTATATCATAAAATTTATTCATATTTATGGTCATGTTCATAAATTTCAAAACTGGTCTGAAAGTAGCAGTAACTGTCATATCCTGGTTTTCTGCCTGTCCATTATATTTGTCACCAGTATAGTTAATTGTAGTGCTTAATGTTTCACCGCTTTTGAAAGTCAGATTATAAGATAGGTTCACTTGCTTATTATAATGACCACGTTTTGTTTCGTTTAAACCATAGTAATACAAAGAACCGCTGCCTCGACTGTGAGGAACAGAGTATAATCCGTTAAAACCGTAACCATAGCCTCTTTTTTCATACCAATCGTAGTTCAATTTCCCTGACAGATAGTCATTTACAAACAAATCAGTAGCTAATTTTACATAATAACCATCTATATCAGAAGAACCCTGACGAGTTGTAAAGAATTTTGGGCCGTTATCTTTAGCTGTGCTTCTATTAATAGCCTGATAATAAATAGTCTTTCCACGCCATTTAGCTCGTAACCCTTCCATTGTCATAGAATGACCTGGGTAGCTTTCAAGAAGTCTAGCTTCTAGACGATAATGCGGGTGGTCAATGTTATCACAGGTAGTCTGCATTATATCGTGTGCAATAGTATGTTCTGGGCTTAAATAGACGTCTTTTGCTTTAAAATAGTTTCTACTTTTTTTTACTTCTGCATTACGCATCCAGCCACGACCGGTTTTCATGTTATAAACAATAAAATCACCACTTACCTGATCATAGCCTTTCCAAAAGTCTACTTCGCCTTGGGCAAATATGTCTTCGGTTCCTGTGTTAGCTTGAATATTGTCACCACTTATTTTCATATCCTGATAGGAAATATAGGCTTTTCCTTTTGCTATGACTTGTTCATCACGGGTTCTATATTCCAAGTAATCTCCATAAACTTCTACTGGATATTTTTGGGAATCTACAGAAACTTCAAAAGCGTACAAAGAGTTTAGGAATAAGAAATTAAAAATTGCGAGGAGAATTAAGCCTCGGATTTGTTTGTTTAGCCTTCTATTTAATGTTTGTTTCTGCATATTTTTCCGTTATATTCTGACTTAGAAAAATTTTGACAATATACGCATAAGGCTATCGGCTAAAGTGTTATTTTTTTTTAGATATAATGAATTGGCTATAGTGAAAAAGGTTTAATCTTTTCTTTTTATTTTTTTTTAGGTAATATATAAGTGTAAAACTAATTAGCAATAAAATCTGATTATGTTAGGAGAAATGAAAAATGGCTGATTATGACTTTATGGTTAAAACGAAGATTTTTAGTCTTTCTTTTAATAAAATACTAAACATTTTTGACAATAAAGATAAGCTCATCGGAGTTTGTGTTCAGAAAGCTTTTAAATTAAAAGAAGATATTAGACTTTATGCTGATGAAGCACAGAAAAAGGAATTATTAAGGATTCAGACTCCAGAAATATTAGACTTTAGTGCTACTTATAATATTTATGATTCAGCTAGCAATAATTTACTTGGTTACTGGAGAAGACAGGGGCTCCAATCAATTTTTAGAGACAGTTGGATTATGTTAGACAGTGAAAGTGCCAGTGAAGTTGGAAAAATGGAAGAAGATAACATGACTATGGCTGTAGTCAGACGTTTTTGTCCTTTTGGTCATCTAATACCTCAAACCTATTATTTAAAAAATAATGCTGGCACAACTTTAGCTTCCTTCATCCAAGATTTTAATCCATTCTTTTATGGTCTTAAAGTTAAGATTTATCAAAACTCTGGAGAGTCTATAGATTTAAAGATGGCTATGGCTGGTGCTATGCTTTTAGCTACTATTGAAGGTAGGCAACAACAGTAAAAGAAAAATCAGATAAATAAAAAAACTGGCGGAAGCCAGTTTTTTTATTTCGATCTTAATATAAATTAAAAGCCAACTTCTCTATTTTCTATCTTCTATCTTACTTAATATCACTGGGCAAATTTGATTAACATCTCTGGCACCCATTACCAGGACCATATCTCCTGTTTGGGCTTTTTCCACAATATTATCAACAATCTTATCACGACTGCCAGGGCAGAAAATATTCTTAACTTTGGTTCCAACAGCTTCTATTAAATCTTTTGAGCTGATATTTTTATCAACTGTTCCACCACCGTAGTATATTTCATCAAGATATAGATATTCGTTGTCTTTTACAGAAGAAAAAACCTTAACAAGCTGATCTTTGGTGAAATTAGTTGGTCCGAACCCATGAGGCTGATAAACGAAGAAGCATCTGTCAGAAGCTTTTCTTGCGGCTTTCATTGCGGCTTCTATTTCTGCTGGATTATGAGCGAAATCATCAATTACCGTAACACCTTTAGCTACACCAACTTTTTCAAAACGTCGTTTCATGCCGCCAAAGGAATTCATCGCTTCAGAGATTGCTTCCAAAGTTAAGCCACATTCTAAACCTATTGCAATAACAGCTAAAACATTTTTAATATTATGTTCTCCAGGTAATCTGACATCAAATGGAACACCTGAAACAGTGAATTTTACAGAAACATTACCATATTCGATGTTTTCAGCTCTATAGTCTGCATTTTCTGCTAGACCATAAGTTTTAACTTTCTTTGAACATTTTTGACAGAGTTCCATGGCATGTTTATCATCGGCGCAAACAAGTCTGAGTCCATTATCATCTGTATGTTCAAAGAACTGAAGAAATAAGTCTTCCAGTTCGTCGATTGTTTTATGGTCGTGAGAAATATTTGTGACAACTGAAATATGAGGTCTGTATTTAACTATTGAACCGTCAGATTCATCGGCTTCGATAACGAAATGTTCTCCAGAACCTTGAAAAGCATTAGTGTCGAGACCAGAAATGATACCGCCTACTGCACAAGAAGGTTCCAAACCACAATATTTTAAGACCCAGGCAATAAGACCAGTAGTAGTAGTTTTTCCTGCGGTGCCACCTATAGCAATACCTTTTTTTTCATTAAACATCTGGGCAAGAAGATCAGAACGCATTATTTGTTCAATACCCAATTTTTCAGCGGTAACAACATCAGGAACAGTGCTTTCAACTGCAGTAGATTTTACAATTTTAAATTCGTTGGCTTTTAAGCCTGTTTCTTGCATAAAAAGTTCAGGACCTTTTCCGTCTTGTGGATAAATCTTAACACCCATTGCTATTAGACGTTTGCAGTAATCACCTTCTAAATTTCTGTCAGAACCAGCAACTTTAAAGCCTGCTGAATGTAAAATTTTAGCTAGGCCACTCATACCCATTCCGCCGATTCCAATAAAAAATGCGTTCATTATATGCCCCCAAGTTTTGTTTAATATATAGGCTAATATCGGCAAAATAGTTGTTTGATATAAGAGGGAAGATGGGAGAGCCAAGCACAGCTTGGCGTGGTGAGTTGTTGGTGGTTGGTGATGGATGGAGGAGAGTTGGAGAAAAGAGCAGAGAATTGAGAAGGGAGAAGGGAAGAACAGACGAAGAGGGTTATAGGTGATGGGTGGTGATTGTTTAGAAGTAAATCTGTAAGTCATCAAATTTATAAATAACCGATACTTTGAGGTGTTTAAACTAAGCAATAAAACCTATAAGACCAATCACAACAATCATAACCTAATTGAGAGAGAAGTAAGACTATGTATATAAATAATTATTATAATAAGTTGCCCATTGGAAAATGGTTTAGTAAGAATCTTTGGGTTTAGTTTTGGGTAATTTCTTTTTCAGCTTTTTAACTGGCTGAACAGGTTCTGGTTCTGGACAGCGTGGGAACTGTTCTGGAATGTACATCCCTTTAAAAATTTGAATTCGTCCGTTTCCTGTATCTAAAACATATAAGTCTCCATTAGGACCAAAACGAACATCGTGAGGTCTTATAAATTTGCCATTACTGGCTCCGAATCCTCCTATTATTTGTCTAAGTTCCCTTTTTTCATCTAGTATAAGAATTTTATGATTTCCAGTATCTGCAATGGCCATCCATCCGTTTTTGGCTACATCAAAAGAGTTGGGATAGCGCATTGTATAGCCTTCCCATTTAATAATTTCTTCTTTTATAGTCATATTGTTTTCGAATACAAGAATACGGTGATTGCCATTATCAGCGACATAAATGTCACCATTGGCGTCTACCCAAACACGAGTCAGGTTTTTAAACTGTTTGTAGTCTCTTCCAGACATATGGTGCATATGGCCCAAACGTTGAGATGGCCTTAAATTTGTATCAAAAATCTGAATGCGATTGCCTTGAACTCTCATTCTTTGTCCCCAATCAAGAGGAAAATCTCTGAGATAATTACCGCGAGGTTCTGCTACGTAGATTCTGCCAGCACAATCTGTGTCTACACTTAATGGATGATGAAAATAACCGTCTTTCCAACCTTCTTGTCCTAAAATAAAGCTAACTTCTCCATTTAATTTCAATGCCTTTATTCTATGGTTTCCCGTATCACAAACCAGTATTGTGTCATTTTTTATCCAACCGACGCCGACAGGAAGATTAAAATGATCCATAGGAATCTTTTCTGCAGGTCTTATTCTGCTTTGACCGTGCTGATAGGCTCTGCCATAAAGATAGTTGGGAGCTGGATATCTACTGCTCAAATAATCGTCTTCTCTGTATCTGTCGTTAGAATCTCCTGGTAAAACGCGGTTATCCCAAGGCCATAGGTCGCCGTATATCATTTCTAGTCTTAATGGAATGGAAGCTAATAGGCTTGGATCTACAGAGTAAAGCTTAACTCTGTTATTATGGGTGTCTGTTAAAGCTAACATTCTACCATCGTTAGAGAAACACATTCCTTCTGGTTCGAAAAGATTGTAGTCACCTTTTCCTGTTTTGCAGATAGAAACAAAAAACTTATATTCGTGACCAGTATCATCTGCTTTTACTGATTCTGTAAAAATCAGTAAAAAACATATTAATACAAGGATGAATGATAGCTTTGATGAGTTTTCTTTCATATAGACTATTATATAATGAAAGTTTTATTTAAAACAATATCTAAGTAATTACTAAAACAAATAAAATAACGAAATTCATAAGAATTTCGTTATTTTGTCTCTGTAAGAAATATTAATATAAATTAGCTTATTTCTATCTTTTGAATACGCTTTTCGTGACGACCGCCTTCAAAATCAGTAGATAAAAACTTATCTAGTGCATCTTTGGCTATTTCTTCACCAATAATTCTTCCGCCCATTACAATTATATTTGCATTATTATGTTTTCTGGAAAGTTCTGCTTCAAGAGAGCAGTGAACAAGGGCAGCTCTGATACCAGGATGACGGTTTGCCGCAATAGAAATACCTATTCCTGAACCACAAACTAAAAGGCCTTTTGAATCAGGATCGGCCAATACTTTTTCTGCAACTTTATGAGCATAATCAGGATAATCGCAAGAATCAGAAGTATAGGTTCCTAAATCTTCTACTTGATGACCAGTCTTTTCTAGATGGGCGATTAGAATTTTCTTTAAAGATAGACCTGCATGATCTGAACCAGCATATATTTTCATTTTTTTTCTCCGTATTAAATTTGTAAAAATATATTTTTAATCTTTTTCAAATTTCCTGATTCTTACAGCACTGTCAGGAACATTTATGCTTTCGATAGTCTTCTGGTCCATTCCCATTGTATGGTATGGATACAAATATTTAGCTTTAATGCTTTTTGCCAAATCTTCAAACATTGCTTTATCCATAGTGTATGGCAGATTAAAAGGTAAGAAAGCTACATCAATATTTTTAAGTTCTTTTAATTCTGGAACATTTTCTGTGTCGCCAGCTATATAAACTCGTAATCCATCAATGGTAAGAATGTATCCATTTCCTCTTCCTTTTGGATGGAATGGATTTTTCCCGTCTCGAGTGTGTTGGATATTATAAGCTGGAACTGCTTCAACTTTTAAACCATCAACAGTTGTGCTTTCGCCATTAGATAAAACAGTCATATTGGCATTTTTCCCAAAGTCTTCTGCTACAGTAGCTGTTGTAACTATTTTTGTGCTATCTTTTGAAATTTTATTTATAAGTTTTTTGTCATAATGATCAAAATGTTCGTGAGTAACCAGAATAATATCTGCTTTTGGAAATTTTAAATAATCACCCATTTCGCTCCATGGGTCTATATGATAAACCTTACCGTTGTTTTCAATCATCAAAGAAGCATGACCGATAAAAGTAACTTGAATGTCTAAAGTTGCACACTTAATATTTTCTTTTTGCTTTGTCATATCAATGTCTTTTTTGCTGTCAGCCATACAAAGAGAATTGATCAAACAAAGAGTAGCACATACCAATAAAAATTTCATTGTAGTTCCTCCATAACTTTCTTATTAAATTATTACAGATTTTTAGTATGTAAATCAATTCATTTTTTTTGAGATTAGAGGCAAGAAAGAGAATTCAGAAATATATAATCTTATGTTACATTGTTAGATTAAAATAAATGTCATCTGTATCTTTTGAATCTAAATTTTCTATTCCATCAATCCCTTTGTTATAAAGTAAATGTTTCCCTGTTATATTTAATACATAAGGTTCATTGGTCAGTCTATTCTTAGGTAGTTCTTCTCCAAACCATTTGTTCAACTCATCCATATTGTTTGGCATTTTATTGTTTTGAGAAACATAAGCATTTACAGCTAAAGCAATGGCTGTAAATTCCAGCTCAGCAAGCTTTTGCTCATGGGATAATTTCATACTGACAAAATCATGGTCTCTTTGATTTATTAAATGTAATGTTAAGTTTTTTTCAGGATTAAAAATAAAGGGAAAAATATTGATAGAATTTGATTGGTTTTTAAAGAGTTTATTCATATTATCTTTATAATAGCCAAATTCTTTGTTTATTTCGTATAAAGGTTTATCAATAAATTTCAGTGGTTTTTCATAAATTTCGTCTATAATATTTTTATATGTATCGGTTTCTTTCAGTGAAGAAAGAATGACAGATTCCTTTTTATAACGGTTTTTTATTACATCTGAAGTCAAAATATCTTCAAATTGTTTGCGTTCATATTTAACATTCAAAGAAGCTGGAGATTCAGTTTTTACATATTCTAAGATATCTTTTGCATAATTTTTGCTTAAAGAGAAATTTTGAGGCTTTGGTTTACTAGCCCAAACTAGAATAGATCTGCAACCTATTCTGCAGAGGCTTCGACTCAAAGCTTTATTGATAGCGATATATTCGTCACAATATCCTCTTTCCCAATCTCTTGATAAATAAAAAATTCCTAGACTTAATGTTAATGAATTTTGATAATCATTTGTTTTTTCTAAGTATCTACTCAAAAAATACCAGTATATTGCCGTTTCTTTTATTGTTTCATATTCAGGACGAATTAGGTATTCTGTAAAATTTTCTTCTGAATCAGATGAATCAATTTTTTTATGTTTTTTCATCCAGTTGGTTATTCTATAGTTTATCAGGTTACTTTTTATTTTTTCCATGTTATCAGGAACTATGCTTTCGATATTATCGAGCAAGTTTTTTTCTGATTCTGGTTTAAACAAATTTGCTTCTGATGGGATAAAAGGTTTCAAATTTTTGTTCTTTTCTTTTATGTTTTTATTTGCGAAAGTATTGTCTCTTAACCAATCGTTAAGGTTTTCGTCTATATATTGATAGTCAGGTTTGAATTTTTCTACAAGGTATTTGTTTGCATATACACGATAATATGGAGTAATTGTGACAAATAAATATATTATGGTGGATATTATAGTTATGATTAAAACAGATAAGATTATTGAAATAATTAAGATCTTTTTTTTCATATGTTTATTTGTTTCGCTTATAATCCTTTTTTTAAACCGTCCTAAAATTAACTTCCGTTAATTTTCAGCTATCATTTTCATCTTTTACCCAAACGAAACCAGAAGGCAATACTTCACCAGTTATTTCCTGCAAATCGTTTTCTTCTAACTTAACAGCTTTGAGAAGAGGTTTAATGAAGTTCTTCTTTTTAAGCTTCTTTTTAAAGACTTCTAAAATATCGTTTCTAAGCTGGTCTTCAATTTGGACCATTCTATCACCAGTTTTTCTGCCTATTTCACGTAATGCTGTGTCTAGATATGAACTGCCTGGAATTGCCTTTCTAAGTAATTTTGCTGCCCATTCATTTGCTACACTTGGTGGCACCATAAGGCTGTCTTGAGCATAAGCAAGTTCTCTGGTTCCAAGTCTTGCCAAAGTGCTTAAAGATACGAAATCAACTCCAAAACACATTGGAGTGTTAAGTATCAAATCTCCTATAGATTTCTTTTCTTCAACGCTTAAACGTTCTAAATGTCCTAATAGTCTCCAAAGCTGGTTTCTTTCGTGCTGAACTATTTTTCTCAACTTTTTATCTCGTTTTTTCGGCGGGAAAAGAATAGGCATAATAAGCTTTTCTAATGAAAATTGTCGTTCTGGTGAAAGTCCTGGTGCTATGCGTTTCCACATACCCCACCATTCTGCCCAGAATTCAACATTGTCGTAGTCGAATGATTCATAAACCATTTTCCACATACGGTCAACACGTTCATTATCATTTTTTACACCGTAACCAGGTCTTAAAGTGTAACCCAATAATCTGCACCAGATAGTCATAGAAGCTTGACTCTGTCGGAAATCAGCTTCTCTTTCTATGACAACATCAAATAACTGTCTGAGCATTTCAGCATCCCAAGAGTTTCTATCGCTGCCGATAATCTTTTCTATTTCCTTAAAAATTGAATTAAACTCTAGTTTACCTGCAAAAGCATCATCTAAAATTGAAGAAATATCTTTTAATTGAGCACTAGTCAACGGAACCTTACGCTTAACTGGTGTAGAGTTATCGGCTTTCTTATCGTTTTCGCCCAAATCAAATCGCAGTTCCTGAGAAAAACTACCCTTTAATTCTTCGCAGAAAATCTGTAAATAGCCTGTTTCTCTCAGTTTTATGCGAATGTTTACCTGTCTTTCGCCCTTTGCTGTTTGAGCTTTTAATTTGCAGGGGGGAAGAGGTAAATAGCGTTTTGAGTTGAATCGAATAGTTCTACCAAACTCTTCTGCTTTTGGCGGTAACGGAGTATAAAACAGATAAAAAGCAGCATCATGGCTTAAATCTATGCCAAGAGTTTTGCCCTTTAAGTCGTAATCAGTTTCTGTTTCAGAGCCCTTAGGCAAAATGCAGATAAGCTGTTCTGGAACATATTTATCTATTGTAGAACTAGAAGAATTGCCTATTCCCAAATATATAGACACCGGGTTTCCACTATGAATCTTCTGACCTAAGCCTACGCCTACGACCCCATAATAAGCAGCACCAGCAGCAACAGCTAAGATAGGATGAGGATTTTCTAATACTTTAGGTTCCTCTCCACGCCATAATCCAATAATTTCGCACAAGCGCTGACGCAAGCAGTCTGCCTTCATTGTTCCACCATTAAACAAGACTGCATCTGGCATTACATCGTTATCTTTTAAGAATGCAGCTAAATGCTTGGTTACGGCAGCGTCTTTGGTGAAAGGCAAACCTGCTTCCGACAAGCCCAAAGCTTCGCTTTCATCAGGGTATTCATTGGAATCAACCAATGGGAAAAAACCGTCTATAAGGATTTGTCTTAATTTATTGGCTTCGATTTGAACTCGTGCAGAGCCAGACAATACACCACTTCCAGAACCAGTAATAGTAAAATCTATTTTGCCGTTGCTTTCGTCAGAAAGAATCTTTTCTTTTTGAATTCGGCTTTGAGCGAGCAAAGAAAGCCATTGCTTAGAGTTAAGTCTTTTTCCTTTGTTATTAAAAGAAGCTTCGGCATTTCTAGCTAAGGTTAAATCAAGGTTATCACCGCCAATTAACAGATGTGGACCTACTGCTAGTCTTGTAAATTCCGCATGATTGCCGTCTTTAACCCATTTTACACCAATCAGGCTAAAATCTGTTGTTCCACCACCAACATCTATGACTAACACAGTGTCAACACCTTTTAATTCTGAAACCATAGTTGTGGGGTTTCTCTGCAAATAGTCGTAAAAAGCTGCTTGGGGTTCTTCTAGTAATGAATAGTTTTTTATACCTGCTTTTTCGATTGCTTCTAAAGTTAAGTTTCGAGCTGACGGGTCAAAAGAAGCAGGAACAGTAACGATTACCTTCTGCTTTTCAAAAAGAGAATCTTCGCCTTCGATACCTATTTTAGCATCCCATAGATTTTTTAGATAAGTTAAATATTCGCAGGCAGCATCTACAGGAGAAATCTTTTTATCTGTTATTTCGCTCTGCCATGGCAAAATAGGAGATTGCCTTTCTGCTCTAGGATGGCAAAGCCAGGACTTACTACTATGAATGTATCGACCTGGAACCTGACTGCCAAGCTCTTTTGCATAATTGCCTATGATTTTGCCAGGTCTTTCCATCCACTCAGGACGTTTAAGAACCCTTGTTTCTTCAACTAAGTAAATGTTAGAAGGCAGTGTTGGCAAATCGTCAATCATACTGTCGTTTACAAGCTGAGTTATAGGAAGATTTTTAATCTTCAGATTCTTGTCGTGCAAATCGCAGTATGAAAGAGCACATTGGGTGGTTCCCAAGTCTATTCCTATTACGTAACGTATATTTAAAGCTTTATCTAAAATACCCATCAGGTCTATTCCTTATTATTTCTTTACGTATTAGCTTACAAAGTATTAGATAAATAGTCAAATGTTAAAGAGTTGAGAGTTGAGAACTGAAAACGGAGAACTGAAAACTGAGAGTTGAGAGCAGAAGAGCGGACGAGGGCCTCTTAGAGCAGAGAGTGGAGAGTAAAGAGTTGAAAAATGAAAACGGAAAGGCTTGCAGCCTTGTGGTTGGTGGTGGTAATGGGTGGTGATTGTTTAGGCGAAGGCAAGAAAGTAATCGTCGTTTGCAATATACGATATTTTGCTAAGCTTAAGCTAAACATAAAACCAATCGCAGCAATCATAAACAAGAGGCTAAAACCTCAAGGAGGGGCTTTAGAACAATAACTACAAAAAAGCTTTCCGTTTTTACCTTTCAACTTTCAGTTTGTCAAGCGGTTTCTCTGACGTTGAATTCCAACTTCCAGCGGTGGTCACCATTAAGTTCGATGCAGTAAACTTCTAAGGTGCCTATTTCTGTGATTACTACTTGAAGTTTAACATCTACAATATCGCCTGGCTTCATGCCTTCATAAGCTTCTAGTTCTAACCTTAAAGAACTAGTGTCTTCAAAGCTTTCATCCATATCTTCGAAGATTTCGCCGAAGTTGTCGTCTCGTCTGCAATTTGATTTGAAGAACTTAAATTCAGCTGTTTTGCCGATTCTGATTGCAAAGGTTCTATCGGGAACATCAAGTGTTGTGCCTTCTTCAGTTCCTTGTTTTGCAACACATAGAGCTTTAATTGGCGGTTTGAAACCAGGTATTGCTGGAATAGCAGATTCAACACCCAAATAATAAGACTGAGATACACCGCCTCTTATACGTATTCCATGACCTTCGCTTACTGTTCCGAAATAGGTAGCACCTCTGGCAACTGCTTGAGAAAGTTCTGCTCCTTCTAGGACTTTGATGGGTTCTTTCCCGGCATCTTTTAGCCAAGAGTTAAGAACTTCTATAAGTTTCTTCTTGAATATTTCAGACTTGAAAACACCACCATTGAAAAGAATAGCTCTAGGGTAACCGTATGTCTTTGTTTCGTTGTTCTGGCTTCGTAAGAACTTAGCTAGATGTCGGGTTATTGCAGGGTCAGCAGCATACATTAAGTTGATTTCTCTAACGCCACCTTCAGTAGCTTCAACAGGAGAATCTTCAAAAGAACATTTGGGGAAGAATCCTTCCAATAGAGTTTGTTCTATATCTTTACGTTCTATTGTGGTTTTTATTGTATTTGCAATCAGTGAGCTGCCACGGCCAGAAATAACAACTGGTGCAGATTCTTTTGAAGTATCTGTTAGCAGTTCTTCCTTGGCTTTTCTGCACTGATGACTCAACTGAATTGTCTGCCAATGGCTGACCTTTTTATTGGCTGCTTCAAGTTTTTGTTTTGCTATATAAGCCAAAGTCAAATCCATATTATCGCCACCAAGCAGAATATGATTGCCAACTGCAACACGTTCTAGACTTAAATCACCGTCTGATTCGCTGATTTCAATAAGTGAGAAGTCAGTTGTACCGCCGCCAACGTCAACAACTAAAACCGTATCGCCTTTTGAAACCTGTTTACGCCAAGGTTTTTCGTTCTGTGAAATCCATGAATAGAAAGCTGCCTGTGGCTCTTCTAACAATGTAATTGTTGATAACCCTGCTTTTTTAGAGGCTTCTACGACCAAGTCTCTTGCGGCTGCGTCAAAAGAGGCTGGAATAGTAACAACGACTTTTTGGTTTTCTAATTTATCTTTTGGAAATTTGCGGTTCCAGGCTTCTCTAACATGGTTTAAAAACATTACCATTGCCTGGAAAGGTGATATTTTTTCGGCACCTTCTGGAGCATTCCAAGGAAGAATTGCTTCTTTGCGGTTAATTCTAGGATTGCAAAGCCATGATTTTGCTGAAGAAATAAGTCTATCAGGCACTTCAGAGCCTCTTTCTCTAGCATATTCACCAATTATAAATTTTGATTCCAAATCCCAATCTAGAACTGGCTTTTCTTTGATTCTTTCAAAAATGAATGAAGGCAATACTTCAAGTGCTTCAACAGCTCCTTTAGCGAGTTCCTGAGCAATGGGAGCTAAGTTTATTTCCGGCTTTTCATCTTCTTTTATTACTAATGGAGCATACCCCACTACAATGTTAGTTGTTCCTAAGTCTATACCTACAATGTATTTTTGTTTTGCCATGGGGAAACTCCTTAACTTATTTCTATTTCGGCTGGTGCTATTACGTTACCTTTCCAGCCATCTACCAGTTCTGGCAGGTTACATTCTTTGAGGCGCCAGCCATGATGTATGAGTTCGCCTTTGTAAGGACCAGATTCAGGAACAGTACCAGAAAGTTTTATTGTTTCCGGGTCAGCTTCATCGACTGTAACAACACTGCCTTCTTCTTCCTTTAAAACAGGTTCAACAACAAGGCGGTCTTTTAAAAGTTTTGCACAGCCTTCCAAAACAGGTCGAACTGCACCACCTAAATCTTCATCTTCTATTCCAGAAATATCTTCGTTCAAAAGATCTATTAAACGACCTTCTTTCTGCAATAGATAGAGAATTTGGTAAGCAGCTGGCGGAATAGCTTCTTTACCACCTTTAGCGTTGGCAGCTGCAGCTTTTAATTCTTCACTCTGTTCTTCGATTTGTTTTCCAAGTTCGATGATTTTTGCTTTTAATTCATCTTTTTCTGAATCAGAAGCTTTTAGTTTGGAATTAAGTTTGTCGACTTCACGTCGAATACCTTTATTGTCTTTTTCTAAGTTTTCAGCTTTACTGCTAACTGTTTCGGCTTCGGCTTTTAACTTATCAAATTCTGATATTTTGCTTTCAAGATTTGATTTGTTTTCTTCTAGTTCTTTATTTTTTTCATCAAGGCTTTGTTGAAGCTGACTAATTTTTTCAGAATCAACTTTGTTAGTTTCAAGCTTAGTTTTTAAATCTTCATTGAATTTGTTGCTTTCGTCTAATTTATTTTGAACCTGAGCAAGTTTTTCGTCTAATACTTTGTATTCTTCGTCTGAATGAACTTGTTTTTTGCTTTTATCAGCAATGGTCATTATAGATAAAATGATTGTCAGTAGAAAATAAGCAAAACAAAAACCTATAATTGGAAGAGAATAATCTTCCCAAAAATCTTCTAACTTATACATCAATCTATTTAAATATCTTTTAAATTTTTCTGATGCATCTAATTCACGTTGAGGCTCTTTACTTGGGTCGAGATTTTTTGAAGCTTCTTTGGAAGGTATGCATCCACTAGGTAAAATTCCTTCTGTTTTTTGACTATCAGTTGAATAACCTGAGACGGAAGATTGTTTCTTGGGAAACATTATACCTGATGTTTCTCTGGCAAAATAGATTATAATGCCTATAAATAAAATAGTTAGGATCAAAAGTAATATAGCAGTCAGTTTCTTCATTAAAAACCTCTGAGTAGTAGTCTACAATTATTATAGCCTACAATTAATTTTGCTAATAGTCAATATTTTGGCTTGGGCTAACATGGAAAAAGCATTTAAAATCTTTTATGGATTGCCATAACTCTTTTAAAGACTAATGAATTTGCAAAAAAAATGCCACCCTACCCGGGTGGCTGGATGCAAACCTAAATTTTTGAGTCAAACCGAAAAGCTAACGATCAATTCGGTTTAATGAGTTTCATAAGATTAGCTGTTATCTCAATAGCTGGAGAACAGTCTGTGCTGCAGTATTAGCTTGAGCAACCATAGCGTTACTTGCTTGCTGCAAGATTTGGGCGGATGTCATTTCAATGACTTCAGAAGCCATATCAACATCAGCTATACGAGACTGAGCGTTGGTCATATTTTCACTTGCTACAGCAAGAGAATTGCTGGTGTATTCCATTCGGTTCTGAATGGCGCCAAGTTTTGCACGTTCTGAAGAAACAATCTGCAAAGCGTTATCTACAATACCTATTGCACGATTGGCAGATTCTCTGGTAGTGAGGTCAAGATCTTCAATTCCAAGAGCTCTAACGTCCATTCTAGTGATATTACATGTAGCAGTAGCACCTTCGTTTGGACCAATCTGGAAAGTGATTGAAGTATCTTTAACATGCATTGTGTAAGCAGTCTGGCCTATACCGTTCATGTAAGTGGCCTGCTCAACATCAAATACAGTTCTGAGATTGTTCTGGCTAGGTGGTTCGCTGTTATCGGTGATAACAATCTTTCCTTCTTTACCAGTTACATCAGAAACCAATTTAATTCTTTTACTCAATGTATCGAATTCTGCGTGTATTTTGCAGCCAGCAGCATTAGCTGCTTTATTAATTTCCGAAACAATATAAGTAGCAGATACAAAGGAAGAACCACTGCTAGGACCAGCATTTAAACCTCCTGTTGCAGGATCAATTTCGTAACCTGCATCACCAGCGGGAATTGTTATCTGCATTGCAGTGCCGTCAAGGTCTGCAATTGTAAACACAAGATCATCTGTCGGAGAAGTTCCGGCTACAGTGAAACCATAGCTAGAAGCTGACTGAGTATAGGCAAAGTCCTGGTTGGCAACATTGCCGTCAACACCATTGTAATATTGCCCTTCACTCATCTGAAGTTTATTGAGATTAGCAGTATCGGTTAGTGAAAAACCTGAATTATAACCGGTTTCTGTAGAACGGAATGAAAGAACACCATTTATAACTTCTGCTTTAACCGACATAGAACTTGGTGCAGAATTTGTACCTATCTGAGAATTGATGTCATTAGCTATATCCTGAGCAGTTAACAAAGTGTAATCCTGATCAAGAGTTATATCAACAGAATTGCCATGCATATCTTCGATTTTAAACTGAACATTATTAGATGCATAATCCCAGTCCTGAATCAAACCATTGTTGGCTAAGTCTGCTACATAGTAGGCAGAACCGCCGCCAGTGCCATGATAAGTACCATTTGTAAGACCAAGTTCGTTTGTTCCAGCAGGAGTAGTATTCTGAATACTTACCCAACCAGCAGAACCTGTATTAACTGAAGTGAATTGAATTGAATAATGGTCGTTAATAGAACAGGTTATCAATGGAGTATTTCCACCGTAAGCATCAATAATCTGAGCATTAACCATTTCGGCTACCTGTTCCATACTATAATTACCCGCAGGAACAGTAATTGTTACAGGAGCTCCAAGACCGCCAAAAGCAGAGTCTACAGAATCGTTAATATCAAAAGTAATATCGTTTTTAATTTCAACGCCAACGTAAGATTCCTGAGTGGTTACCTTTGCAGACTGCGGAGGTTCATAGAAAAGGTCGATGCCTTCGATAAGACCGGAAGCACGATTACCTGAAACCTGTGTAGTCAAAGTCTTGCGAGCGCCATATTCAACACCAAGGTTTGTAACAGCAACAGAATAAACAGGGTCTTCTGCTTTGATTACATCTTCAAAACCAAGAGCTTTTACAAGATCTTCACTACCAGTGAAATTGATTCTGCCAACTTCTCCGGTTCTACCAGAAACTACAGTAATCTGACCATTGTTGTCGCCAGAAAGTTCTAATTTTGCAGTAGAACCTTCGAAGTGCAAGCCTTTGTCAAGCTGGTCAGCAGTAGCCATAGCTTCAATGCGTTCAGTTAACTGAGCAAGAGTGAGATCTTTACTTACAGTACAGGTGCCTTGATGGTTGTCGCCTTGGAGATAAAGGGTTTGTGGAAGGTCAAGAATGAAATTGCCTTCTGCGTCATAAAAGTTCGCAATAGACTGAAGTGTAGTAGATGAGCTTGCTATTTCACCGTCTACAGTTGTGAATATAGCAGAGCGCTGAACTTCAGCAACACCGTCATAGCTTTTGTAACCAATACCAGGAATAACTTCCTGTTTTACCATAACGGTTACGGAAAAGTCTGAAAATGTTAGTACAGTACCGCAAGCGATACCAGTAAGATTAGCTGGGTCGCTGGTTGAAATAGCAGCGGTTCCAGTGCCGTCAAGGAGTTTTTTAGTATTGTATTCAGTATCGTTAGCGATACGGTCAATATCTTCCTTGAGCTGAGCGATTTCTTTTTGGATTTCGAGACGGTCAGTAGTGGTGAGAGTATCGTTGCCTGACTGAATAGCCAGTTCACGCATACGCTGTAACATACTGTGTGTTTCGTTAAGTGCACCTTCTGCTGTCTGGATGAGACTGATACCATCCTGAACATTCTGTTGTGCACGAGCTATACCGCGGATCTGGGTCTTTAATTTTTCTGAAATGGTAAGACCAGCAGCATCGTCTGCGGCACGATTGATTCTAAGCCCTGATGACAGCTTTTCAATTGAAGTAGACAATCTGGAATCGTTAGTTACCAGATTACCATGAGCGGTCATTGCAGTAACATTAGAGTTAATACGTAGACTCATTGGTTTGCCTCCATGAATTATGTTAGGGGATGTTGAATCCTTCTAAGCTTAATCGCCTTATCCCCCGTATATCTTTCCTATCGGAAAATAATTATCTCTACTCTTAACCTGATTTCCGACAGATATGACCAATTATTAGCAAAAATCTACAAAAAGCTTCATTTTTTGCGTTTTTTTACTACAATATCTTTTTTTCCTAAATTTTTTAAGAAATCCATCGGTAAGTTTGCTAATGGATCCAAACTTGGCATTTGAGCCGCTTCTCTATTTTCTTTTTGAATTTCTTCGTAAACTTCCCAACGGTGTACCTTAACATTTCTAGGGGCGTTTATACCGATTTTCACTTGATCTTTGGTTATATCAACCAAAACAATCTCGATATCATCGCCAATTACAATCTTTTCGTTGATTTTTCGGGTTAATACGAGCATTTGCTTTATTCCCCCTTTTCTTTAGGGTTTAAAGACTTATTCAGCTCTTGAAGCTTCCTAGCCCGAATCTGCATTTCGTCCAAAATCTTCGTCTTTATTTGATGTTTAGGATTGCTGGATATAATCTGTCTTCCCTTGCGGTTAACCACATTTATAAGCAGCGGTCCTTGTAAATTTGCTGTCATGTTTTGAGGATTTGCTGGAATAGAAACAATTGCATAAAGAATTGCATCCTCACCTCTGGTAAGTCCTACAAATTCCTGATCAGAATCTGAAATTTCTATATCATATTCAAACATGAAATTCAGAGGTTCAATAATGACAAATGCAAGATTGCCATCATCTAAGCATTGTAGCCACCTGAAAGGAGAATTCTTTTCAGAAGCGTTGAGAATCACATACCTGTGATAATCTCCGAAACCTAATAGACCTTCTTCAAAGCGGACTATTTCTTCTTCGCTTACGTCAATTGTTCCAAACCTTGAGGTAGAAATCTTCATAAATCCTCATTCTTCCTTACATCATAGAAAATCTAACTAAGATGTCTGCATCAATTTCGTTTCAAAAAGAAAACGAAATTTGATAGACAGTTTCCCATTCAGCATACTGAATGATAGCGTCAGTCATATCTTTATCTTCGACAAGAGTTTGGAATTTATTTAGTTTTTATTGTAGTTAGATAAAAAAAAACGCCTGAATTAATTCAGGCGTTTTTTCTAGCAAAGCAAAGCTTTCCCTCTCAATTCTCAGTTTCCTGACTGCCACTTCAGTTTCCTGACTGCCACTTCAGTTTCGGCCAACTGCCAGGAGTTTGGTTATCCCATACTTCGGAGTTCCAAGCCATCCAATTGGCTCCAGTTAAATCTTCAGAGGGGTAGCCATTGGAGAAATAGTTGTTTCTAGTTGAGTCTTTCCCATCTTCTGGACTCATTTCGTCCCCAAATACATACAAAATTTTCGTACTATTAATAGGAAGTTCACTCCTCCATGCAAAATTATTAATACTATTTTCAAAAGGATTTGAATCTATATATCCAACAAGACAACATCCGTAACTATCTGACCCTGAACCATAGGCCATTTTTGCATAGCAGTTATTAAATGAGGAATAATCATTATTCATATAACCAATAAGACCGCCAATATCGCTTGAATTAACTCCTAAGACAGTTAAGTTTGAATCAGAATAGGAGTTTTTAACATCACAATATTCCATATTCCCAACCAAACCACCGACATATGTATTCCCTTGAATTTTAACAGAAACAAAAGAACCTGAAATAGTGCTTTTAGAAGTAGTAGTTAAACCAATCAAACCACCAATATCGAACCCTGTATCTCCACCATATACTAATCCATTGGGTGAATCAACAGAACAACTAGCAATATTAACACCTCTGCATTCCCCAGCCAGACCGCCTATATATTGATAATCACCTATGATGCTTATTTTTTCTCCTATAACATGAATATTGGTAATATCTGCATTATTTATATAACCACTCAGAGCACCAACATAATTCTTACCATTTATATTAACATTTTCTAGTTTCAGATTTTCTATTTTAGATTTGCTACTAGAACCTATAACAGAAAATAAACCAGCGTAATCATTGCCAGTTTGAATAGTTAAACCAGTGATTTTAAGATTATTCCCATCATAAAAACCGCTGAACGGGTAAAAATCTGAACCTATAGGAGTCCAGTCGCCAGTCATAACAATGTTATCCATCTGCTTAAAATACTTACCAGTCTTTAGGTAAGCATTATCCCTAAGCTTGTTAAGATGAGCCTGAGTATAAATCAGGTAAGGACTGCTTAAAGTGCCTTCGCCAGTTATGTCTTCAGGTGGAACAGTCTTGAAACTCAAATTTTGAGCGTTTATAGTAGCATTGTCATCATCGACAAACCCTTCTAAGCTAAGAGAGTAATCTGAGAATACATTAAGATTAGCTGTAAAAGTCAGTGTTGCAATTTTCCCATCTTCATCAAAAACAATATTACATGAATTAGGCAGAGCAGCATCATTAAATTTGATATTATTCTTAGCAGCTGTCTGGTTCAGCACTTTCTTTCCATAATCAATAGTGAAAGTGGGTTGTAAAACAAGTCTGTCAACCCCATTAACCTTAGTTATATCGCTTGTTTGGCTGGAAATTTGCGGTGTCACAGCCCAAGCGACAGTCGTGAAAGTCATATTATTGTCACAAACATTTTCAATTCCAGCAACAGCAATTTGATATTGAGAGTTATATTTGAGATTTTCTGAAAGAGTCAGCGTTAGTATCTTATTGCTGTAAGAACATGAGTTGATGGTTATGGTTGGTATGTTTGGTGTAATTGGGGTGATTGTTATGCAGTCCTTGAAAGAGTCTTGCCAAGCAATATCTTTATCGAATTCCAATTGAATCTGACCATCTATAGGAAAGTCGGTAGCAACAGACTTTAAGCTAACAACAGCGTATTTTTTCCAGTTAGCATTGAAGATTTTATCTCCTGTAGAACCTTTTGGTATTTTTACTTCTAACTGAGGTGTTGTCTGGCCTTCATAAGTCCAGCCAGTGAAGGTGTCGTTAGCTTTGGTCGGGTTGGAAAGAGTAATCTCATCAGACTCAATGTTATAGTTTGTCGGGTTAGCAGTAGCAAATGTGCAACCAGAAACATTGTTATAGGTTATGCTATAGTCTATTAAGCTCCAATTAGCGGTAAAAGTTTTGTTACCAGTTGAGCCTTGTTTTATGGTCATAGGTGTTAGAGGAACGGTAGTTTCTGAACCAGTCCAACCTAAAAATTCATAACCTTCTTTGGTTGGTGTTGGAAGATCAAAACTTTCTGTTTCTGCAGTATATTCTATTGTTGTTTTATCAAGAATTCCGCCGTTAAGGTCTATGGTTATAGTATAGGTTTCAGTTGGTGTAGGCGGGCTTGGGGGTTCTTGTTCTTGGATTTCAAAATTGAAAACCTGCGTATAGCAGAATGGCAGAATTTTTTCGTTAAAACTTGCAGAATAGAATTCTATTAAGAAAGTGGTCGGAAAATCTTCTAAGCTGATGTCGTGAATATAAAGAACAAAACTTATATCCATTTTATTCCCAACAATGATACCCTGCATTAAGTTATTGATTTCAAAAGAATGTTCCTGTTTGCCAGAAACAGCTTTGTCATCTCTGTCTATCTTATTGTAAATAAAATCTAAATCAGCGCCCTTAGGGGTATTTGTTCTATAAGTAATTCTTGCAACAAGGTTTTCAGAACTTAAATAGCTGAGGTCTTCTCCTTCTACAACCATTTTAACAATAAGCTTGTCAGCATATTTGTCATCTTTCTTAGCAACATTTTCAGAGGAAATTTCGACAGCATCAACTTCTGCTTTATTTTCACTCTTGTTGAAGACAAATAAAGCAGACTGAATACCCAACCTGTAAAGTTCAAAGGTCGGAGTTTTAATTGTAGAGGATGAAAGTCTTATAAATCTTGCATTTGCTTGGCCGCTTTCTGTTGCAAGAGCATAACGCCAGGGGTCGGTTTCACTAGCTCTTGTTCCAAGATAGCACAAACCTGTATTGCTATTATTTGGAAGAGTCACAGAAAGAGGTTTTTCAAGAGTGTTTACAGAGAATACTCCGTTCAATGCGTCTCCAGTGAACAATTTAGCCGTTATATCATATATATAAGCCGGGGTTTCATCAGCAAAACCGGCATTGTTAGTTGTTTTTCTTTCTGTCACACTAACTTTTGTGCCTTTTTTCATTGTGTGGTCAGATGTGCACTTAATTATCGCACCAGAGGGGAATATAATATCAGCAAATCTGCCATTTTCGCCAACTTCACGTTCAATAGTGATGATTTGCCTATCTCCTTCTTCTCGAAGATTTATGTATGGTGCGTGACCACCACAGTGACAACCAATGATTGCGGCTATCGCCGCCAAAGAAAGAACAAAAAATAGTAACTTTTGTTTCATATATAATCCTCTTTATTTTTTCAAATTTTTATTTAAGAAAGAATTTTTCGTTCTTTCTTTGAGGGAAGAGAGATGAGGGAGAAGGGAAGAGGGCTTTAGGACGGCCCTGTGCCTTATACCATTAAATTAGTTTAGTTTTTAGAAGCTACGCTTCTTTGGTTTTTATTGTTGTTGTATTGCATTTAGAACCATACCAAAGTATGTTATATTTAGTGAAAGTTTGATTTATATCATTTGCTATATTAATAGGTGATTCTTTATGAAGATTCATTATTATTTTCTTATTATATTGTTTTTTGTTGCTAATTCATTGGTTCTGGCTCAAAATAAATTTCCTAAATGGATGGATGATGTAAAATTTGAAAAAAAATCATCTTTTTCTGAATTTGATGGTCCTAAAGATCCTGAAACAGGTAAGATTACGACTTTAGAATCCAAAAGAGGCAAAGGTTTCAAACCAAAACTTCCAGATTTTTCTGAGTTACGTAAAAAAGCCACCAAGACGAGTAAAGAAACAGGCAGTGATACTGTTAGTATTCAAGAAAATAAATCAAGTTCTTCTATTCAATCATTAAAAGATGTTCCAGAACTGGCAACAGCAACAAATATAATTGAAGCAGTGAATAGGCTTGCTTCTGAAACAACTGCAAGTATTACTAATAATATAGCAGAAGATGAAGAGCCAAGTGATGAAGAATTAATAAGACAGAGAATTTATAGGCCTGGTCGTATTAAATCTTTTTACATAGAATCTAAAGAAGCTGAAAAAAGAAAAGCTAATGAAATCGAATAAAAAAATAGTTTAGTACGTTTATACTAAACTATTTTTTCTAATTTCATTAAAGAAACTATATTTTAAATTTAGGGAAATTTGCTTTTATAAAAAACAATATTTCTCCTACGAAATAAATAACTAAACCTAGTATAGGAACCCATAAAGGAAAAGAAAACGTACGATTCACATGCTGAATAATTACTATTTCTTTTGGCTGTTCTGCTTTGTTAGTTCTTAATTTAAGTTTTGTTTCACTCATATTATTTCGGCTCTTACATCTAGCAATCTGTTATGGGCTACTGCTAACTGTTGCAATCTTTCTACTATATCTAGCAGACCTTTTGAGCGTAAACCAGGAATCAAAGAATCAATAAATACCAGTTTAACTTTAGGATGAGATGGCTCTGTGTAGCCTGTACCTCTATCATCTCCGAGCATCCAATAAATCAGTCTGTCACAGTAAGGAACCCAATTAGAAAAATCGCTTAAATCAGAATGGGCATTTAATCGTGGTATTAGAATTTGAGGAACGTATTCGACCTGATTTGAAGCATTTATATAAATACGTTCATTTTCTGGAACAATAGGAGCAATTTTCAAATTTGGCAAAGTTACTTTGAATCTAGCTTTACCGAATTGATTAATTGCAATTTTTTCAGCAATTGCTTCCCATTTTGATTCAATTTCTTGTATATCTCTAGAATAAGAGAAAAGAATTTTTTGGAAAGCTTCGTTAGTTTTAAGTTCTGGCATCAAGTTTTCCAGGGCTTGGAAAGGAGAATGATTAAACAGAGTTCCGAGCATTTGACCTAGCCCATTACTTATGAAGTGTCGTCTTGTCAAATAGGTAACAGCTTTTTCGTTGGTAATATGAAGCTTTTCGCTAATTAGCCATTGAGTAGCTTGTTTTGCTATTTCAAGTGAATTACTAGACTTCCAGATTTCGTTTTGTTCACTGAATTGCCAAGGCTTGAACTGTTCTGGGTATGCATTTTCAATGACTTGGAACAGATTTTGATTGAACAAATCAAGAAGTTTAGACAATCCGTTCATATGGAATTCTCTTACAGAAATTCTTTTAGGAATATCTTCATAAGGAATACCTAGACGATCTTCTATAAGCCATTTTGTTGCTTCTGCAGCAATCTGCATACGGTTTTCCTGGAACCAAAGCAATTGTTCTTCTTCTGTGAATTGCCATTGTTTAAATATTCCTGGATATACCTGGTCTACAAGACGGAAACAAGAACCGTCATATTTGTCTAATAGGGCTTCTAAACCGTTGTCAATAAATACTTGTTTATTTAACAATGATGGAAGGTCTCCACGATTGCATTGAAGTTTTTCATTCATTAGCCACATAAGGGCTTCTCTTGTACAGCTTTGCAAATCTTTGCTTTCAAGCCATAATTCTATTTCACCAAACTGCCAAGCTTTAAATTTTCCTGGCATTGCAAGCTCAATTAATTTAAAGCGGCTTCTGTTTGCCCATTCATAAACTTGACCAAGATTGTTATTATAGATAAAACTTTCATCAAATTCTCTTACCAGATCTTCTGGTTTTGTTAATTTATTCTTTATTTTTTCTAGAGAAACTTTAACAGCTTGAGAAACCCATAGAGGAGCTAATTTTTCATCTGCAAGAATAAATGCAGGTATTTCTCCTTCTTGGGCATTTATCATTTCTATGATTTCGCCAATGTTTGATTCGTTAAACTCGGAGACTTCACCGCCAAAATGTGTGGCAAAATTTTCTGCATTTCTTTCTAGGCCTTTAGCTTGCATTAATTCTTTTATTTGAAGCACAGGAAGATGGAGTTGGTCGGCAAGTTTTTCATCATTCAAGAACAAGAAATTCTTTTCTATTGCAGAAATGATAGTTTTTGTTACTGGATCATTCAGATCTAATGTGGGTTTATTATATTGTGTGGATGGATTTGGAGTTGGAATATTAGGAATTTGAGCCTGATTATCTCTTTGAATCATCGCTTGAGGCGGCATTTGAACTGGCATTTGAACTGGCATGATGAAGCTGTTTATATTTCCGTAATTTCCACTAGAAGTTAATCCAGGAATAGACAAAGTCTTTTCTTCTTCATCTGTTGGAGTAACATAAATTACTTCTTCTAAAGTCGATTCACCTTTCATTGCCACTTCTAAGGCACTTTCACGGAGTGTTCTCATTCCTTCTAACCTGGCAACACGTTTAATGGCGTTTTCAGTGCCACCTTCCATAATAACGTTCTTGATAGAGTTGGTAACAACCATTACTTCATAAACGCCAATTCTTCCATGAATACCTGTTTTATTACATTCTCGACAACCAACGCCTTTATAGAATTTTGTACCAATTATCTTAGCTGGTGAAATACCAAGTCTTTGAATTACACTAGGTGATGGTTTATATTCTGTCGAGCAGTAAGGACAGTTTTTATGAAGAAGCTTTTGTGAAATAACAACTCTGACTGCTGCTGTTACCAGATATGCAGGAACTCCCATATTGATAAGTCGGTTTATAGTTGCGGGAGCATTATTAGTATGTATTGTAGAAAGAACTTTATGACCAGTCAGAGATGCTCTGAATGCTATATCTGCTGTTTCTAAGTCACGAATTTCTCCGACTAGAATAACATCTGGGTCTTGACGCAAAGCCGTTCTCAGACCAGTAGCGAAGTCTAAACCTATTTTGTCGTTGATTTGAACTTGGGTAATGCCTGATATTCTGTATTCAACAGGATTTTCAATAGTAAAAATATTGATTTCACTATTGTTAAAGTATTTCAACATACCAAAAAGCGTAGTGGTTTTACCTGCTCCCGTAGGTCCTGTAACTAAAATAAGTCCGTAAGGTTCGTCTAAGGCAGATTTTAATCTTTTTAAATCATCGGGGAAAAAGCCAATGTTATCCAAATCAAATTTTGATTCTCTTTGAAGTAAACGAAGAACAGCTTTTTCTCCTAAAAGACTAGGAACAGTGCTTACACGGAAGTCTACTTCATTATCTTGCATCTTAACTTTCAGACGGCCATCTTGAGGCAAACGTCGTTCGGCTATATCAAGGTGTGAAAGAATTTTTATTCTACTGATTAGTGGTGCCAACAGGCTTTTAGGTCCTGTCATTGCATCATGAAGAATACCATCTATTCTAAATCTGACGAGAAGCATTTCTTCTCTTGGTTCAACGTGAATATCAGAAGCTCTTTTTAAGATAGCCTGTTTGAATACTGCGTCAAGAAATCTAACTACAGCTCCCTGTTCTGAGGTTTTCTTTTCTATGTCTATGCCTTTATCTTTGAGGTCTGGTTCTTCTTGACTCTTAATTGATTCGTCACCTCCAGAAGAAAAACCTTCCCAAGAATAAAGCTGACGAATAGCTAGATCTATTTGGTTTTTAGAAGCGATAAAAACCTCTAATTTACATTGGGTTAAAAAGGCAATCATATCTGTTGCCATGATGTCGAACGGGTCAGCCATAACAACAGTGAGCTTATTCCCTTCTTTTTTATAGGGAATCATTCTGTATTGTTTTGCATTATATTCTGGAATCAGAGAAAGTAGTTTTGCGTCTATTTTAATGTTTGTTAAATCAACTACGGTAGACCCTAATATTTCCGCCCATACTTCTAATATTTGTTTTTCTGTTAAATAACCTAATCTGACGATAACGTCTTCTAATTTTTCTAAAGTCTGTGATTGAATATTTTTGGCTTTTTCTAATTGTTCAGCAGTAATTAGATTTTTTTGCAAAAGCAGGTTTTCTACAGAAACTTTATTTGTGGTAGGTGTGGGCATAATTTCCTCCGACTTTTTTACTCAACTTCTATACGGTAAGAGCGACGTTCCAAAGAAACTTTATTGTTTAAAATATGTGGGAAAGCATACAAATCAAATTCAACATGACCTAATCTTTTTGGCATAAATGTATAAACAAAAGAGTTAGACTTGATTTTTTTACTTGTTAAACCAATTCTATTGTCGTTATTACGGTAAATAATTTCCCATTTTAATTCCTGATTATCGGAAAATCTTGGTAATTCTATTTCAAAACATTGATTCAAGTTTGTTTTTATTGTTTTTCTAGCCACAACAGAAGGCGGTGTAAGTCTGATTTTAACAGCATTAGAAACTATAATTTTTGGAGAGCTTGTTACTAAGCCAACACATTTATAAATTCCTTGATAAAGTGGATCTCCTGTTTTATTTACAGCAACCCAGGTAAATGTCTGACTTCTTGATTCTTTTGGCATTAAAGCGATAGAATGAGGTGCTTCTTCCCATCTGAAACCATTTGACCATCTGAAAATAGGTCTCTCATTATAAGTGACAAACATATCCCATTCGCGTCCTGTGGGATAATCAATAGTTATTGGATATTTGTTTTTATTTGTTAAAGTAACGGTAAAAGTTGCTATTGATCCTGATGGTATTTCTAGTTTTTCAGGTGTTATTTTGACTTCAATACCTTTTAAATAACCATAATGATATTTGGAATATGGAATAGGAGTTTCTTTATTTTTGATATAAAAAAAATAGGAATTTGAAGAATCAGCAAATAATGAATTACTAGTAAAAAAACTAACCGCGAGGATTATTATGGTTACTAAATATTGTTTCATTATAATGCTATTTTTTACACCAATAAACTATCGCTGGAGGAAAGTTATTCCATACTACAGGACTTAAATGAAATTCAGAAAAATTCATTTTTAGTACTTTTCTAATTCTACAAGCTCCTGGAAGATAAAAACCATGAAAATATGTAAAAGTTGTAAAAATTCCGCCTTTTGGTAGTGCTTCAACAGTAGCGTCAATTATCTCATCCTGAAGTTTATATGGGAATATTGCAAAGGGCAAACCGCTGATAATAGCGTCTGCATATTCTTTACCATGCTTTTTCAATTGGTCACACACATTAGAAGCGGAATCTTTTATTATTTCAACATCAGGAACAGCTTCTGTAGAAACTTCAAACATCTTATCGTCTATTTCGAGACTAAAAAACATAGTCTTTTTATGGTCTATTCTATCTGAAATATACTTTGTAAAAACACCTGTCCCTGGACCATATTCTACAAGTGTTTCAACGTTTTTTAAATCTACAGGAGCAACCATTTGGACTGCTAAATTTTCTGTACTGGGTGCTATGGCCCCTACGCAGCCTGGGTGCTTTATAAAGTTTGATAAAAACTCTGTTATTTTCATTATTTAATTCTCTAATTATATTTCTTAAATACGCTAAATAATATATAAAATATCGAAGTTAATCAAAGATTTTTTTTAAACTTCTCTATCTTTTAGAAAGCTTACTGTTTCCAGTGTGACAATCAACCATATTAATGGTATTTAACGATTTATAGTATATCATTTCATTTTTCTTTTCACAAATTCATCAATAAAAAATGAGGCAACGTCTTCAGAATATTTGCCAGGACCAAATCCTGCATCATAACCTAATTCTTTTGCTAAATCATTAGTGATTCTCGGACCTCCAGCTATTAGTATAAATCTATCTCTAAGATTTGCTGCTTCAAGTTGTTCTACTAAATCAACCATATTTGTGATATGAATGTCTTTTTGGGTAACAGTTTGAGAAACAAGCAAAACATCAGCATTTAGTTCTACTGCTTTTTTTATGAAATCATGGTTATCGACCTGACTGCCCAAGTTATAAGCATCAATCATTTGGTAACGTTCAAGACCATAATGACCAGCATAACCTTTCATATTCATAATTGCATCTATGCCAACAGTATGGGCATCTGTTCCTGTACTTGCACCAATTACTATAAGATTTCGTCCTATTTTTTCTTTGATGAATTCATCAATAGAATGCATATCCAGGACTTCAGATTGAATAGTATTTACTTTAATGGAAGTAATATCAACAGAGTGAGTTAAATTGCCATAAGCTATGTAAAAAGTGAAGTTTTTATCCAGAGCTTGATGAAAACATACCTGTACATCATCTAAACCCATTTTGGCAGCTAATTGTCTGGCTGCTTCTAATGAACGGTCGTCATCTGGAACTGGCAGTGTAAAACTGACCTGTGTTTTTCCATCATTCATTGTGTCGCCATAAGGCTTTAGCTTTGTCAAGTCTAGCTTTTGGGTAAAATCTTTTGCTTTTGTAGAATATAAACCGCTGCTCATACTCTTTCTCCCTTCAACATCAATTCAATAAAGGGGTTATAATAATCTTGATGTTTTTCTGTAACACCATTAAGACCTTTTCCACCATCAATAGGTCTTTTTACACCAGCAAATTTGCCTTGTTCCAATGTTTTG
This sequence comes from Candidatus Rifleibacteriota bacterium, assembly GCA_905236675.1. Classification (GTDB taxonomy): domain Bacteria; phylum Muiribacteriota; class Ozemobacteria; order Ozemobacterales; family Ozemobacteraceae; genus RUG334. The sequence continues at coordinate 69,317 of CAJOND010000011.1, read as the reverse complement.
AACAAGCCTTCTTCTTTTATCTGTGAAAGCATCTCGCAGGCTTTTTTTAGGACTTCATTGGCTCTTTGACTCATTATGCCGTCTTTTTTAAATTCTATTTCATTGCCTAAATCTGCCATAGTATTAAATATATAACTTGCATTTTCAATAGATAAGGCTCGGTCTGACATTAAAGGCGTGTGGATAGCTTCTGTCAGCATACCTAGCAAATGAAGCTTTTGACCTGTAAGAATTGTAACCATATTAAATAGTGCATCCTGAACATGACCTCTGAATATGTTGCCGGTCATGAACTTTGTTGGAGGCATATATTTTAAAGGAGCTTTAGGAAAGATTTCTCTGGCCATTTGGGCTTGAGCTAGTTCAAATAAAAAGCCGTTCTTTAAACTAGGGTCTATTTCAAATGCATGGCCTAACCCCATCTGTTCTTCTGGAATTCCAGAAACTAAGGCAAACTGTTCATTGATGAATTGTGAGGCAAGAACGGTATGAGCTTCTTCAACTGCATCTGATGTAGTTAAATAGTTATCTTCACCTGTATTAATAATTACTCCGGCAAAACCATTTATTATTCTTGAAAAATACTGGTCTATGAGAGTGCGTTTCATGTTGATGTCTCTGAAAAGAATTCCATATAAAGCATCATTCAACATGACATCCAGGCGTTCTAATGCTCCCATTGCAGCTATTTCAGGCATACATAAACCAGAACAATAATTGCAAAGTCTTATGTATCTTCCTAATTCTTCAGAAACTTCATCTAATGCTTTTCGCATAAGCCTGAAATTTTCCTGAGTAGCATAAGTTCCACCAAAACCTTCGGTTGTAGCACCATAAGGGACATAATCTAAAAGGCTCTGACCAGTTGTTCTGATAACAGCTATAATATCCGCACCTTGTTTTGCTGCTGCTTTTGCTTGGGTTATATCTTCGTATATATTTCCTGTTGCGACTATAACGTAGAGATAAGGACCTTTTTTATCTCCAAATTTTTCTAAGTATTTATTTCGATTTCTTCTATTGTTTCTGATTCGTTCAACAGTTTGAGAAGCTATTTCATTAATTTTGGCTTTTATTTCAAACATATCAGCCATTTTAAGTTTTGTTATATCTAATTCTTTTTTAGAAACAGCTTCAGCAATTTGTTGGGGAGTTTTGCCTGTTTGAATAATTGCGTTGCCTAAGTAAACTGATAATCCTAAAGAAAGTCCATTAGCATTTTTTATGCAATCAACAATCACATTAGGTAAAGGTACCCCGTTTTCATCTATGCCGTCTATTCCCAGTAACCTTGCACAGGTTCTTTCTATAGTTACACTAGTGTGTTTTTCAATAAAACGCTGTGTGTCACCAGCTATGTCACGGGCATAATTTCTTGCTTTTTCAACTAAGCCAAAATCTAGATTAAGTTTGCTGTTCATCAATCTTTCCTTGATAAAATATAACTAGGATATTAGTGTACCATATTACCACAACTTTTAATATTTCACAGTTTTTAATTATTAATCATATAAAAAATCTTAATAATCATTGAGTATAAAATAGAATAAATAAGCAAGATGATAAGTTAATCAATTAAAAATAATTATACCAATCGTGGCAGTTATAACAGTAAGAATTATTATAGAAATTTTTTTTCAAATGTTTTTCACGCCATTCTTTTGATTTATCAAAATTCCAGATTTCTAATAAAGTATTATCTTTGATATTGCCAAGGCAAAAAAGATTGCCCTCAGTATCAAAAGGACATGCAGTAACATTTCCATTGCTTAAAATAGTTAGATCGAAAGCATTTCTGCAAATTCTGCGTTTAAAGGGTTCGTAGCTGACTGTAGAAGTGTCTTTTGAAGCACCACAGTAGTTTGATTGTTTACTTATTTGATACCAGCTTATTTCATCAGGTTTATTACTGTAAGGCCATCGGAAAAAATCATCTTTAAACACAGGTTTACATTTTTTCCGCCATTTTTTTAAAAAAGGCATAATATCGGCTTCTGAAACATTTCTACGTACAAAATCAAGACCTATTTCTGGAAATATTGTTTCATATGTTTCTTTTAGATTAGAGCATTTTTCTATAAAATCTTCTATGTTTTGCCATGAACAGCCATTTCTTATTTTTTCAAAGCTGTTTTTAATATCAGAATCTATACTAATTCTTATATGGTCAAGAGATTTATAGGGGAAGTATTCATCGGGCATAATTTGCAGAGAAGTATATAGAGTTGTACAAAAATCATTAGCAGATGTTATTATTTCATTTATTTTATTATTCAGCAGAGGTTCTCCTACTCCAGAAAAAACTATTCTTTGGTCTTTGTCTTGAATATCGGAAATAGCTTTTTTAAATAAGTCTTGGTTTAAGAAACTTTTATTTCGTTTTAATAAAGTATTGGGACAATCTAAACATCTGGCATTGCAAAAAGAGGAAGGCTCTACATTTATTTGAATAGGAGCATAATCCAGATAAGCTTTTTCCCAACCAGAATTATTTATGAAGTTTTCATAAGAGAAATCTGGAGAATCAAAGTTATCTAAAGTTAAAGACGAATAACAGTTTAGAGCTCTCAGTGAATTAAGCTTAAGATTTGCATTTATGGAAGGTCTTATTCTTGGACAATGATAAATTCCTACTTTAAATGGGTATAGAGGCTTTTTTATAGCCCAGAAAAGAGTTCCCCGACTGGTCATTATTTCTGGATGGCTTCTGTATAAACCTAAAATAAGATCTCTGTCAAAAATTGCCCATTCTGCGCCGGATATTCTTTCTTCTATTAAGCAGACTTCAAAGCCTTCGTTAAAATATAAGTTTAAGCTTTCTTCAACATCTTTTGCATCTATAAGAAGATTTGTTAGAGGTATAAGTATCGCTGTTTTCCATCTGTATTTTTCAAAAGTTTTAGCAAATGATTCCCCATACCAGGAATCGTTACCGCTGGAGTTTTCTAGAAACCAGTGCTGCTGATTTAGAGCATAGGGTTTTTCAAGTATTTTGGAAGTATTAAATGGTAGTAAATCAATATTTAGAGACTTGGCAGCAGGTGAAAAAAAAGAACAAATCTGTTCTGGTAAAATCAGAACAGATTTTGATGTTTGAATATTTGATAAACGTCTAACCAGAATCTGAAAAGAATTTTGTTCTTTCCAGACGGGTTTAGATAAATCGATATTGTTTCGGTATAGATTTATTAGGCCATCGGCATAATAAATAATGCCAAGATCAGACATACCTATCTATAACTTGACCTATTAAAGAAAGCTGTTGAGCTTGAACCTGCTCTTCGGTGGCAATTTTTACCATTTTTTCAGCCATATCGGTTTGTGATTTCATAGAATCATCAAGAACCTGCATCAAAGAGGCAGCTGTATTAGAAGAAACACCACTTACTCCACTCATGAATACACCTCCTAAAATGTTTTAAGCTGACAGATTAAGCCTTGGTCTGGGGGGTGCCACCTGCTGTGTCGACTGATGTTTTTGCATTGCGACTTCCCAGGTGTCACGAAGATTTTGAACCAAAGGTTTAATTTCTAACAGATACTTAACATCTTTTTTCATATTTGCTTCAACAAGACGGCCGTTGAAATAAATATAAAGACGTTCAAGGTTGGTAGCAATGTCGCCACCTTTTTCGCGGTCTAAAGAACATTGCAATTCTGTGAAAATTGCTTGAACTCTAAGCAGATAGTTGTTTATCTTTTCGATGTTATTTTCCTCGAAAGCAAGCTCTGCTTGAGCCATAAACTTTAGAGCTCCATCATACAGCATCAATATCAAAGCTTCAGGTGTTGCCGTTTCTATCTTTATTTTCTGATAGTTGGCAGCATTCTGACTTTTTGGAGTGTAAGTTGGGTAACCCATCGTTTATATTCTCATTCCTTAAACTATCTACTATAATTTTATCATATTTTTCTTTAAGTTCAAGTAAAGTATTTCTAAACAAAGGTAAGCACTTTGTTTAATGTATTTTAAGTTCAAAAGATAAGAGAATAATATAAAGTATAAATTATGTTATGTGAGTTATAACAATCCTGTTGTTTTTAACAAAGCAGTTTCTTCTTCTTTTGTTACTTTTCTCAACTTACCCGACTGTAAATTTCCAAGTTTAATTGGTCCAAAAGCTATACGATGTAAATTAATAACTTTTCTGCCAAAATAATCAAACATTCGTCTAACTTGTCGTTTTCGCCCTTCTTTTATTATTACGGAATAAGTATTAGGGGTTTGGTGTGGTTTAATAATGCAGGGTGCTGTTAAACCATCTTCGAGATTTATTCCTGAAGAGAATATATTAAGCTCATGCTGTTTAAGCATTTCACCTTGAATTTTAACAATATATTCTTTTGAAACTTTAAAGGAAGGATGCAAAAGTCTGTTGGTTAATTCACCATAATCAGTAATAAGAAGAAGACCTGAAGAATCATAATCTAAGCGGCCTACAGGATATAAACGTTTATTTTTTGGCAAATAATCGGCTAAACAACTGCGATTTTTTTCGTCTTTTAAACTTGTAATAACTAACTTAGGTTTATTAAAAAGTAGAATGGTATAATCTGTTTTTAAAGGTGGGGTTAATTTTTCCCCATCTAACATAATTGTTGGAAGATTGTTTTCATCAATAATAAAGCCTTGTTCTTCCAACTTTACGCCGTCTATGAATATTCGGCCTTCTTCAATGAATTTCTCTATATTGCGTCTTGAAGCTATGCCCCAAGACGCCAAAAGTTTCTGGATTCTTACCATTTACATCTTAAAGTAAAAATCATATATCTACCGATTCTTGGGTTCTCTTTATAAGTACCTCGTTCAAAAAAAGGCTGGCCATTTATCCCTGTTTCGTTATCTGAATAGGTTTCTCTTGTAAATAACTTACTACTATCAAAATTCTTTTTTGAAGCGAATCTTTCAGAATCTAAATTCTCTAAATCAGCACCAATTTTACTGATTCTAGGAGATAATTTGGTAAAAATAAGATTTGATTTAATGGTTTCACCTTTTACAAGAAAATCTTCACCAAAATCTGTTTCTATAGTAGTTACATAAGCTTCATTTGAATCCAAAAATGAAGGTTTCCAAGGAAGAGCACCTGGTGCGGAAAGTTTTCCTAATACTCTAAATCTTTTAGGAGAATCATTTTGTTTTTGAGCAACTTTAAGATAAACAGCGGCAATATCTGTACTCATACCTTGAATGACTAAAGATTGAGGATACCAACCATCTGTTAGAGACATATTAAGCATTGTTTCTATTTCACTGCGAGGAACAGAAAGAGTCAGATTTATAAAAGAAGGATTCCTATCTTCTTCGACCATGACGTTTCCATAAAGCTTTTTTAATATATTGGCTACAGAGCATTTAACATTGGTTTCGGATATTTCTTCATTAAATTCTTCTTCGTCAAACTCATCTTCTGCTTCTTGAGCAAAGGCAGGAAGTGTAAAAAGAATCAAAGAAACAAGAATATATTTTTTTTCATAAAATCTCCTTTTTAAGCAAAGCAGTCAATCATTATGCCGCGGCTGGCAATTCAATAGAAACGAGAGTACTGGTGTTAGGAGTGCTTTTTATTGTGATATTTCCCTTGAGAGCGTGTAATAATTTTTGGGCAACCGCCAATCCAAGACCTAAAGAGTTTTTACCGGCACAATCAAATGGTTTGAATAAATTCTTCTGTTTTTCAACAGGAATACCTGTACCATTATCAAATATCACAAGTTCTACGACATTATTGGTTTTGGGTTTCAATCTTGTTACAACTTTTATTTCTCCGCCTTTGGAGCCAAGTCCAATTAGAGAATTGATAAATACATTGGAAACAATAGTTGAAAAAGCTTCTATATCAACATTTATTGGCGGGAGATTCTGAGGTAAATTCTTTGAAAGTTTGAGATTTTTGCCTATTTCCTTTACACCTGAAAGAAGTCTTGCTGTTACAACATGACTCTTTACATTATTGAATATTTCTTTTTCAACAAGCTGGTTAATCTGTAATTTTTCAACTTTTGGAGCAAATTCTGAGAACTGTGAGATGAGGTTTTTAACATTATGTTCCATCTTTTGCCCTTGAGCTTGTATAATAGGCAATACTTTTGCTGCTTCGTCAGTTTTGGATGCGTATGCTTTTATTGCATTTAATGGAGCTGTGATATTGTTTCTCAGAATAGCATCACTAACTTTGAGATTTTGACTTGATGAACTTTCGCTTGAAGTTTGAACAGCAGAAACTTTTGCAAGTATGCTGTTAAATTCATGCAATTCTTTGGTTAAAGCGTCAACATTTGCAATACTTGCTGTAGAAGCATCTGTAAGCATAAGCATTGGTTGGGGTGCTTCCAGTTTTGCTTTTTCGGCAGCTTTTTCTTTAGCTTTTTGTGAAGCGGCCATAGTTTTTTCGTTAGATTCTTCAGCCATTTTGGGCTTTTTATTTTCTTCTTCATCTTCACGGCCACCAGAATCTACTGTTGTTCCAACAACTTCGCTAACGGTAGTTCTACCTGTAATAAGTTTGTATAAGGCAGATTCACGTAAAGAAAGCATACCGTCTTTTATAGCTTGACGACGCATTTCTTCTGTATTGGCATTTCTTTCGATTAGTTCTCTGAATTCCTGGGTTATTTCAAGAACTTCATAAATTCCCTGTCTTCCTTTTAAGCCGGTATTGTCACAGTCAGGACATCCTTTTCCTTTTTTAAACATAAGTGTGTCTATACTGTATTGGTCTGCTAATCTTAATCTTTCAAGAGTCTTTTGATTTATATTAAGAGATTGTAAAAGATCTGGTTCTGGTTTGTATTCTTCTGCGCAAGATTTACAAATTCTTTTAACAAGACGCTGGGCTTGAACAATACGCAGAGAAGAAGATAGAGAGAAAGGTTCTATCCCCATATTCAACAAACGGGCAACTGTTGCTGGAGCATCGTTTGTATGTAGAGTGGAAATAACCAAGTGACCTGTTAAAGCTGCTTTAATAGCAATATTAGCTGTTTCAAAGTCACGAATTTCTCCAAGCATGATTACGTCAGGGTCTTGACGCAAGAATGAACGCAATGCAGCAGAAAAGTCCAGACCTATATCAGCATGACACTGAACTTGGTTAATCCCCATAAGGTTGTATTCTACAGGGTCTTCTGCTGTCATAATATTTTCTGTCGGTTTGTTCAACAAGAACAATGAAGAATAAAGTGTTGTTGTTTTACCTGAACCTGTTGGACCAGTAACCAGAACAATACCATTTGGAGACTGAACTCCAGCCATGAACTTATCTAAAACAAATGGTTCAAAACCAAGGTCTTTAAGGTCAACTTTTAAGTTACCCTGGTCGCAGATTCTCATAACTATCTTTTCGCCCCAGACACAGGGTATACAAGATACACGAAGGTCTATCTTACGGTCTTGCATTGTTAGTTTTATACGTCCGTCCTGGGGTCTTCTTGTTTCAGCTATATCAAGGTTAGACATAACTTTAATACGGCTGACCAAGCCTGAATGAGCTGCTCTTGCCGGAGTCATGAATAGCTTCATTGTTCCATCCTGTCTGAATCTTATACGAAATTCATTTTCATATATTTCGATATGTATATCAGAAACGTTCATGACAACAGCCTGAGTCAAAATTAAATTGACAAGCTTAATAATAGGAGCATCATTTTCATTTAGATCTCCTAAACCTTCATCATCGTCTTTCTTATCGTCTGGACCTCCAATAGCATCAGCCAAGGTATCTACATTTTCTCCAAAAAGTTTATCTAAGGAAGCGAATATCGAAAGTTCAGAACTAACAACAGGAGAAACTCTCATTCCTGTCATCATTTCGATCTGGTCAATAGTGATAATATCTGTCGGGTCAGTCATAGCAAGAACAAGTTTGCCATTTTCCTTCTTAACAGGGCAGAGAATATGGTCTTGGCAGAATTTTTGAGTTAAAAGACTTCCAACTACTGGGTCTACGAGACTTTCGTCAAGATCTATGAACGGAATATCATATTGTTTAGACAAAGCAATAGACAATTGTTTATTAGTCACTATTCCATTTTTTACAAGATAAGCGCCTAATCGTAATTTTTGTTCTTTTGCTTTCTTTAAGGATTCATCAATTTGTTCTGATTTACAGTAATTGGATTCTACTAAAATGTCGCCAAGTCTTTTTCTCTGTTGCTTTTTTTTAGATGTTTTGACACCTGTTAATTGGGAAATTTTAGCTTCTAATTTGTCTGCTAAAACTTTTGCTGGCTTAATAGCCATAGATGGATGCAAGCCGGTCAAAATAGACGAATCTGCTGGAGATACTGTACCAACGAGTAATTCAGCACCATTTATCTTGATGGGAATTACTTTACGACTTTTAATAAGTTTTACATCAATTAATTTAAATATTTCGTTGGTTATTTGGGTTTCATCTAATCTAATAAATGGAACTTTAAGTATTTCTGATTCTATATTAGCTAAGAGTTCTGGAGTGACTTTATCCAATTTGGATACAGCTTCAACAAAATCAAGGCTTGTTTGAGAATCACTTCGCAGTTTATTTAGTTCTTCTTCAGTTGACACTTCATCTTTCACTAACAAAAGTTTAAGAGTGTTTATTGATTCCTCGTCTATTGGAAAAGCAGGAAAAGATTGTTTAAATGTCGCTTGATCCATATCTAATTAACTCGACTAATTATTTTAACTCAATTTTTTCTTCTTTAAAAAATTGTTCTATTATTTTAACAAAAGATGGTCGAAGATTCAACGTTAAAGCTTTCCTAAAATATTCAGTTGCTTGTCTTTTCGCTCTGTTTTTCAAAAGGAGACCCATTTGAAAATAAGCATCAGCATAGGAAGGATTTAATTCTATAGCTTTTGCCAATAACTCTTTTGCCTTAGTTCCTTTTTTCAGTTGGATTAAAGTTAGAGCGGTCCAGTAGTAAGCATCAGGATAACTATTATTGATTCGTATAGCTTCTTCAAAGTGTCTTAAAGCATCTGTCCAAAGACAATCTTCAAAATATTTTATACCAATATTAATTCTACTTGATGCAATGTCAAGTTCTATAACTGCAATTTTTTTTAATTCGGTAACTGCTTCTTCAACGAAACCTTGGTTTATAAGATTTTCATAATTTCTATATTCAGATGTATCTGTTTTTTCGGCCATTTTGACCATTTCTACAAAACAGTCAATCGCATCATCATAGTTTTTATTAATTTCATAAATAGATGCTAAATAAAACCATGCGGCTAAAAGTTTGGGATTCTTTTTTAGAATGTTTTTAAATAAGCTTTTTGCTTCGGAGTAAAACCCTCTGAAAAATAGATTTTTGCCGAGATTAAGACCTATATCCAAATAGTCTGGATGTTTGTGATATTCATCTCTTATTTCGTCAATGTTTTTTTCTAATATTTCTATACGTTTTGCGAGATGTTCAAGATTTTTTTGAGGAGTTTTCCATTGCGGACTTAATTTTGAAGCTTTTCTAAAAAGATTTTCAGCATCATCTAAGTTATTGGTTTGCATACGGAGAACTCCAAGATTGTTCAACATTCTAGGATCTTCATGCATATTCCGCATAGCTGTTCTATATGCTTCTTCTGCTTCTGAATACATTCCTTTGGCCAGGAAAATATTACCTAAATTATTTAGTAGTTCGCTATCGTCTGGATATATTACTCTAGCTCGTTTTAAAACCTGTTCTGCTTCCTCGAACATACCTAGTCTTCTATATGTATTACCTAAAAGCATTAGCAAAGGTCTTGAATCTGGGATAATTGATTCGGCAACTTTAAGTTCTTTTAAAGCTTCATTGTACTTACCCTGTTTCAAAAGATGCTGAACTTTAGGTCCTAGGTGTGAAGAGTTTTCAATGTTTAATTCTTCTGAAAGCTCTTGAATTTCCTTGTCGAAGTTCTCTTCAATAAAGTTGCTTATTTGTCCAGCAACTTCATTGTTCTTTTTAATAGCAGCTTCAATAATATAGTCAATGTTAGGATAGTCTGGTGAAATTTTCTTAACTTGATAAAATTCATTGAGTGCTGATGAATAAAAACCTGCTCTGAAATAGTTTATACCACGGTCAAAAATTTCTTCTGATTCTTTAGAGTTCATATTTTTATAGGTATTGCCTTGTTATTATATTTAGTGATACAATAAATGTAATCTATTAACAGTTTACTTGTCAATGGGGAAAATGTACCCCTAGGAGGGTTCTCATGGATTCCACCGTAGGAATCAAAATGAAATTCTGTGAATCACTAGATCGCTTCGTTTCAATCAGGGCTTTTACACCTGAACAAAAGCAGCAGCTTTTTAAAAATGTAAAGATTACTGATAAAAAATCCTATAAGCGGCTTATTATCAATGCTTCTGTAGTCAATTATCTGGATGAAATAGCTCCTTTGGTTTTTGGCAACAATGAGTATCCGCTTCTTGGAGAAATAATAGAACAAGAACTTTACAATCTCTGTGTAAAAGTCAATCCTTCGCTAGACATCAAAGAAGTAACAATTCAAATTGATGAACAAGAGGCCTCTGGCTCTTCTATTCCTGTCTTAAATGCTGAAGGTGAAAAAACTACAAATCAAGACCGTTTTCTTGGTATAGAAGAACATTTGCGGAAACGCATAGTTGGTCAAGATGAAGCTGTTACGGCAGTTGCGCAAGCTATACGTAAAGCTAAAGTTGGTTTGAAAAATCCGAAAAGACCTGTAGGTAGTTTTATTTTTGTTGGTCAAACCGGTGTTGGGAAGACTGAATTAGCTAAAGCTCTATGCGAATTTATGACAGGCAGTGAAAATGATATAGTAAGAATAGACTGTTCTGAATATGCAATGAGCCATGAATATGCTAAACTTATAGGAGCTCCTCCCGGATATATTGGTCATAGCGAAGGTGGCTACCTTACAGAAGCTGTCAAAAACAAACCTAATGGTGTTGTTGTATTTGACGAAATAGAAAAAGCTCATGAAAAAGTTCATAATCTTTTGCTTCAATTGCTAGACGAAGGTATTCTTACCGACAGCAAAGGAGAAACCGTTAGTTTTAGAGAAACCATTATTATTCTAACTACTAATATTGGGGTTTCTGATATTACTACGGAAGAAACTAAACCTGGCTTTAGAGTTGTAGATACAACTGCAGGTAAGACAACCGAAAAACTGGATGATCTTTCTCATGATAAGAAGGTTAAGATTACTAGAAAGAGTCTCGAAAAGAGTTTCCCACCAGAATTTCTTAACCGTATAGACGATGTTATTGTTTTCAGACAGCTGGACAAAAACGACAACCTGCAAATTCTGAGCATATTATTAAAAGAAGTGTCGACAAGAATTGATGCTTTGAATATGCATCTGAATTTTACAGATGAATTAAAGAATTGGCTTGTAGACAAAGGTACAGACCTTAAATATGGCGCAAGACCTTTGAGAAGAACCATTCAGAGATATATTGAAAATCCTCTTGCGGAACAAATCCTTAAAGGAGATTTCAATAAGGGTGATGATATTCTTGCCGAAGTTGGAAAAGATGAAGACGGAGATGAATGTACTTCTTTTAGAGTAGTAGGAAAAATAGAAGTTAAAGAAGCTAAAGTAGAAGAACCTCTTCAGCTTGAAGCTCCAAAAAAGCCTACTAAAAAATCAAAAAAGAAAGAACCGACTAATCCAACAGAAATGGAATGAGGAAGATAGAAGAATGAAGAATAAAGGATGAAGGATGAAGGATGAAGAACGAAGGATAATCTTTATGTCTTAAAATCTTAAATCTTATATCTTATATTTCTGTATCAAAAAAAAGCAATGTTTATAGCATTGCTTTTTTTTGATATAAAAATAAAAAAACTTTTCTTTAAAAAAAAAGTATAAAAATGGAAAAAAATATTCCGATTTTTCGTTCTATTTGTTATACTTAAACTGATAAGTATTTTTTATAAGGTACACTTTACTAAAGTGTTATATTATTGGAGGTTTATATGAAGCTTCAACGCGGTATGAAAAATTTCATTGTTTTCTTGCTGGCGTTCTTAATGGCTTTCGAGCCGTTTGCCGTCAACATGGTTTATGCTAATTCTGCCCCAGACTCTGAAGATACAGATGCTCAGGTTGAACAGCTTGACGAACAAGAAGAAGAAGAAACTGAATTGGATGAAAATACAGATCCAGAAAAGTTAAGTCAGATTCTTGATCCAGAAAAGACTTTGTCTCCAAATGGTGAAGACGGTTATCTAGAATATTTATACAGCCTTAGAGGCAGAAGCAGAAAACAGTTAAAAGAAGTTACCATTTACGACAAAGATGGTAAAGAAGTTACTGATGTTAATGAAAAAATAAGAATTATCGAAGGTGCTTTTGCATGGGGCGAATGGATGAACACTATTTCTAGTGCCTATGCAATCATGGACGATGGTTGTACTGATGTTTTCTCTTTCTATAATACATTAGGTAACTTTGTTCACGGTACCTTAAATGCTCCAAATTATCTCCAGGCTATTCAGTTTGCTGCTAATAAAGCAGCTTTAGCTGGTACTTTTATTGCTAAAGTTACTGGGTTAAAGAAACTTAGTGATAAAATCAGTAAAATAATAAAGAAAAAAGGAAATCTTGCCAAAGGTTTCAAATCAATTGGTAAATTCTATAGTAAAACCATTGGTAAAGGTATTGGTACTACACTTGATTTTATTTCTATGATGCATCCTCCGTTAGGTTGGAAAAATCTTGCTGATGGTTCTGTTAGTACTGTTCAGTATTGGCGTTGGGTTGCTAGAAAGACCGGTCTTTCTAAGAAGGACGGATATAAAGCTGCTCTTAAGAAATTCAATGAACACCTTAGTGCAGAAAACAAGATTGACAATAGAGGTGCTATAATAAAAGATTCAAAAGGTATTGCTACCTCTATCGGTATTGGTTTAACAATTATCGGTATTGCACTTGATTCTTATGAATTAGCTAAATCTGAAGACAGACAAGTTGGTAGAGTTTCTTACACATTAGTAAAGAATGTTGCTAGTTTAATATTTGGTGTTGCTTCATTAATCGCTATGTTCTGTGCTTTCCCAGTTGGCACTATAGTATCAATTTGTGCATTGATATGGACTTGTTTGACTGCTATTGCTGACCAGTTCGGTGAATATAACAAGAGATGGAAAGCTGCTTATAAAAATTCTTATTGGTATTTGTATCAGAGCGATCCAGAATTTAAGTCTTATTATGAAAACAGAGATGATTTGACTTATGATGAAAAATCAGCCTGCTATGTTCTTTTTGAAAGACAGTATGGCGATGATTTCAAAGCAAATGCTAGATCTTTCGAATCTGCTAACAAAAATGAAAATAGCTATTACGATGATAAATCTAATGAAGCTATAAGTGCCAGAGTTTATATCGAAATGGAAAAACAGGGTGTTGTAACTAGTTATTACAACCGTGCTGTTTTCAAAGAACCTGATTTAGGCAACAGCGATCTCTTAGATTTGTGGAAAACAAAAGCTGATTATATGTCATGGAAACCAACAGAAGAAGAATCTGTTAGAGCTGAAAATCGTGGTTTCTGGGGCAAAGTTGGTCATGCTTTGAATCCAATGACTTATGTAAGCTGGATTGGCGACAAGATCAAATCTAACGAATATAATAAAACTCAAGCTAAATATAACTATCCAAAAGTATGGTTTAACCCAGATTTTACCTTAATTAAGAGATATCAGAGATGGCTTACTTCTAACAAGAAGATTGTTAGCAAAGATATTCAGCCAAATAACAACGACTTCTATCGTGCAATAGGTTTGAGAATTGAACAGTCTCCATTCAACTATATCCCATTGGTAGATTACGATACCGATAGATGGTCTGATGATTTGTTACTCCAGGCTTTCAATGCAGATGCTTTCTTCGTTGGAGTTAAAGAAATGATGTACTTCCGCAATTTGATTGCTCCAATGACTAAGGAAGTTAAGAAATTTACAGAAAATGTTACTGATGAAATGAAGGCTCTCAAGAAGTCACTTGACAAGAGCAAAGGTAGCGAAGGTTTGGTAACTCATTTGAAGACATTGGTTGGTTACTGCCAGTTAGCAACTGCTAAGAACGATAAATCAAAGGGTAAAGATATTTATAAAAAGCTTAGAAAACTCGAAGCTTTCAATAATTGGTGTGCTCCATCACAATTCCCTGGTGGCGAAAAGGAATTGACTCCAAAGAATATTGTTAATTACTATTGGAATGATATCAATGCTGCTTTGACATTAGACCCACGCGGTATTGCTGATCAGGGTGATAAATGTGTTCTTCTTCTTGATGGTATAAAGAAGAATCTTGATATGGCTTCTTTAATGCAAGACCTATATGATGAAAAACAGGATGCATTAGATAATTTTGATAGTGAATTCACTAATAAGTCATTTAATGAATATCTTAAGGAAAATAAATTCCTAAATGTTGACGGTGGTGGATTCCTTGATTGGTTAAGCGATATTTATCCTGCTTATAAAGAATTAGATAAATATAACAAACTTTATAAGAAAGAAATTGATAAATTTGCTAAAGCTGCTGATGATTCTAATACTGGTCATAATAGCTGGTGGTTCATCACCTGGAAGAATGATGAATATCATCCACAAGCTGTTCTTGATACACTTAACAACTTTATGACTGATTACAAAACACTTGTAAAAGATTATAAGAAGTTGATTGAAGAAGATTCAGATTTCTCTAATTTGACTCTTACTATTGATCCAGAAGATGAAGGTATCTTCGCTGAAGACGGAATTAGAGCTGATAGCGTTGACGAAAGTGGTAATGTTATTGTTATTGACGTTGACGAAGAAATCAATGAAGCCAATGTTACTGACTTACCAGAAGAAGTAACTGATGGTGATGCTGGTGCAAGTATAATTGCTATTGGTGATGAATAATATCTTCTGATAAAAAAGCCCAGTCGTGAGACTGGGCTTTTTTTTATCCTATTTTTCTTTTTTTTCTTATTAATAAAAGAGTATAAAAGTTACAACAGAAGTTATAGCAGACTTAAAGCTTTATTTATTTCTTCAACAATTTCTGGAGTAGAATCTTCAGAAGCTTCGTCAAGTATAATTTTTACTTCTTCTTTGTAATCATCAAATAAAGGAAGTGCTCTAATCGCCATTATTCTAACATTTGGATCTGAATCGTAAATAAGCTCTTCAATCTGTTCCAAACCTGGTTTTCCCTGGTTAATAAAGTAATTAAGAGCTTCTTCTTTTTCTGTTGGATTACCAGCCAGAAACATATCTAGGTAATGCTGATTTTGCTCTTCATTTTTGCTTTTTTCTTCTTGTGAAGAATTCATAAGAGCTTCTTTTTCTGCCATTGCTTTTTCGATTTCTTCAGCTGTCTTAGGCTTGTTGGCATCCTGTTTCTTTCTTTTCTTTTCTTTTTCTTTTGCCATTTTAGCAAGCTCTTTAGCATCAACAGGAATAGGTCTATTATCATTTACGATTTTTTCTGTTTCATCAATGTTTTCATTCGTATCATTTATATCAACTTCTTCTGATGAGGTATTGGTTTGTGATTCAATATCTGTTGAATTTGATTCTTTGATACTAGAATCAGCTGTTGTAGAAATTTTGTTTGATTCTGAATCTTGTGGTTTTGTTTCTTCTGAAGGTTTTGTTTTATTATTATCTTTATTTGGGTCGGCTAACTTAACAGCAACTTTTTTTATATAGTCTTTATCTTTGTCTTCTTTTGGGAGTTTATCACCATATTCCAATTTTAATTCATTTAATGCTTTTGTCGCAGGATCAAAATATGGATCAAGTTCAAGAGCTTTTTTATAGGCTTTAGCTGCATTAGCTACTCTGTTGTTCTTTAAATAAATATCGCCAAGTATTTTTCTAGGCATAGGATTTCTAGGAGAGATTTCTGCTGCTTTTATCAGACTTTTATTTGCCAGTCCCTGTTGATGTGTAGCTATATAAGCTTCTGTAAGAATACAATAATAATTACAAAGTTCGTTATTATCTAATTCTTTTTCTCCAAGTTCTAATCCTGAAGTTAACATTTCTATAGATCTGTCATATATTCTTAGTTTTTTATAAATCTCACCAAGTTCCAAATGAGCATAGGGTTCTTGAGAATCTAGTTCTAATATTTTCCAATAGGTATTAATAGCATCTTGATTTTTCCCTTTAGAAGCAGATTTTCTTGCCGAAGTAAGCATTTTTGCAACTTTTGCATTTTGTTTTTTCTCAGAAATGCTTCCTGACATGATTTTAGCGTCAAGAACAGGAGGAGTATTAGATAATAAGGTCAATGACATTAAGGTTATTGTCGCAATTTTTCTTGAATTATTCATTTTCATCTCTCTTTTTTTACAAATTTCTATTAAATATATAAAAAATAACTATAACTACAACAACTACCAAAAACAATAATTACAAAAAAAGAGGGCTGTAATTAAACAGCCCTATTTTTTATATGTTCTTACTTCTTAGTTTTTTTTGTAGCTTTAGCTTCTTCTGCTTTTTTAGCTTTTAAAGCAGCAAGAATCTTTTCTGGAGTATAAGGAGGTCTAGTCAATCTTACGCCTATAGCATTATAGATTGCATTACCAATTGCTGGTAGACCACCATTGATATTGATTTCGCTGACGCTCTTAGCACCGTAAGGACCTGTTTCTTCATAGCTTTCAGCTAAGAAACAGTCTAGTTTCTTAATGTCTCTTGCTGTCCAAATTTTGTAGTTAGCAAATGTTGGATTCTGCATTCTGCCTTTCTTATCGAACATATATTCTTCGGTAAGAGCAAAGCTGATTGCGTTCATTGCTGCACCCTGAACCTGACCAAGAGCTAATTGTGGGTTGATAGCAGTACCGCAGTCACAACCTGCAACATAATGAAGAAGATTTATATCACCAGTTTCAGTGTCTATTTCTACTTCTGCAAAGTGAGCTGCAAATGGAGGCGGTGAAGCATGAGAAATATGACTGCCTATAGCACCGACCTGAAACATCTTCTTGACGTTTTCTCCGCCATAGAGAGCTGTATTAGCAACTTCTGAGAATGTAACTTTCTTTTTAGTCTTCTTGCCATAGCAAACAGAGTCTTTGATTGTTACATTAGCAACATCTTCGCCCATTATCAAAGCGGCAACAGAAACAATCTGGTCTCTGACTTTCTTAGCAGCATTAATAGTAGCACCACCAGTCAAATAAGTAGTAGATGAAGCATAAGCACCAACGTCAAACATGGTCATATCTGTATCAGAACTGTAAACAATTATATCGCTGTGTTTGCAGCCGATTGTTTCTGCTGCAATCTGTGCCATAACTGTATCTGAACCAGTTCCAAGGTCAGTAGCACCAAGATTCATATTGAAAGAGCCGTCTTCATTCATCTTAATGAGAACTGAACCCATATCTACTTCAGGAATAGAACTACCCTGCATCAAGCAGCACATACCCAAACCACGTTTCTTTGTTGGGTTTGTAGCATTTTGTTTCTTATAAGCTTTGGTCTTTTTATCCCAATCAATAATCTTTTTGCCTTTTTCAATACATTCCGGCAAACCGACTGATGTGATAATCATTTCTACGCCTTCACGTCCTTCACCAAGAGCCTTGATTATTGGAGAAGATTCGCCTGGCTTAATATGATTCAATTGTCTGAATTTAATTGGATCCATACCAATAGCTTCAGCCATTTCATCCATCATAGATTCAGTACCAAAAGCTGCCTGAGTAGCACCATAACCACGATAAGCACCACCTACTGGCAGGTTAGTATAAACTGTATCACCGATGAATTCTATGTTGTTGGCATGATACAATGGAAGAACCTTAGAACCACAGTTACTTAGAACTGTAAGAGCATGAGAACCATAAGCACCAGTATTACTGATAATTCTCATGGAAAGGGCTGTGATTGTACCGTCTTTCTTGGCACCCATTTTGATTTTTACAACCATTGGGTGTCTAGTTCTTGATTCCATGAATTCTTCTTCACGAGTCATTCTATAAATACATGGTCTGCGAGTTCTGAGGGTTACAAAACCGCAAACGTCTTCAAGAAGAACTTCCTGTTTAGTACCGAAAGCACCACCAACACGAGGTTTTATAACACGTATTCTCTTCAAAGGAATCTGAAGAGTCTGTGCCATAATTCTGCGAGCGTGCCAGGGAACCTGAGTTGAAGATCTGAAAACAAGACGATTGTTTTCGTCTAGCCAAGACATACAAACATGTGGTTCCATCGGGCAGTGCTGAGCATAATGAGGATAATACTTACGTTCTAACACTACGTCAGCATCTTTATAACCTTTTTCCATATCGGCAACACCATTCTTGCCTTCACCACAAGAGGTTTCTACGTGAGAGCAGTGATTGTGTTTTGGATCATAGAATATAGGAATTGGAGCATAAGCATCTTTTTCATCGTGAATAATGCTCTTTGAAGTCATTGCTTCTTCTGTATCTAAAACAGGGTCAAGAACTTTAAATTCAACGTGTCTAGCAATATTGCGGCAAGCTTCTTCAGCCTGTTCTTCTGTTTCAGCAGCAACTACAGCTACACGGTCACCAACGTAGCGAACCTTTTGGTCAAGAGTCGGAGTGTCATAAGGTGATGGTTCTGGGAAACCCTGACCAGCAGTAGTTCTCATTACTCGAGGAAGGTCTTTGTAGGTATATACAGCTACAACACCTGGCATTTTCTTGGCTTCTTCAACGTCAATCTTTTTAATGATTGCATGAGCGTGTGGGCTGCCAAGAACCTTTATGTGAAGCAAACCTTGAGGCATATCTATATCTTCGACATATTTTTGAGTGCCAGTAACAAGACCCATTGCGTCAACTTTTTCAAGAGGATAGCCAACTTGAAGAGTATCTTTTTGAGGAATCTTCTTTTCAAAGAAAAGAGGTGCATCTTCAACTACATTTTTTTCAGGAGCAGAGTGAACCTTGAAGGTTGCTGCTTCTTTTGCTTCTTGAGCGGCTTTCAATTCAGCGGCTGTAGGTTTTTTACAAGATTTTTTAGCTGTTGTTTTTGTAGCTTTTACTGCTGTTTTAGTAGTTTTTGTTTCTTTTGCTGGTTTAGTATCAGTTTTAGCCGGATCGGTATTCTTAGTGGATTTAGAATCTTTGTACATCATTTCTTTTTACCCCCTGAAGTTTTTGCAACTTTTTTCATTTGCTTTGCAGCATCTAGAATTGCTTCAATACGCTTAATATAACCAGTGCAGCGGCAGAGGTTACCGTCTAAAGCTTCTTTAACTTCATCTTCTGTTGGATCAGGATTATGATCAAGAAGATATTTTGCAGAAATCAAAGAACCAGGATTACAGAAACCACATTGAGCGGCACCATGTTTTACATAGCAGCTCTGTAAAAGATGTGGCTTGTCTGGAGTTCCAAGACCTTCTACAGTCATAATATCTGCACCTTCTGCCATAGCAGCAAGTGTAATACAAGAATTGCGAGGCTTTCCATTAAACATAACAGAGCAAGCACCACAGCTTCCTTCTCTACAACCTATTTTAACGCCTCTATACCCTTCTCTACGAAGAACATCAGCTAGCATTTCATTGGGTTCTATTTCAAAACAACAGGCTTTACCATTAACTTTACAATTTACTTGCATTTTCTGCCTCCTCATTTCTTAGCCGCTTCAATAGAGGCTTCTAGACTTCTGCGAACCATAACTTGGAATACTTCTTGGCGGTATTCCTTGCTTGCTCTGAAATCTTCACGATATTTGAAAGAGTTAGCAGCTTTTTCTGCAGCTTTTTCAATATTTTCAGCACTCGGTTTTTTGCCTACTAGGAATTTTTCGGCTTCCTGACATCTGAATGGGAAAGGTGTTACTGCATTACAAGCTATTCTAGCTTCAGAAATCATACCGTTTTTGAGGGTGATTCTAGAAGCTGCTGTAATAGTAGGATAATCATGATGGGTTTTAATTTGTTTTCTGAAATCACAGCCAGTATTGTCACCAAAACAAGGAACTTGAATTTCAGAAATAATTTCGCCTTTTTTCAAAAATTTGGCTGGAGTATCGTTGATTATTTGAACAACAGATACAGTGCGTTTTGGTTTACCTAAACGACAAACAACTTCTGCGTCAAGAATCAAATAAGCGACTGGTAAATCAGACCACCAAAGCTGAGCAGCAAGGTTTCCTCCGGCAGTAATTGTGTTACGCAATGCGGTTGCAGCAACAGTTCCAGCCACTTGCTTCAAGAAATTACCACTCAAACCTTTAAGCTTATCTGATTTATAGATTTCTTGAATAGTAGTTGTAGCACCAATTTTTATAGTGGAAGCATCTTGTTCTAGGTGGCTAAGCTCTTTAATATGGGTAATATCAACAAGAGCTTCTACGCTGTCGTCTTTTCTTAATGCTTCAGCAGTACCGCCGGCAATAACAGCTGTTTTAGGTTTAGCTAACAGCTTGCAGGCTTCTTCAATAGTTGTTGGATGATAAAACTGGGTGAGTTTTTTTAACATCTCTACTCCTTTTCCCTTGTAAAACTGTATAATGTAAACTGTACTAATACATTATATATGGCATTAAATCATTTTACTAGTATTATTTAAGTAAATTTATTATAAAATTTTAATCAAAAGTATTTGATATTACAAAGTAGCATGTAGTATTGATTAAGTGAGGATTTCTTTTATTCTTCTCTAATGGAAAACCGGAAAAGATGTTGTCCCGTTTTTAATAGGATTATCGCTGTAAAGAATCAGTAGTGTGGTTAGCATAGAATTAGAAATGATGAATAGCTATTTAGAATCAAATAATAGTTCTAAAATAAAAAAGCTCCCAAAGGGGAGCTTTTAGATTCTTTTATTATTTATTTTGTTGCTTGTGTCAGAATTTCTTTGGTTATCTGTATGGCATCATTAATATTTTGTTCTGTTAATGTGGGGTGAACTTGAAACATTAATGTTGTGTCAGCTACTTTTACTGCGTTTGTAAATCTTTCAGGATTGTTGGTTTTAAAATATTTTTTAAAGGCCTTTTCCTGATATAATTCACCGCAAGCTCCAACACCACAGGATAAACCAGTAGAACAAATATCAGTGAGTATTTTATTGCGGTCATAGCCTTCTTTAAGCATTTCAGGAATAACCATTATGTAGTATTTGTAATAAGAATGATAAATATTATCTGATGGTTCTGGAATTCTAATAGATTTTATATCTTTTAGACCTTTTGTTAGTTTATTTGCGTTAGAGCGACGGGCTTCAACCCATTTATCGAGTTTTTGAAGTTGGCAATGGCCTATAGCTGCCTGCATTTCTGTCATACGCCAGTTGGTTCCAAAGCTTTCTATAAGCCAATGGAAACCGACAGGGTGATCTGTTCTGGCAAGGGCATCTAAGCTTTTTCCATGTTCTGTATATGACCAACATTTTTTGTAAATATTTTCATCGTCACAAACAAACATTCCGCCTTCTCCGCCACAGGTCATTATTTTGTCTTGACAGAAGCTAAATGCTGCCACATCACCTAATGAACCGACAGGTTTGCCGTTATACCTGGCACCATGAGCCTGAGCACAGTCTTCTATAACTTTAAGATTATGTTTTTTAGCAATAGCATTTATTTTATCCATATCACAGGGCCAACCTGCCAGATGGACACAAATAATAGCTTTAGTTCTGGGAGTAATTTTATTTTCTATGGATTCTGGTAAAATATCTTGAGAATCTAAATCTATGTCTGCAAAGACAGGAGTTGCACCTCTCATTATTATGCAGCTTGCAGAAGCCATAAAACTGCGACAAGTTACTATTACTTCATCGCCAGGACCTATATCAAATGCGATAAGTGCCAATTCCAAAGCTAAACTTCCATTAGCTAAGGCTATACCATATTTTCTACCAGTATAGGCTGCGAATTCTTTTTCAAAATCACGACAGATATTACCTGTCCAGTAATTAACTTTACCACTAGTCAAAACATCGAAAGCTGCCTGTTTTTCATCTTCAGCAAAAAAAGGCCAGGGAGCTATTTGTGAATTTAGTTTTGAATTCATTGTAAATCACTTCTCTATAATTAAAAATTTTGATGATATATTTTAATATAAGCTTAAAATCTTATCAAGGCATTTGTAAATAATAATAAGGGAAAATACATGAAATTTAACTGGAATAAAAACTTAGATATTTCAGCCTTTAAGCTCTCTTTCAATAAATAGACCTGTGGCTGATTTCTTATTTTTTGCCACTTTTTCTGGTGTGCCGGTAGCGATAATCTGACCACCATTGTCTCCACCTTCTGGTCCTAAATCTATTATGTAATCAGCAACTTTGATAACATCAAGATTATGTTCAATAACTAAAACGGTGTTGCCTTTTTCAACAAGTCTGTTTAAAACTTCTATAAGTTTCTTAACATCTCTGAAGTGCAAACCAGTAGTTGGTTCGTCTAACAAATAAAAAGTTGAACCAGTAGCAACCTTGGAAAGTTCTGTTGCTAATTTGATTCTTTGAGCTTCACCACCAGAAAATGTAGTACTTGCCTGCCCCAGTTTGATGTAACCAAGTCCAACATCTTTTAAGGTTTGAAGCTTTCTATTTATTGCATAGAAAGGTTCAAAAAAAGGCAAAGCCTCATCAACACTCATATTCAAAACTTCTGCTATATTAAGTCCTTTAAATTTGCATTTTAACGTTTCATCATTAAATCTAGTTCCCTTGCACTGATCACAGGTTACATAAACATCTGGCAAAAAGTGCATTTCTACAACCAGTTCACCAGAACCTTCACAAACTTCACAGCGACCGCCTTTAACATTAAAACTAAATCTGCCAGCAGTATAGCCTCTGGTTTTAGCTTCAACAGTCTGGGCAAAAAGCTCTCTGATCGGAGTAAAGATACCAGTATAAGTTGCAGGATTAGAGCGAGGACTTCTTCCTATAGGATCTTGATCTATGTTTACTACTTTATCTATGTTTTCTATACCTATAATTTTCTTATAAGATCCGGTTTCATGTTTTGAATTGTTGATGTGATTATTCAAAATAGGGTAAAGAGTATCGGTAATAAGACTTGATTTGCCAGAGCCAGAAACACCAGTAACAACAATTAATTTGCCTAACGGGAAGTCCACATCGATGTTTTTAAGATTATTATGGTTGCATCCTTTTAAAGTTATTACTTTTCCGTTGCCTTCTCTTCTTTCTGAAGGAACAGAAATAAACTCTTTTCCGCTCAAATACTTACCTGTTATAGATTTTGGGTCTTTCATGACCTGCTTAGGCGTTCCTTGTGAAACAAGCATACCACCATTAGAACCAGCTTCAGGTCCTATATCAATGATTTCATCGGCTTCGTTCATTATTTCTTTGTCATGTTCTACAACAATAACAGTGTTTCCAATATCTCTAAGATTCTTTAAAGAAGCAATAAGCTTTCGATTATCTCTAGGATGAAGTCCGATACTTGGTTCATCTAACACATAAGTAACGCCAACTAAGGCAGAACCAACTTGGGTTGCCAGCCTAATACGCTGTGCTTCCCCACCAGAAAGGGTATAAGCAGCACGTGACATATTAAGGTAATCAAGACCAACGTCATTTAAAAACCTTAATCGGCTGGTTATCTGTTCCATTACCTTTTTAACAACAAAAGCATCACGCTTACTTAGTTCGTGACTAAGGGTATTGAAAAAATCAACTAATTCAGTAACGGAATGCTGAGAAAGTTCCCATATATTTTCACCTTTGATTCTGACAGAAAGAGCAACTTCGTTCAATCGCTTTCCATGACAAGAATTACAGGGCAATTCTCTCATAAAACGTTCATACCAGATTCTTGTTCCGTCTGATTTTGTTTCTGCATGACGTCTTGAAAGAGTGTTTGCAACACCTTCAAAGGGTTTAGTCATGATGACATTTTTCATGGTTTTTCCAGAATAGTTGATTGTAATGTTTCTATCGCCATTTCCGTATAAAATAATATCTTTTATATGTTCAGGAAGGTCTTTATATGGCGTGTCTAACGAGAACTTATAGGCTTTTGCCAGACCTTCCATCCATTGATGAGAAACGCTTGAATCAAAAAAGCTTTCAGAAGCAATACAACCTTGATTAATAGACAAAGTTTTATCAGGAACTATCAGGTCTGGGTCGGCAACCAGCTTATAGCCAATTCCGCTGCATTCAGGGCATGAGCCATAAGGAGCATTAAAAGAAAATAATCTTGGCTTTATTTCTGGCAAAGAAATATCACATTCAGGACAGCGCAAATTTTCGCTATAGAGCTTTTCTATAGGTTCATCACTGTTTTCATCTTGAATGCTTAAAAGCAAATGACCGTCAGCAAGCTTAAAACAAAGTTCAACAGCTTCTGTAAGTCTTGCAATCGTAGCTTCTTTATTATCGTAAGAAATCCTAACACGATCAACAGCAACTTCGATATTATGCTTTTTATTGCGGTCTAATTCTGGTATTTCGTCTTCCAAAGACCAAATATCACCATCTACTCTAACTCGAGAAAGACCTTCTTTACGAAGTTCGTCAAAAACTTTGGTATATTCGCCTTTTCTGCTTCTTACTACAGGCGCAAAAAGAGTTACTTTTGTCTTATCTGGAAAAGTATATAATGATTCTACTATTTGTTGTGGGCTAGAGCTTTCCACAGGTTTCCCACATTTGGGACAGTGAGGCTTGCCAATAGCTGCAAATAAAAGTCTGAAATAGTCGTAGAGTTCTGTAACCGTACCTACAGTTGAGCGTGGATTTCTGTTAGTAGACTTTTGCTGTATGGCGATTGTAGGCGATAAACCTTCAATAGAATCGCAATCAGGCTTATCCATTTGCATAAGAAACTGTCTTGCGTATGAAGAAAGGGATTCCATATAACGTCTTTGTCCTTCTGCATGAATTGTATCAAAAGCCAAAGACGATTTGCCTGAACCAGAAACCCCAGTTATTACTGTTAATTTGTCTGTTGGAATGTTTACACTTAAATCTTTTAAGTTATGTACTCTAGTCTTTTCTATTTTAATCATTTTTTATTTTTATCGTTATTAAAAATATAAAAGATTAAAGACCATAAATTGAAATAAAAGATTTTATAATCTTCCATCTAATTCTAATCTTCAATCTTCTATTTTTTTACTTATATCTTGTGTCTTCTTGGATTACTTCCAATCGTATTGGATAACACTAGCTTGAGCAGGTTTGCCCAATTCACCATCTCCGAAGTTAGCTTTGTAAAAACCAGAAAGTTTTGTTGGTTTTTCATCAGAACCAGTTACACTAACTTCAACCAGACCATTTTTTACAACAATTTCACCTTTATCTTTTTCTTCATCATAGATTATTTTAAACAAACCAGATTGACCAACAACAGTTAAATTTGCAACTTGTATACTAAGCAAACCTTTGCCATCAATAGATATTGCAGAAGTCATTTCGCCTCTTGTCAGCTCAACTATTTGATTGGTTATTCTAGCTTCTTCAGCTTCTAATACTGGTGGCTTAACTTTCCCTTCAGAAGATTTGTGAAGTTTTATCTGATTATCTGCCTGGAGTTGAATTGTTACAGAAGACTCGTCTTGAGTTCTAAAATAACATTCTTCTTTGAATTTTAAATTAGAATCTAAATCGATCCAATCGGCTGATTTTCTATATTCTACGGTACCATTATAATCTGAGACAGAAGAGTATAACAGTTTTTCTTTAGCATCATTTAATTCATTAACTGCTTTTCTTTGTGATAATACTACTCCAAGAGATATAATACCAATTATTACAATAACAACTAGAACAGCTACTATTACTATTTTCTGCTGTTTTTCTTTTTGAGCAGCTAATTTAGCCGCTTTCTCTCTTTCGGCTTGTAATTTTTTTAAAGCCTTATGATCTAGTCTTTCAAGTTGATGCCATTGTTTTGCCATAATTAGAAAAGTAACCTATAATAAATCTACAGCAACCTGAGGTGTGGCTGTAATAAAATTTTCTTTAAAGACATTTACATCTTTAGGATATAGTGTATGTATTTTAACCGAAATTGCAGGAAAGTCTAGATGTTTTTTTCTATTATTTTTATTGGATGGGAATAAACCGCTAAATTCAACCCATTCAACATCTTCAACCAATGTTTTTTTACTATTATTTATAGAAGTTAAATTCAGTTTTCCAGATTTTGCATAACCAGAATTTGCGTTTGTAGTATAATTAAATGTTTCACTTTTTAAAACAAGATTGCCTGTTATTGATGAGGATAATTTATTTTTAAATTCAAGATAGAGTTGGTTTTTTGTTAGTTTTCCATCAGAATCAGAACCTGGTCCTGGTTTTTCAGCTTTACAAACAAACCACTCCATTATTTTTAATTCACCACTTTCAGGAACTTTTATTGGTGTATCTTTTTCTAATACTCTCATATAATATTTTTCGGCGACTTTAAGATCTGGATTATCGCAAGGATCATAGATTTTGTCTTTAAACAGAGTCGTTGGATAAGTAGATGTTTCAATTTCTTTACTTAAGCGATTGAGAGCATTTCGTAATTGTTCTACTTGTCCGTTTATCCATTGTCCCTTATCGGCGGTTCTACTGCCACCAATAAATAATTTATATACACCAATTAAAACTATAATAGTTATAAATGCGGCAACTATGACTTCGACGAGAGTAAAACCCTTCTTTTTAAGCATCTGTATCACCACCATCTCTTGTGATTTCCTGGGTTCTAACTATAGGCTGCTCGTATTTTTGATTTTTAAAATTAATTACTTCTCCCATAACATTTATTTCTATGGCTTCCTGACCATATTTTTTCATTCCTTGTATAGCTTTAACTTTTATATCAGAAACATAGTAACGCATTGAATAAGGATAACCATCTTCAACTGCAATATCAAACTGATTTATATTTTTAGTGTTGCCAGCTCTTTTTATTTCGAGCAGTGGTTGTGGATTTACACCGTTTTCAGAATAATTTTTACAATCTCTGTAATAATAGGATAAATACTTTAATTCGTTCCAGTTATTACTTTTTATGTCTTTAGGTTCTGTATATTTTTTTGCTTGAATATCCTGAGCAATATTAGGTGCTAGAAAGCGATAATCGGGGTTGTTATAGCTAGCTAATCGAATAAAACCATCTTTTTGAGGTAGTTTCATATAATAATATCTAGGCTTTCCATTACAGAAATCGCTAGCAGCATTTTCTGGAGTTTTTATTTTCACATATAAATTAGGTCTTCCAAAATATTCTTCAAAGACTTCGTTTCCTGTTTTTTCATCTATACTTGAAAATTCAGTGAAGTTAAACAAAGGGTTTTTCCCTTGAGAGATTTCAACGGCATCGTAAAGTTCTGTTGGGAAAAGCTTTGCTTTAAGTAAAAAATGTTGCATAGCAGACTTTGCTGCAAAAAAAGCTTGTTTATCCTGCAAACTTATCTGATTATGAGAAGAAGTTGAAGTTTGTTTGAAAACCATTGCGCCAAACATTATAAACATACAGAAAACAAAGAATATTGCGATTACTAGAGCAGAACCTCTTTTTATATTAGTGAGTTTCATGAGTCTATATCTCCCTTTATCGCAATTAAATGAATGCGCTGAATGTTTCCTTTAGGATTTTCTGGATCAGAATAATACTTTGGTTCAGTGCACCATTGAACTTGTATTATAAGTTTTTTAAACGGACACCATGCCATGCTATCATCCGTTTCGTAAGGGACCTTACTCATAACCATTTTAGCAGTGTAACGTTCGGCTGTTGGATTCATGTATTCATATTTTGTTCCGGTTATCATACCTAAAGCTTGATCAGTATAGAAAATTTCTTTAGGTTCACTTACTCCACCAGGTATTTCTAGTTCTGTAAACGGTTTTCCTGTTTCGTCTGGAGTTTCGGCAAAATCTTGAAGCCATTTACTACTAGTGAGGATTGATGGATTTTTTAAAAACGTGAAGTTAACTTCTTTTTGATTAACAAACTCAATTGGTTCTTCAGCATCTAATGGATCACCAGTATAATCTTTGCCTATTTGAATACGTTCAGGCTTATTAAGTCTGACAGTGGAAGGAACATCTTCAACTCTTAGGTGAACAAGATAACTCACACCTCTTGAATCGGTAACAATACCTCTACAGCGGTATCCATTAGATTCTTCTGTGGAATTGTTAAATAAATGTGTGGATAATTGTTTTGCCCAAGAGGGAGTGAGTTCATCTTTATATTTATCAATACTTTGCAAATCATCTACTCTTATGAAACCAGGATTACCTTCTCTGATTGCAACAAAAGAAACATTGTCAAGAAGGGTATTCAATACTTCAGAAGCTTTGTTAATTGCATAAGCCTGAGATGCATTTTTATCTGTTTCTACTGTTTGTCTAGAAAGCATACCAAAAATAGGAACCATGGCAATAGCCATAACTGTTACCGCTATAATTATCTCCAGAAGTGTGATAGCTTTCTTTTTCATTATTTCTCCGACTATATATTACAGGAGCTCGGAGGCTAGAGCAGACAATGAAGAACGTTCAGATTTATTAAGGATAATATGTCCAAATAAATTATGGTCTTTGAATTTTTCTATTACAAAGTTAAGTCCATTGGAAGAACTGTCAAGATAAGGGTTGTCGATCTGGTATGGGTCACCAGTCAAAACAACTTTTGTACCTTCACCAGCTCGGCTGATAATAGTTTTAACTTCGTGAGGAGTAAGGTTTTGTGCTTCGTCAACAATTAGATATTGTTTTGGAATACTTCTACCTCTGATATAAGTGATAGCTTCAATTTGAACCTTTTGAGATTCGATTAGGAAACGTATTTTCTTATCAACATCATCAGAGTTTTTATAGAGACGGTCCATTACAAATTCCAGATTGTCAAATATTGGCTGCATCCAATGACTAAGCTTTTCGTCTTTAGAACCTGGCAGATAGCCAATATCTTTACCCAAAGGCATAATAGGACGGCTTACAAGCAACTTTCTGAAAAGATGTTCGTCAATAGTTTTCTGCAAACCACAGGCTAAGGCTAATAATGTCTTGCCAGTTCCTGCTCTTCCAACAAGTGTAACAAGTTGTATTTCATTGCATAACAGAAGTTCTATGGCAAACTTCTGCTGAAGATTCATTGGTTCAACACCCCAGGGTCTTGAATTTAAATGGAATAAAGGGAGAATTCTTTTTTGAATTCCATCATATTTTGCAAGTGCTGTTTTGTTTTCGTTTTCCGCAGCTTTTAATAAAAGGAATTCATTTTTGAATAGATCGTTTTCTGGGTAATCAATCCCTTCTTCTCTAAGAAAAGTTTCTATCTGTTCTGCTGGCATAATTAATTCTTTCCAGCCAGAATACAATTCGTCTATATCTATTTTATTTGTTTCGTAGTCTTCTGCTTGAATTCCTAAAGCATCTGCCTTTATACGGCAATTAATGTCTTTACTTACAAGAATAGGATTTTTGCCAGCTTTTTTTAATGTTAGAGCACAAGCAAGAATGCGGTTATCAACTTTTTTATTATCTAATCCGCCAATACTAGGCATATCGTATTCTGAATCTATCATAATCTGCAATGTGCCACCAGTAGGTAGTTTTACACCTTCAGCAAGATTGCCTAATGTTCGTAGATTATCTAAATCTCTAGAAGCTTGTCTTGCTTCACGACCACGTTCATCGTTTACGCCCTTAAATCGATCCAGCTCTTCTATAACTCCCAATGGAACTACAACATCATGTTCTTGAAAAGAGAAAATTGCACCATGATTATGCAAAATTACATTGGTATCTATGACAAAGGTTTTTTTCATTGTTCTTTCCTGTATACTTGGATTTATAAAACCGTACACAATAGATTAGCACAATAAAATAATTAAGTCAATTTACGAGAATAAGGTACATAGAACAATTGCAAAATTTCTATTCAACTACATTTTGAACTAATTTGATTGCCTAATAAACAAGTAGTTCAAAATATAAGAGATAAATTTTCCCTAGTTAGATAGAGAGATTACGATTTTTAATCTTTTATTGTCTGTGCGAATCTATCTAAAATTGTTTCATAAAATTCTGGTTTTAAACGTCTTCTATTGGATTCATTAAGTAATGGAATCAAAGCTCTAAGGTCTCCACTCCAGCTTAGAGCTTCTAGAACATTTCTGTAAACCATATCTTCATTGTCGTGTAACATTCTTATAAGTATGGGAGTTCCTTCTGGGTCACTTATTTGTCCTAGTGCAAATACTGCAGATGCTCTGACCCATCTGCTTCTGTCTCTTGACATTTTTTCCAGTTCTGCAAAGACTTCTGAGTGTCCACTTTTCCATAAAGCTATTGCAGCATTTACTCTTACGCGATCGTTTCTATCTTTCAACATCGGGAAACAGGCTTCCGGTAACCCTTCCCATTTTAGCGAAGACAATGCTTCGATTGTATTTGCTCTTACTCTTGCGTCTTTGTTACTAAGCAGAGGAACTAGAATATCTGTAGATTTTTTGTCTAATAATCTGCCTAATGCAGAAACAGCGGTTGCCATAACCCAAATATCGGTATTAGAGTTTTTAATAATATTATTTACGCATTCTATCAATTCTGGAGATTTTATTGATACAGAAGCTTCTATTGCATTTATCCTTAACCAGCGTTCCTTTGCAAAAAGGGCTTCTTTTACTAGATATGAGGCTTTAGGACTTCCTATACATCCTAACACTAGTAATAACTGTTCTTTAAGAAGAAGGGGCATTCTTTCATAATCTAGCAAGATTCTATCTACTATTTTTTCCCCTATTTCGCCTAAAGCTTCAATACTAGCTTTTTGAATTTCTTCATCTGTTGACTGTAAAAGCTTGAATAATTCATCAAAAAGTAAAGGAGACTTTTCTGCAGCAGCCTTTTTAACTAGAAGTATACGTATTTTCTTATCTTTTTCTGCACTTATAAGCTGTTTAATTAATTTTATACGTTCATCAGAAGCAAACATACTTAATCCTTCTAATGAAGCTTCACGAATATTAGACCTGTTATCGTTAAACAGAACGAGATAAATATCTCTATCTTCTATTAGAGGATGAGAATTTATGGCATTAACAATAGTCTGACGTATTTCAGAATTAGACGATTTTGCTAATCTTTTAATCTGAGCATAGGCACCCTCGTCTTTTAATCTGGAAAGAGCAAGATTAGCAACAAGAGATACATTCCAGTTGCCGTTTCCGGCCAGCATTTTTAAAGAAGTATGTCTTTCAGAAGAAGGATATTTTATAAAATAGCTGATGGCACCTGTAAGAAGTTCAGGATCTCTTGTCTGACCAAGAATTTCATTCATTAAAGAGCTAACTCTGACGTCATTATAATCAGAAAGAAGCTCAACCAGTTTTTTACGCAAAGGAACCGGTTGGTCAGCACTGCAAGCCTTAATAACTACATCTTCTACTGATGACAAATTTATCTTTTTTAGACTTTCAAAAGCTTCGCTGGAAAGTTTTTCGTTTGTATTGCTTATGAATTCTATAAGATATTTGACTGAAGAAGGGTTGGCTATTTGTCCAAGCGCTTTAATTGTGTTTGCAAGAATTTCTTTATCGGGCGACGAAAGCAAGTTGTGAAGCTCTTCAGAGTGCTTTTTTATTTTAAGAATTCCTAGAGCGGATATAGACATCAATTTGACTTCTCTATCCGAACTTTTCAAACCATCAATAAGTTTTTCAAAACGCTTTTTAGAATCAGCCATTTTCTTTCCTCAATTAATAAATTTATTTATATTCTTCAATACGTGTTATATCGGCCCCAAGTTTGCTAATTCGACCAACTAAGTCTTCATAGCCTCTATCGATATGATAAATCTGACTTATTTCAGTATGACCCTTTGCTACTAGACCAGCGAGAACCATTGCGGCACCTGCTCTTAAATCTGTAGCTTCTACAGGAGCGCCGTTTAGGTTTTCAACGCCATGGATTACAGCAGTCCGTTCATGAATGTTTATGTTTGCTCCCATACGAGAGAGTTCAGAAACATGCATAAATCTATTTTCGAATATTGTTTCTGTTACCGATGAAGTGCCTTTTGAAACACACATAGCTGTCATAAGCTGTGCCTGCATATCTGTAGGAAAACCTGGATATGGCAACGTTTTTACTTCTGTTGCATTTAGTCTTCCGTTTGCACTTGCAATAAGATAGTCTTTGCCTGTTTCTATTATGGCTCCCATTTCTCTTAATTTGGCAGTTAGTGCTAGCAAGTGGTTCGGATCGCAGTTTTCTACTCTGATTGGACCTTTTGTAATGGCCCCAAGAACGGCAAAAGTTCCAGCTTCTATTCTGTCTGGCATAACAGGATATTCACAACCGCCAAGCTCTTTTACTCCTTCAATAGTAACGCTTGGTCCTCCAGCTCCTTTTATTTTTGCTCCTAATGCGTTTAAGAAATTGGACAAATCTATTATTTCTGGTTCTTGAGCGGCATTTTCTATAATTGTTTCTCCTTCAGCAAGAGTAGCCGCCATTATTAAATTTTCTGTAGCTCCAACGGATGGGAAATCAAGATGAATTTTTGTTCCAACAAGACGGTCGGCAACAGCAACTGCACAGCCGCTTTCTATTGATACCTTAGCACCTAATTCTTCAAATCCTTTTAAATGTATGTTTACTGGTCGAACACCTATAGCGCAGCCACCTGGTAATGGAACTCTAGCTTTTTTCAATCTTGCGAGTAAAGGTCCCATTACAAAGAAACTAGCTCTCATTGTTTTTACCAATTCATAAGGAGCTTCTTCGCTAATTTGACCAGAGGCATCAAATTCATAACTGTTATTTGATATACGTGAAACTTTTATACCAATAGCATTTAAGACTTTGGAGATTGTAATAACGTCATTGAGAGCAGGAACATTAGTAAGTCTTACAGGTTTGGTGCTTAATATAACTCCTGCAATTATAGGTAAAGCTGCATTTTTTGCACCGCTAACCTTTATTGTTCCAGAAAGAGGCTTTCCACCATCAATTAGGATTTTAGCCATAACTTAATCTATTTTAATCCTTTCAAGCTTCATATTAACTTCTTTTAACATCTCTAATGAAAGTTCATCAGGATAGTCGCCAAGAAAAACTATGCGTTTTATTCCGGCATTTATCAGCATTTTACCACAGGTAACACAGGGCTGATGAGTGCAGTATACTACACCATCTTTTAGTGAAACACCAAAAGCTGCTGCTTGTAATATTGCGTTTTGTTCTGCATGCAAGCCTCGGCATAATTCTTGTCTTTGTCCGGATGGTATATGTTGTGCTTCTCTCAAGCAGCCTTCAGGTCTTTGAAAACAATGGGCAACTCCATTTGGTGCACCATTATAGCCAGTGGCAAGTATCCTGTTCTCTCTAACGATAACTGCTCCAACCTGCCTTCTCATGCAGGTTGAACGTTGAGCAACCAGTTTTGCTATCCGCAAAAAGTATGTGTCCCAATCTGGTCTATCAGCAAATTCTTTTTCTTTTGCAGAAACTTTGCTATTGTCTTCCATTTAAGCTCCTTAACATCACAGCTTGCTTTTAACTTACTGCTATTTACTATAATTTACTTATGCTTATTATAATGATAACCATAGTATTGGAAAATTTCAATATCTACTCTCATTTAATAAATTACTTATATTTGCTTAATAATATAGTATTTTTGTATTGTTTATTTTAATTTGTTAAACACTTTTCTTTTTTTACTTAGATTATCGGCTTTCGTTTCTATTTCTTTTCCTTTTTCCTTTTTACTAAATTTGTTTTCGGGTTCTGTTGGTTTAGATATAATCGCAATCAGTTCTCCGTTTATTGTCATTTGGGAATGATTAACCCATCTATTTCTTAAAAAAGGTAAATAACTGTCAAAACAAGAGTGTGCATAGATATTGTTCTTTGGAGAACTGGCTAGAAAATAATCATCAGCAAAGTAAAACAAATATGGGGATTTACTAGCTCTATCTATGGGTAATTCAACTCCTAGCCATTTACTTAACTCATTAACATTTTTTGGCATTGAACTATATATATCATCGACGTCAGGAGATTTATCAGAAGAATATGCTGCTAAAGCAAGAGCTATCGCTGTCACTTTCATAATTGCCTTGTTTTTCTAAAAAACTATAGAAATTATTGTCACGTCTCATACAGTTTTCTATTTTACGAGTAGAAGAAGGTTCATCGTTAATTATATGCATTAAATGTTTGGAAATCGTTTTACATAAAATATCATTGGTTTCTATATAATTGGTAAGAAATAGAAGTTGATAGCAGGCTTCTATTTGGATTTGCATCAATTCTGGATTGATGTCTGCTCCATCGGTAGTGTTAGCTTCTATGTCCTGGCAGACTAGTATAGGAGCATAAGCTAATAATAATGCTTCATTTGTTCTTTTTTGCCATTATTTTTCTAGTTATATGATTTGCAGAAGATTCTTCTTATTTAGTCATAGTATCTCAATTATAACATTTGTATTTTTTATGTAAAAAAAAATTTAAATAAAGTACTAAACTCCGAAATGCATTTAGCCGATACAGATACTAAGGCAGATTAGGACGAAAAGGATAATTAGAAATTAAAATTAGGAATTGAAGAGATGAGAGATGAGAGGTAAGAGGCAAGAGACAAGAGAATTGTTTAGTTTACAAGCTAACGATTTATTACAAATATTCGATAGTCTGAAAACTAAAACAATCCCCTAATCTCTAAACTCTATTCTCTTATCTCTAAAAACTAGATTGCCACGCCACTGCAATGCTTAGCATTGCAGCCCCCTCAGTCACTACGTGACAGCTCCCCCACCATTCGTGGGGGAGCTTCAAAGGTTCGTAATGACGGATAGTAGATAAAAGGTATAAGGAGCAAACAAAATGCGTATTACAAATCAATGGGTTTACAATTCATTCGTAAACCAGATTAATCGCAACAATACATCTTTAAGTGAGCTTCAGAGCAAAATAAGCTCAGGTAATAAATACCTCAGAGCTTCAGAAAATCCTGTAGACAACGCTCTGACTATGGAATACAGCTCCGAAATCAACGAAAACAAGCAGTATGTCAGAAACATCGAACATACTAAGGATTGGTATAACACTACCGATTCTGCTCTAACCTCCTTGGAATCTATTATTCAGCGCATCAGAGAACTTGCCATTGAAGGTGCTACAGACACAACTGTTGAAATAGACAGAGATGCCATCGCAAAAGAAATCGACCAGCTTCTTCTTGAAGTTGTTAATATAGCCAACACCAAAGTTAATAACGAATACATTTTCGGCGGCAGTATTACCGACCAAAAGCCAATCAGCTATGATATCGGCCAGGACCCAAAATATAATGCCAATATGGTCAACTACGCTTTGGGCGAATATAGAGACAGAGTCAACATTACAAGCCCTGTAAATGTAACTTACAACGGCAATAATGTAAGAATGACTTCCCAGATTGACAATAACGTTACTATTGAAAAAAGTATTACTGGCTTAGAAATGTTCTTTGGTGTAGATTCTGCCGAAAAAATAAGCGGAACTCCGACTTTCTCATATTCTTATCCTCCAATAGAAAAAAGCACTTCCACCTGTGTTCTTAATAACGGTGAAGGTGTTGACAAGGGTCTAATATATATTACAGATGCTGCTGGAATTGACCACAAGATAGATTTGACAACCGCTCATACTCTTGATGACGTAATCGGAATTATAAACGATTCAGGTTCTTTTGAGGCAGGTATTGAAGAAGTCCCTTCTGATACAGCAGTTTCTTTAGGTATATATAGAAATGCCGGTGCTACAGACCTGCTTATTGGTTTGTCAGACCCGGCTATGCGTTCCGAATATACCAATCTTACAGACCTCAACAACGGTCTTGGTATTGCTGAAGGCTATTTAAATCTCAACACAAGAGACGGCAATAACTACCGTGTTAACGTCGAAGGCTGCACAACTGTTAAAGACGTTCTTGACGCAATCAACTCATTAAATGGCGGTGCTGTTGTTAATGCTAGATTTGATATGATTAACAACCGTATTGAATTGAATGACTTAACTAATGGAAAAGGCGAATTTTCTGTTACTTCTGTAAAAACTCAGCTTTACGTAAAAGACTTACCATCTCATGTTGCTGAAGATTACGGTATTTTGCAGAATGTGGGAACTGGCGATACGATGTATTCTTTCTACGATAAAAATATTCAGTATGAAGCAGACCCTTACGAATTTGCCAATAATGGTGACGGCGTAGAAAACGGCTATATCAATATTACCGGTCATGATGGCAATACAACTACTGTAAAATTAGAAAACATCTATTCTCCAGCGGAATTGATCGAAGCCATAAATACAGCAACAGGCGGTGCTCAGATAGCTTCCTGGGATACTAACTCCAACAGACTTAAAATAGTTGATAATACTATTGGTACAGAAAGCTTTCAAATTACTGAATATGTTGGAACGGAACCAATAAAGATTCGTGAAAACACTACAATTGCTAATTCTCTTGGTTTGTTGAAGTCTACTAAGGGTAACACTGTTATTGGTGATACTTTAACAAGTGTCGGTGGGGGATTAGTTGATGAAACCACACTTTTGGAAGACTTGACCAACCCACCCGACATTGGTTTTATCAAGATTACTGGTGCTGATAAAGTTGGCTACCAGATTGATATGAGTGGCTGTAAGACTATTGGTGATGTTATAAAGGCAATTAATGACGATGATCATTTTGCTGCTTCCTGGGATGCTTCTGAAAGACGTATTGTAATTACTGACCCAAGAGCTGTTGGTGGCAACTTTGGTTTGTCTGTAGGTGAAAATACCAATACTGCTTATCAGCTCGGTTTTGTCAAAGGTGCAAGTAATTATCAGAATGATACTATTACAGGTCATCCATTAACAGTTGCCAATTTGCCGACTCTTGAAGGCTCTATCGACTTAAACCCGATTGTAACAGAAGAAACTAAGCTTTGCGACCTTAATTCTGACAGAACCTGGAATACAAGCGGTGTAAATCTTGGTATTATCAGAATTACAGATAAAGCTGGGCATTTTTCTGCAATAGATTTACGAGGTTGCTCTACTATAAAAGATGTTTTAGATAAAATAAATGACCCTGAAAATGGTATTTATGTAGAAGCAAGAATTAATGCCGATAAGAATGGTATAGAATTAGTCGATAAGAATCATGGTGCCTCAGGCAAATTAGAAGTAATCGACTGCGACAGCACTTGTGCTTTCGACTTAGGCATAAAAGGCAGAACTGTTGATAACATTCTTGTAGGAAAAGACTTAGACCCTGCTGTTACTAGGGATACACTTATTTCTTCCTGCGTAAATGGCAGTGTTCCAATGGGAAAAGTTTATGTTCAGAGCGGTGAAAAATCTCTTGAAATAGATTTGACAGGTTGTCGAACAATAGGCGATGTTATGGATAAGCTTTCAAATACTGATTTAACTTTGCATTTGACTGCTTGGATTTCAGAAGATGGCAAGCACCTTAATCTGACTAATACTATTAATCAGCCTTATATCAAGGTTGTTGATATTTCTGGCGAACCTGCGAGTGCTTCTGCACTTGGCTTAGGCAGTACTCAGTCATTGTTTTCGACTTTGATGGATTTGAGAGACAATATGCTTAGATGTGATGAATGGGCTGTTTCTAATATTAATCTTCCACAGATTGATGAAGCATTGGAAAGAATTCTGATTGTTCATGATGAAGTTGGGGCTAAGACCAACAGAGTTGATACTACAAAGACTAAGATCGAAAGTATCACTATGAACTTGAAGACTATGCTTACTAATGTGGAAGACATAGATATGACTGAAGCTATAATTCAGATGTCTCAATGGGAAACCACATATCAGGCTTCGCTGCAAGTCGGAGCAAGGCTGATGCAGACTTCACTTCTAGACTTTATCTAAACAAAAAAGCTTGGCTTAACCCCCAAGCTTTTTGTATGCAATTGATGAATTATAGCTTGTTAAACTTACTGTCACAACTCTTTGTGAGGTATATGTTAATCAATGAGTTACAATTGAGAGCTATCTATTTTTTTATTTTTGGAAATGCTAATATCTTAATTGTTACTGCTAGAACAACCATAATTATAATATAAAATAGTGTGTTTCCAGGATCTTGTAACAACGGATAAAGAAAATTACCAATCTTTCTAAAAAATTGAGCTCGATTTAAATGCTTTATTTGCTTTTCTTCGTATTCCTTAGAAAAAGGTTTTTCTAAACTTGTGTTATATTTTGGTAATTTAGGCTCTTCATCTATAGAGGGAGCTGGTCCATCAATAACACCATGTTTTTTACAAAAAACTGTTTCTGACGCGATAAAGTTTATAATACCATATGAGCATTTATCTTCTGTTCTATACAAAATATCATCTAAATATTTTTCTTTAATTAATATTTTTTCAAAATCTTCATAATCACGACCTGGCAAGATAGTATCAACCTTAGAGGAATGATCTTTGTTGTATTTTTCGATTGCTATAGTCAAGTTTCTAATATTTTTAAAACAATCTTTTTGTATTGCAGACCATATAGCTTTTGTGGCAAAAACAGGTATTTCTATAAAAAACATACTTATTAATAAAAATATTAATATTACAGAGTAGAAACTAATTTTTTTCATTTTTCCCCTATTGCTGGCTTTTCTTTTTCAGTTTTTAATTTTCAATTCCTAATTAATAATTATAGGGTTGCCCCATTTCCCAGTTGGCAGAGGCGTTGACCATTATGCTGTTTTCAGGAGCCAGTTTTGAAGTCAGAAAACCGTGAGCTGCAACCATTGCTCCGTTATCAGTGCAGAGATGAATTGTTGGTAGAAGCAGTCTGATTTTGTGCTTTTCTGCTATTTTCAGCATTCTTTCACGCAAAACCTTATTGGCTGCAACACCTCCTGCCATAGCTAGAACTTTAGGTTTTCTTTCTTTTAAAGCTAGTTCTACTTTTTCTGCCAATGTTTCAGCTACAGTATATTGCAGGCTTGCGCAAAGGTCTCTCATATCAAGGGATTCGCCTTCTTTTTCCATAATACGCATAACAGCAGTCTTTAGACCACTGAAACTAAATACGAAACCTTTGCCTGACATAGGCTTAGGAAGTTTATAGCGTTTGCAATCGCCATCTTCGGCAGTTTTCTGAATAATAGGACCACCAGGATAACCTAATCCTAAATGTCTTGAGACCTTATCGTAGAGTTCGCCTGGAGCATCATCTAAAGTATGAGCTAATTCTTCAAAATCTCTAGGACCTGTTGCATAAACCAGATTAGAGTGACCGCCAGAAACTATCAGTCCTAAGAAAGGATATTCAGGAAGCTGTTCAGCAGTTAGGAAAGCAGCGGTTAAATGAGCTTCGATGTGATTTACAGGGATTAAAGGTATTTTTAAATACCAAGCTAAGGCCTTAGCTGTAGTTAAACCAACAAGTAAAGGACCTAATAAGCCAGGACCTGCTGTTACAGCAATCTGATCTATATCTGCCAACTTTTTATCGGCTTTTGCTAAAGCTTCGTTTAAAAGAGGTAGAATTGCTTCTAAGTGCTTTCTTGAAGCTACTTCTGGAACAACCCCACCGAAGCGTTTATGAATTTCAATTTGAGAAGAAACCAGACTTGCTAATACTTTTGTGCCGTTTTCTACAAGGGCGATTGAAGTATCATCGCAGGATGATTCTATTCCTAATGTAATCATTTGTCGCCCCCTTTGAAGTTTCTTTCAGCTTGAGATGGTATTATATAAAGCGGTAAGACTTTGAGAATTTCGTCTATTCCAGCTTTTGAAATCTTTGCTTCTTCTATTATAAGTTTATGAAGAGCCTCTGGAGTTGGATCTAAGCGTTCGGCAGATTCGTGGTTATAGCGAATGCCGAAAGTTTTTATATCTGAAGGAATGGCTTTTTTTTCGATTAAATTAGGATTAGAGATTAATCTTATTTTACTGTATTGACATGAACTATTATTACAAAACAAATCTCTTGCCTCTTGCCTCTTATCTCTTACCTCTAAATCATTCTGGATTGCCACACATCTTTCAGAGGCTCGCAATGACGGTTCTAGCTCCAAACAATCTTCATGTGAAAGATGGCACTTAACTTCGAAGGCTTTGTCGATTAAAGTAGGCATTACTAGTCGAGCTTCCCCTTCATAATTATTGTCAGAAAGAGTTTGAGCTGACCACTTAAATAAATCTATTCCTATTAAAGGAATATTAAGTATCATAGCCAGAGTCCTTAAAAAACCATCTGCTACTCTTAAGCCTGTCAGACTGCCAGGGCCAGTGCATACTACCAAATGGGTCAAATCTTCTTTTTCCCAGCCGGCTTCTTTAAGCATATTGTCACAGATTTCTGTAATTTTGGCTGCAAAATCACGGTTTGTATCTATGGTTTTGGCATTAAAGTCCTTTTCAGTGCCAGTTTGAACATGAGTTAAATTTTCTGATGCGTCTATAAAAAGATATTTCATTCTTTGCCGTCTTCCCAATACCAGGTTATAATGCGTTGTTCATCATTATCGCTAACGCTCTGTCTCTTTATTTCAACACTAAGATGGGGTAATTTTGAAAGCTCGTAAACTCTTTCTGCCCATTCAATTAGACAGGGCTGTTTTGAGTCTAGAATATCAAATAGACCTATATCAACAACTTCTTCTAGACAATTAAGTCGGTATAGGTCTAAATGGAACATACTCTTGTGACCTTTTCTATACTCGTTCATTAGAGTGTAGGAGGGGCTTGAAACATTGCGATCTATGCCAAGACCCTTAGCAAATCCTCTTGCAAAAACAGTTTTACCAGCTCCAAGCTCGCCTTTTAGTAATACCAAATGATTAGGGTATTCTTTTGCAAGCTTTGCAGCAGTTGCCATTGTATCTTCTTCTGATGATGCTATGATTTTATTTGTTTCCATTAGTCTCTAAGTTCTGTTGCAAGAACAATATCTCTATTAATACAGCCAAGGCATTCCAGCATCTTGTCACGTAAACCAGGGTCTTGGGCAAGTGCATCTCTAATTTGTCTGAGCAAATCTATTACCTGTCGGAAAGATCTTATAATATCGCCTTCTGGGACATCTGTATGCTTCATCATTTCTTCAAATGGCTCACCATGGCTCCAATCAAGCATGAGATTACATAGTTTTGTTTCTAAAGGTTTTACAAAAG
The DNA here is from genome assembly GCA_905236675.1 of Candidatus Rifleibacteriota bacterium. Lineage (GTDB taxonomy): Bacteria > Muiribacteriota > Ozemobacteria > Ozemobacterales > Ozemobacteraceae > RUG334. Next base: position 28,220 of record CAJOND010000011.1, on the reverse strand, counting down.
TATATTGTCTAGCAAGGGAGTTTACGAAACCTTTAGCACTTTTCAATTTCTTAGGAAGCTTATTAACTCCTCCGTTATGCTGTTCTCCATTATTGTTTGGACCTCTTCGTCTGTATTCAAAAACAAGAGCTAAGCAGAGTGCGTTGATTTCGTGAACATCCATTTCGTGAAAATAGCCATGGAAATATAACTCTGTAACGGTTATTTCTTCTGTATGTATTTTGCTTGCCAGTTCACCACGAGGAAGCAAACCTTTATCATCAATATATCCTAATCTGCGGAGTATTTCTAATTTATGTTCATAAATCGGAAGCTGTAGTTCGCCTTGTTCTTCAAGTAATTCATGCCAATAATCAAGTTTTTTCTTTACTTTTAATGCCTGATAATGATTAGTGACGCATTTGTGCTTGTTTTTGCATTTTCCGCAAATAAACTGTTCTTCTTCTTGTCTTAACAAAGCATTACTTTCGTTAAACTGCTTTTCTATTTCTGTCTGAGCAAAACGATTTCTTTTGCCTCTCATGCCAAATCTGATCTGTTCAAGCTGGCGATTCATTACGTCTAGTCGCTGTTGTTTCTTTTTATGGAAAACCATAAAAGCTTCGAAATCATCTTTCTTTTCAACGCAGCGGTGTTCAACCTGTTCCATTTCAGCACGGTATTTTGCAACTTTATCAGCCAGTTCAGGCAGGTTTTTGTTTGCTTGGAACTGTGCAAAATTGCGTTTGAGAATCATTCTGACTTCTTCTGTTTTATGTCCTGAATATAGATTTAAAACAGAGTTAAATGAAAGGTCAAATCGGCTTTCTAGAGGCTCGATGTCGCCATAAACCAAATCTTGTAATTGGTCAATTTCTAAGTCTCTTGGAATGTGAGGAACAATTACCCAACCAGTTGGGTCAATACCTCTACGACCTGCACGACCAGAAATCTGTGTAAATTCTAACGACTGCATTGGTCTGAAAGTTCGACCATCGTATTTTTTCAAAGCATCGTAAGCAACGCTTCTTGCTGGCATATTGATACCTACTGCGAAAGTTTCAGTAACGAAAAGAACTTTTACAATACGCTTAGCAAATAGTATTTCGACCAATTCTTTCAATTGAGGAAGAAGCCCTGCATGGTGTCTACCTATGCCTTTCATTAGTTCTTCTTTAAGTTCTTGTGCTGTTTCTAAATTCTGAAGAGAATATTTTTCTATATAGCTGTCGCACATTTCTGCGATGTAGGCTTTTTCTTCGGGAGTAGTGAAATTCATCTTTTTTGCTACATCTCTTGAAAATTTATCTGCTAGTGCTCTAGAAAAAACAAAATACAGCAAAGGAAGCTTATCTTGAGTTCTAAGAAGCTTTATAATATCGAAATGGCGGAATTCTTCTTCCTTTTTGCCTTTATTGCCTCTTTGGAATCTAGGGTTATCTGCCCCACCGCGAACTTTCTTTTTAAGCTCTTTAAAATCTAGAAGTTTTTTCTGATAATAGAACTGGAAAGTTAGAGGGACAGCTCTGTGATGATGACTGATAACCTTTACGTGATGGTCAATAACTGATTCTATCCAATGGGCTAGTTCATCGCAATTAGGAATAGTAGCGGAAAGACATAAGAATCTGACTGTTTTGGGAGAGAAAATAATAGATTCTTCCCAGACAGTGCCACGTTCTATATCACCCAAATAGTGTATTTCATCAAATATTACATAAGAAACATCCGCAATAGCTTCAGGGTCTTCAACACACATATTGCGATAAACTTCGGTAGTTACAATCAGAGCTTGAGCATCACGGTTTATAACTACATCGCCGGTAAGTATGCCCACTTTGTCGCCATATAGCTTTGAAAAATCTCTGTATTTCTGATTAGATAAGGCTTTGATCGGTGAAGTATAAATAATACGCTTATCTGTCTGAAGGACTTTTTCAATAAGGTATTCTGCAACTAAAGTCTTACCAGAACCTGTTGGCGCAGAAAGCACTAAAGAGTGCCCGTTTTCAATCTCGGTTATTGCTTGAACCTGATAGGGATCAAGTGTGTAATCACGATATTTTACGTTTAATTCCATGTCTAGTATAGTGTAATCCTTGTGATTGCTTTTAATGTTACAGCTGTAAGTTACTAGCTTAAGCTAGATGATATTTTAGAGATTAGAGATAAGAGAATAGAGATTAGAGATTAGAGAATTGTTAAGTTCTCAAGCTATCAAATTTAGCACCACTTTGTTTGTTTATGAACGAAACAAATACAACAAGAACCTTATGGTTAATTACCTTTTAACTTGAAACTATACTGCTTATAGTATGACAATTTTTACTTGGCAAACTATTAATTCCTAACTCCTAACTACTAACTACTAATTCCTAATTAACAATAATACTATTTAAAAAGCTTTGCTTCAAGACCCTGTTGTTTTTTTCTTCATGGCAAACGCAAACTTTTTATCCGTCCAAAGTCTAAGGTCTTAATTAAATATTAAAAATACAGATATTTTCTTATTATTTGTATTATTAAAATGGCAATTAAATACTAAAAAAACTGGATGGACTTCGTTTTGCTTTCAGCAACGCCACGCCATCTAAAGATGGCTCGCAATGACGGTTTGGATTAAAAGTTGTTTAGTAATTATATACTGAAACAATTATCACTATAAGAATAAAAAATTGAAAGATTCCTGCTTTTTCGTTATAATCTCTGAAAGAGTTTAGGAGTGAAGCATGAAATACACTGACCCCACCGAGTTTTTTAAATATATAATCGAAAAATCAGATATTGATGTAATAAATGATAGTCAAAAATGTCTAGCTTTGGCTTTAGACTTGTTAGACAGCGAAAAGCCAAATTTTAAACTTTTAAAATTAGCTTTTAATAATAATGTTTATAAAGAACTTTTAAAAGGATATAATTCTGATTCTAAAGTAAAAATTAATCACATAAATAAAGCTATTAAGATACTTACAGACGATTGTTTTATGGATAAAGAAAAAGCTGTTTGGGCTGTTGGCTGGTTGGCAAGTGTTATTTACCATGAAGAATGGAATCAAATTATAGGGAAACCAATTGAATCAGCGTTAAAGTCTAATAATGACTTTGATGAAATTAATCCATCGACAAACTACTCTTCATCTAGTAGAGGTGATGGAATACTTGAAGTGGAGAAACTTCTTGAAAATGACCAAAACAACGTAGATTTACTTATAAAAATTAATCCTTCATCAGAAATAGCTGGAAAAGCTCAAAAAGATTCAGAGAAATTAAATTATTCAGATAATTCTTCTTATAATGATGATAATGACAATAGATATATGGAAGAAGAATTTACTCTTACCCATTATATAGATGGTGAAGTTCTTGTTATAAGAACGAATGGTTATTTAAACGATCTTGGTGCAGAAAAAATTGACGAACTTTGCTCCGAATATCTTGAAAAATCAATTAACAAAATAGTTATTAATTTTGAAAAATCTTCATTAATAAATTCAATTGGTACTGCTATTTTGATTGGTGTAATTGAGGCAATAGAAGAAGCTGAAGGAGCTTTAGCCTTTACTAATTTGACACCAACCAACAAAAAAACATTTGAATTGATGGGATTGTTGGATTTTGTTCAACTTTTTGGTAAAGAAGAAGAAGCAGTAGCTAAATTTAAAAATAATCATAATAATTATATAAACAATAATTCTAATAATAATAATGGTGGCTGCTTTATTACAACTGCTGTATGTGATTCTTTCAATAAGTTGGATGACTGCTATGAATTAACTATGTTCAGAGCTTTCAGAGATAACTGGTTGACTAAAGAAAAAGACGGCAAAGAATTAATAAAGGAATATTATAACAACGCACCGAAAATTGTAGATTCTATTAATTCTCATTCAAATAAATCAGAAATATATTTGAATATTTGGAATACTTATTTAAAAGATTGTCTGAAATTTATCGAAATAAAAAAATACTCTGATTGTAAAGATTTGTATATTCAAATGGTTAGAAATTTAGAAAAGGAATATATTCTTAAATAAGTTTAGAAGCGATATGAATAAGAACTATATTTCCATCTTAACCTGGAGTCTGATTTAGCCTTGAATAGTGCACTCTATCTAATGTGTTTATTTTTTTATCTTTCATACAATCAACAATATTCAAAAACAGCAGGAATTACAACATAAATCCAACTACAAATACCTTAGATTCTTGCCAAAGAGAAAAAGCTAATAATTTTAGAAGGTAATCGAAAAAAATTATAATATTTTTCGATTGTAGTAGAAAAAAGTTATATTTTTAGTAACTTTATCTGTAATAAATAGAATGATTGCTGAAAGGTTTATTTTATATTTCATATTTCAGACACATTAAACTATGTTTATAATAAAGAGTATAGGTAACAAAAACTTAAATGAGGAAATAAATTAATGCAAGTTTCTATTAGCTTAAATGATAAAGAAGAAGCGATTGTCACTAATTTTGCAAAATCAAATAATTATCTATTTCAGAAGTAATAAAAGAAGCTATTTTACATCAAATAGAATATTTAGAAGACTTAAAAATAGAAGAAAAGCTTGATGAAGCTGATTTAGAAGCTGAAACAACAAGTTTAAGATATAACTCAGATGAAGTTTTTGGCAAATTAAGACAATCATTAAATGTTTGAGAAACAGTATAAAATTAGATTTTTGCCTATATTCTATAATGATTTGTCCTCTATAGTTACAGTGTTTGATTGTTGATACATTCCTTTTATGATATAATAAAATTAATAAGGTATTCTCTTCAACATAGGAGGCATTATGCTCACTACGAATATTAGCAATTTTCAAAAAGACTGCTATAACATTATAGAAAAAGCAATAAAATATAATGAACAAGTTAATGTAGTTACCAACAATGGTAATGCAATATTAATAAGTGAAGAAGAATACAATGGACTTATTGCGACCTTAGAATTATGCAAAGAATCGAATTTTAAGAAACAACTATTGCAAGCAGTAAATGAACCTCTTTCAGAATGTGTTCCAGAAGATAAAGTAAATTGGTAAATGTATTCAATTGTTTATACAAAAAAAGCATTAAAAGATAAATCAGTATTTATTTTGTAGCCTACCCATTGTCATAAACGTATAACTCTTAGAGATAAGAGATAAGAGGCAAGACGACAAACAGGATGTTTGGAGTGCAAGCGAACGCCAGGATGGCAAGCGAGTCGCAGAAAAGGGAATTATTTGATTTGTAATACGTAGGTTAAGTGCAAATATCTCATTACTACTGAATTATAAAGAAATTTATAGTTAGTCGTAAAGTAATAATTTTCACGAAAACTAATAATAGCAGTAATAACATTTAGCGAAAACACTCCTCTAATCTCTAACCTCTATTCTCTAATCTCTTTTAAAATAGAAAGCCTATACACTATACTTTTTATGACAAATGTATAGGCAATTAGCACAATCTAATTTGGACTAAAAAATTAGTTTTTGCACAGCCTCTGAGAGCGAGCGAAAGCGAAGTGTGGCAATCTAGCTATTTTTAAGTAAAAACTGATAGTTTTCTAATTGTTATTCTGAGATAATATCCAATCGGCGGCTTCTAATAGAGTTGGGAAAGTAGGAATATTTTCGTAATCCTTAAAAAAGGTTTTAGCTATGCAAACAGGTGGAACATTAGAAGCCAACCCTATTTTTATATCAGAGGTTCTATCTCCGATCATATAAGATTTTTTTACATCTATATCGAATTCTTTTATTGCTTGTAAAATCAGTCCTGGTTTGGGTTTACGGCAATTACAATCTGATACGCCTTTATAGGGGTGGTCAGGGTGATGAGGGCAGTAATAAATAGCATCAAGTGTTACACTGCCTTCTTTTAATAATCTTTTCATTTTATTGTGAACTTTATCAAGTTGTTCTTCTGTAAAAAGTCCTCTTGAAATCCCAGACTGGTTGGTTATCAATATGAGCAAATATCCTGCTTTTTTCAATTTCGCCAAAGCTTCTTTTACTCCATCATAAAGTTCATAATCATCAGGATTGGAGATATATCCAGGATCGGGGTTTAGGGTTCCGTCTCTGTCTAGGAAAATGGCTTTATTCATCTATTAAACTAGCACCTCGTTTTAGATTTTTATAAAACAAATTGTTTTTTTTTTCAACTTTAGAATTCTCTAAAAAAGCCCTCTTTACTAAGAGGTTTTTTTTGTGTATTCTGTTATCAAACAGTTTGAATAGATTAGAAAGCATATATATATGAAAATAAGCAGACAAATCAGTCTTTTTTTTGTACTCTTTTTGATAAATAATTTTTATGTTGCTAGTTTAGCGTTGGCAGAAGTTTCGTCTGATGCAAAACAGAATGTTTATGTTGTTGGCGAACCTTTGGGTGTTGGAAAAGATAATTTAGCTTCAGAAACTAAAACGATAAATAATGCTAACGATATTAAAAATAATGTTAAAAATATTAAAATAGATAAAAAAGTAAATGAAAGCAAAGATACTCTAACAGATAAAAATAAACAAAATTTAGTATCTGGTTCTAAGGATTCTGGCTCAAAGAATACTGCTTCTAATAAAGCTAATTTAAAACCTGCAAAAACTGCTGCATCCTCTTCAACTAGTGAAGAGTCCAATAAAAAATTCTCAAAAGAAATGACTGAAAACGAACTAAAACGGCAGGATGTTCTGACAAAAAAGAAGGTAATAGGGTTTGTTGTAGAAAACCAAGATCGCCAACCGGGTGAAGGCTGGCTTTTCAACGCTCGTTATTATTTTGAATTAAGGCAGCATGATAGAGCGTTAAAAGAATTAGATACCCTTATCCGTTCTGAGGAAATTAATCCAAGAATGATTTGGGAAGCTAAGCTTCTGAGAGATGAAATTTACAAAGATCTTAAAAAGTATGATGAAGCTCTTAAAAATCTTGATAAATTAATAAATAAAGACAAACCAGCTCGTATTTATCTAGTTAGAGCTAAAATTGCAAGAGCGGAACTTTTAAGCAGGGATCTTACAGGCTTAAAAGAGCTTCAGGATGCATTCAAAAGATACTACTGGTATTTCCCTGAAAAAAAAGATGTAGAAGCAATAGAATATTTGATGGGATTCCAGAGAGGTTATGATTTAGAAATTGCGATGCAGGCAATGGAAGCCTGGGAAGAAATTTCAAAGTTTCCTGAAGTGGAAGCCGCTAATTTGGCAAATCTACATTTGGCTATGCTGTTTGCCTTTGATTTAAACACTCCTAAACGTTCATTTGATTACTTAAATAAAATCAGAGATGATAAAAGCCTGTCTGCAGAAGTTAAGCTTATTCGTGCGATAATAGGGCATTTTTACAGCGAAACTCCTGATATAAAAGCAATAGATGACTTTTACAGTGATTATTGTCATTCTGTAGACGATCTTTATGGCTTCAGAATAGGCTGTATTCTTTATGGTCAGTTCCTTTGTGAAAAGAAAAAAGATTATGAAGGTGCTATTAATGCCTTTCAGAATATTTTAAACACCCCTTCCAGACTTATTGCAACCGAATCAATATCTATCAACAAACAGCGTGAACTAAATGATGAACAGATTGATTGGTCTATGCTTGCATGTAGAATGTCAGCTTATGTAAGCGAATTTAAACTTAACAACATTGACAGAGCAAGAATATACTATTTAAGAGTTAAGGAACTTGGTGAAACTAGAAGTAAAGAAATAAAAGACCCTATTAACGATGCTGCTTTAAAAAGAACAGAACCATCAAAAACTCTTGGTGAAGCTATGTTTGCTATGGCATATGAAAAATACAGGCAGCAGAATTTCAAGGAAGCAATCAGACTCTACGACGAATTTTCCAAGAAATATCCAGACAGTCCATTGTTTAAAGAAGCTTTATTTAGAATTGCTGTTATTATGGATGACGATCTAAGGCGTTACGATGAAGCCAGGGCAATGTATGAACATTATATAATTCAATTTAAGCCCTTAGAATCCAGATGGCAGTTAGACAAACTTTATGACTGGGGAAGAGTTGATGAAGCCTGCTACCGTATTGGAAATCTTTTAGCTATTCATCTTAATAATCCTGTTGAAGCACTAGAAATTTTTCAACAGCTTGCAGATGCGTATCCTGATAGCTATTGGGCAAAACAGGGATTAGAAGACAGCGTAAAAATATATCAAGATCAGGTTGAAGACCCCAGCAAAGCTGCTGAGTTGATGAAAGACTTTATTAGACGTTATCCTGACAGCGATGAAGCTGCTGATTACAGAATAACTTTATATAAGATGGCTTTGGGCAAAGGCGATGAAATAGAAGCTCTTCATATTATCAGAGATTATCTTGACCACAAGCTTCCATCTGATAAAACTTATTTTACTTACAAGCAGCAGTGGAGAGAGCTTGTTTTCAGAATCAGAGAAGAAAATCTTAGAAATAGACTTAATTCTGTTGGGGAGTTAGATAGAATAGGCGTTTATCAGAGTATGATAGATGTTGTAGCACTAGCTTCAACAACAGTTCCTCTAGAAAATCTTATAACAGAAATAAAGGGGTTGGATATTTCTGATGAGTATAGATGGGCATTGGCTTACGAAGCAGGTACAAGACTTTATACCGACAATCCTTCAAAAGCTTATAAATTATTTTCTGAATTAGCTGATAATGCAACTGGAACCCCTCAGATAGCCTGTTTGATGACTCTTGGCAATATTGCTTACAGAGTAAACAAAGACGAAAAAGAAGCTATAAAATGGTATGAAAAAGTAGAAAAAATGCTTCCTTTGACTTCACCAGTAAATGAAATTCCTTCTTATCGTCTTGGTAGACTTTATTTAAAAAGAGGTCAGGGATTGAAGGGAATGGAAAAACTGCGTAAATTTATTACGCATTATCCTAACAGTAAATATGTTCCCAAAGCTTATATGGTATTGGGTGATGCCTGTGTGGCACTTCATAGTCCAGAAAAGGCTTCACGTTATTATAGTCGTGTAGTCAGACTTTCTCAAAGCATGGCAAATGAAGCAAGAAAGAAAATTGCAAGTTTAGAAAACCAGATGACTTCTGATCAATGGCTTAAACAAAAAGCTGGTAAGGGTAAGGATGAACTGGTTGAAAGTGCTTTGTCAGAAGAAGATACTTGCAAAATATGATAAATCCTTAACAGATGCGGCTGATAAGATTAAAAATGTTGAAGAGCTTGAGGCTAAGGATTTGAAAAAGATAGACACCGAAGTTCTTTATGGTCTTTTCCTAAAAGAAAACAAAGGGAAAAAACCAGATGCAGACCGACTAATAATGTTCCTTACTGAAATATTGACCCGTTCAAATATTCCATCTGGGATTAGGGAACGTGCATTAAGGCAGTTTATATCTACTGGTTATTTTAGATTTAAAGATTATGAAAGATTTATAGAAAATGCAAAAAAAATTCTATTGAAGAATAATTATGCAGAATGGCTTTCTGAATTGTCATATAAATTAGCTCAGTGTCAGGATTATCAAGAAAAGAATTATGTGGATGCAAATAAATCCTACTTTGAGTATCTGTCTTTTTATCCTAGTGGAAGACATTATTTAGATGTAAGAAGTAGAATTCCTGAAGTCTATGAATTGGCTGAAGATGAAAAAAATGCTATTCGTTTTTATTTAAAGATTATTGATGACACAAAAGTTCCTGATGAATATAGAATTAAAGCTTCTATGAGCCTTGCAAAACTTTATTTGTCTGATGAAAAGAAAACAGATGCAATAAAAACTTACGAAGTGGCTCTTGGTTTTGAGTCTGATAGAGGTCCAGAAATCTGTCTGAGACTAGAAAAACTTACAGATGATTTTACATATGTTAACCGTGCTTTAGATATAACTGGTAGTGAAACATATAGGTTAAGGGCGTTAAAGAGACTTATAAAAAAGAATGAAGACGATGGAAACTACAACGAAGCCAAGTCTTTGCTTGCAAAGTATTCCACATCTTTTAGTGAACCTGATTCCTATATATATATAGAAAAGAAAGCTGATGAACTAGCAAAACGCGGTGCTATTGCCGATATGGAAGATTTAATCGAAATGTATCCTGAAGAAGATGAAACACCAGCTCGTATGTTTAAATTGGCTAAAATGGTAGAAGGTACAGAAAACACCAAATATAGAGCAGAAGATCTTTTTTATGAAATTACACTTGTTTATCCTGAATCAGAATTTTTTAAGGAAAGTAAGATACGTGCTGATAATGTGAGAGCTATTAAAGCTTCTGCAGAGCTTTCCGAAATGCTTAAAAAAGGTAATAAATCAAGAGAAAGTGAAGAAATAATATTAGAACGAGCCAGATTGCTTAAAGAAAACTTGAAAGACTTGCCTAGTGCTATGGAAAATTATGAAAGTTTCGTAAAGCTTTTCCCTAATTCTACTCATTTAGATGAAGTTTATATTATTCTAGGTGATTTAGCTCTTTCTGAAAATCATGATTCAGAAAAAGCTTTTAAATATTGGGAACTAGGTTTGCAGTCAAGTGTAGACCTGTTTAACCGTGAAACTCTTACAGAAAGAATAAACTCATTAAGAAAATTTAATTCAAGAGTTATAGATTCTAATAAGAAATCTGATAATGAAAAAGGTTTGAGAGATATTTTCATTGTGTGGAAAATGGAAAAAAATCCTCTTTATGCTTTGGGGCTGTTAAAAAATGCTTATACTAAGCTAGCAAACAAACCACAGGCTTCTTTGTTGCATTATTATGCAGGAAGAATTTACGAAGAAAACCAAAACTTTGATTCAGCAAAAGAGGAATATGACAAAGCTCTAAGCTATATGTACCACCCTGGCTGTCGTCATGACATGATTCTTTATCGAACAGGCAGAATGTTGGCGGCTGATTCCAAAAAAGAAAAAGCTTTTGATTACTATAAGCGTCTTGTTAATAGGTATCCTCGCAGTTTGCTTAGCCGCTCTGGCTATTACTGGTTAAGTAAATACTATGATGAAAAGAATGAGCTTACAAAGGCTTATGAAAACTTAGAAAAAGTTCTTACAACTTTCAAGGCTTTGAATCCTGTTCATCGTGAAGTTTTACAGAAAAAGCTTAATGAATTAGGCGGTCGTATGAATATTGCTGAAATGGAAAAACTTAAGAAATATTCAAAAACTGGTGGTGGCGAACTGCCTTATTATATTGGAAAAGTTTTGGAAAATGACATAAGAGACCCACAGAAAGCTATTGCTCAATATGAAGAATTTTTAAAAACTAATCCGCCTGTAGCTCGTGGACGTGAAGTTATGGATAAAATAGCCCAGCTTTACGAAAAAGAAGGAGAATATGTAAAAGCGGTTGGTTATTTAGATATGCTTCTTAGTACTTATGAACCAAAAGCTTCTAATTTTGATCTTATTCTTAGAATCGGCACGTTATTAGAGCATAAAGTAAACAATGATAGTCTTACAGAGTTATTCTTCAGCTCTATTGAAGGTGAATACTTTAAAGTCAAAAAAGTTCATGATTATGCCAAAGCAAAACTTAGAAGATTAGAAGAAAAGAAAATTGCTGCAGCTGTTAAACCAGCTAAGAAAAAGGCTATTAAACGTGTATATTCAGAAGATGATGAGGAAGTACTTAAAGAACTCAAGGAAATCATTGAAAAATATGTTGATGATCTGGCTGATTTCAAGAAGGCAGAGAGAGAGATGGAAGATCTGTGGGAAGACAACATCGAATCTCTGGCAACTTTGGATATTATGAAAGCTTTGGTTGAACTGAACATGAAGCAGTTGCTGGATGCGGACAAAGCAGCCAAATACTATACTAAATGGCTTGAAGAAAATCCAAATGATCCACTTTACAAAGATTATACTTTGAAGCTCTATGATCATTACATGGAAGTTATGAAAGATGGTAATAAAGCTTTAAGACTTTTGCAGGACTATGTAAAAGATCATCCAATTTCATTGGAATCTCTTGATATTGAACTCAAGCTTGCAAAAACAAATGAAATCAGATTACGCAATTATGATGAAGCTTTAAGAAGCTATCAGCGAATTATAGATACCAGACAGAACGATGTCACTGTTCATGAAGCTTATTTTAGAATGGGTTTTGTTTACAGAGACGGTTTTGCAAACTATACAGAAGCTATTAAATGTTGGCAGACTCTTATTGATGACTATTATAATAATGATTTTTCTGATCAAGCTCAATTTGCTATTGCATATACTTACGAAGCCTATATTAGAGATTATACAAAAGCTAGAGCTGCTTATAACCTTATACTCAACCGATACCCCAATTCTTCGTTACAGAACGATGTTCGTAATGCAATCTTGCGTATAGAAGGCAAGTAGAAAGTAAATTAGTAATGATTTGTTATTTTCTCAAACTGCTCGTCTTTTCAATTAGTGCCAAGGAAATTAAAGAAAATAATTATTAATCAAAGACACAACGACTAAATTAATATGAATAATTCTTATGATTACAATGATATAGAAGAAACTTATAATTCTTTGGTTTGTAACGCTCAAGAAGCCGAAGACAAAGGCGATTTCGAGGGTGCGATTAAATCATATACAGAAGCTTTGCAGTATAAACCTAAGCAGATTCAGCTCATGGGTGAACTTTGCTGGTGTCTTGGACAAGCTAATCGGTTGGAAGAGATGCTTGAAACAGCAAAGAAAGCCTTATTAATTTCTCAAAAAAGGACTAACGAAGACAATATTGGAAGATTCTATTTTTATATTGCACAATATTATAAAGTAACTGGTCAATATGCTATAGCAATTAAGTATTTAACTTTAGCTATAAAAAATAAACCTTATTTTATAGCTAATTATATTGATTCTGCTTTATGCTACAAAAAACTTGATAACTATTCTGAAGCTGTAAAAATATATGAACTAGCACTGAGTAGAACTTCTGAAGCAAAGGTTAAAGATTTTCTGATTAATCTTTTAAAAGAAGCAAAAATAAAAAGAGATAAGCAATCTCCAGAATTAGAATATATTGGACGAGGAGTTGCATATGAGAAAAAAGGAGATTATAAATCGGCTAATGCTGAATTTACCAAAGCAGTAGAAATATCTCCTAATACAGAATTCTTAGGTTTATATGTTTTGTTTGAAAATGAAATAAAATTAGGTAAAGATTATTATAAAGCAATAGGAATAGGTCATAATCTAGTTTTAATATTTAATAGAAAAGAAAATTATAAAGGAGGGTCTTTATTTTTAGAAAGTGTCTGTGTGGGGCTTTGTAAGTGCTACAAGGCGATAGGCGATGAGAACAATTCTGAAAAATACTATAAACTTGCCGAATGTTATTCTCATATAAACAATGCTATAAAAGCCTATGAAAAGAATGACTTCGAAAAATCATTAGAAGAGTATAAGAAAGCATTACAGATTCGAACAGGTTACGATATTATCGATGGCATAATCGAATCTTCATTAGATTTAAAGCTGTTAGAAGAAGTCGAACACTATGCCCAAATGGGTTTAAAACTGGCAAAAGTTGAAAATGAAGAAGAATATATTGCCAAGTATTATTCCTATTTAGGCATAAAATGTGACATGGCCAATGATTTAAAATGTGGTGAATTTTTTGAAAAAGCTTTACAAAAAACGAAAGACATTGATAATAAGCTTAAATACACTTATTCACTGGCACATTTTTTTATAAAAACTAGAGAATATTCAAAAGCTATAGAAGAACATAAAAAGTGTTTGGAATACATAAAGGATGGTGCAGTAGACATTTACGATATACCAAGCGATATAGTTAAATTACAGGAAGTATTAGATGAAAATTCAGATTTGAATAATTCTACAAAACATTACAATCTTGGTGGAAAGTATTTTAATGAAAGAAAAATGGAAGAAGCTGCCAGTGAAATGAAAATAGCGTTGTCTTATATTCCTGAGGATTTAGACGCTATGGATGTTTTGAATAGATGTTTATTTAGTTTAAAAAGAACAGATGAATGTATGGAAATCTGTTACGAAGGTTTTTTAATTAGTCGTAGAGATCATGATTATAGATTTCTTGATATGTTCTGTTACAATTTGGCAAATTGTTTTTATAATAATAAACAGTATGACAAAGCACTGGTTTATTTTCAGCATGCTTTGGAGGTGAAACCTCAAGATATAGATTATTTATATTTTACAGGTGCCAGTTACAAACATTTAGGAGAATTGGAAAAAGCAATTGATACTTTTAAATTAGCTCACGAGATTGATCCGGAGGATAAGGGAGTTACTCAGCAGTTGGCTATGTGCAAAAGCTATTTACATGGTATAAATATAATAAATAAAACAAAACGTAGTTTGTAGAAAAATACTGCTTGACGTTATAGCCCAAAGAATAATATAAATTTACAGCGAAAATACAAACAGAGGTTTAAAATGAACGATACATATTTCCAACGAATAGCTGATGAACTGAAAATACACGTGATTCAGGTGTTGTCTACCGCACAGCTTCTAGAAGAAGGTGCCACAGTTCCTTTTATTGCAAGATATAGAAAAGAACGCACAGGCTCTCTTGATGAAGTTGCAATCACTACTATTAGAGACCGTTTGGAAGAATTTGAAGAATTTGACAAACGAAAAGAAGCTATTGTCAAATCTTTGACTGAACGCAATCTTTTAACAGAAGAACTTTCTAAAAAACTTGATTCAGCAAAGACTTTAGCTGAGTTGGAAGATATTTATCTGCCATTTAGACCTAAAAAGCGCACAAAAGCTACTATTGCTCGTGAAAAGGGTTTGGAACCTCTTGCTTTGATACTCTTGGAACAGTCTCCAACTTGCAACCCAGAAAAGGAAGCTATGGCTTTCTTGAATGAAGAAAAGGGCGTTAAGAAGGTTGATGAAGCTTTGCAGGGCGCTAGAGACATCATTGCTGAAATGGTCAATGAAAACGCTGATGTTAGAGCAATGCTCAGAGAATATTTTGCTCTGGAAGCCGTTCTTAACTCAAAAGTAGTTAAGGAAAAAGAAGCTGAAGGTATCAAGTTCAAAGATTATTATGATTGGCAAGAACCAGCTTCAAAAGCTGCTCCCCATAGATTGTTAGCGATTTTACGTGGTCAGAATGAAGGCGTTTTAAAAGTAACAGTTCAGCCAGAAGTTGATAGAACAATAAAAAATATATATAAATTCTATCGCAAAGGCTTCTGCCCCGCCTGGGAACAAGTTAGAGAAGCTATCGAAGACGCTTACAAACGTATGCTTTCTTCCTCAATCGAAAATGAATTTCTAAAACAGCTTAGAGAAAAGGCAGAGGAAGAAGCTATAAAAGTTTTCTCTGTAAACCTTCGTGAAATGCTCATGGCAGCACCTCTTGGCCAAAAGACTGTTCTTGCTATTGACCCAGGTTTCAGAACTGGTTGCAAAACCGTTGTTCTTGACCCACAGGGAAAATTGCTTGAAAATACAGTTATTTATATTTCTCAGTCAGAAAAGGCTTTGGAAGCTTCTGGAATTTTAATAAAACAACTTATTGTCAAATATAAAGTTCAGGCAATTGCTATAGGAAATGGCACTGCAAGCCGTGAAACAGAAGCTTTTATCAAGAGCTTAAAATTGCCGCCACAAATAGTTGTCGTAATGGTTAACGAAAGCGGAGCTTCAATTTATTCTGCTTCAGAAGTAGCTAGAGAAGAATTTCCTGACTATGATGTAACGGTTAGAGGTGCTGTTTCAATCGGTAGAAGATTGATGGATCCACTTGCAGAACTAGTTAAAATTGACCCCAAATCTATTGGTGTCGGTCAATATCAACACGATGTTGACCAGACCAATTTGAAAAAAGGTCTTGATGATGTTGTTATGAGCTGTGTCAATGGTGTAGGTGTTGAAGTTAATACTGCCAGCAAACAGCTTTTAAGCTATGTTTCCGGATTAGGTCCACAGCTTGCTAAGAATATAGTCGTTTATCGTGAAGCGAACGGCCCATTCAAGAACAGAAAAGCTTTGCAGAAGGTTCCAAGACTTGGACCCAAGGCATTTGAACAGGCTGCAGGTTTCTTGAGAATAAGAAACAGTGATAATCCTCTTGATAAGAGTGCTGTTCACCCAGAAAGCTATCCGATAGTTGAACAGATGGCAAAAGATTTGAACTGCAAAGTTGAAGACCTGTTAAAAGATGGTGAACTTCGCAATAAAATCAATTTGAATAAATATGTAACTGAAACAATTGGTTTACCAACTCTAAACGATATTGTTAAAGAACTTTCTAAGCCAGGCTTAGACCCGCGTGAAAAGTTCGAAGCTTTCTCTTTTACCGAAGGTGTCAACGAAATTAAAGACCTTAAGGTTGGAATGAAGCTTCCCGGAATTGTTACTAACGTAACTCAGTTTGGTGCTTTCGTTGATATTGGGGTTCATCAGGATGGGCTTGTTCATGTAAGCCAGCTTGCGGATAAATTCGTTAAAGACCCCAACGAAGTTGTAAAAGTAGCTCAAAAGGTTATGGTAAGAGTAACAGAAGTTGATATTGCACGTAAGAGAATCGCTTTGAGTATGCGTTCTGAACGTAAACAGGTAGAAAAGTGGTGAGAAAGCCAAGCGTAGCTTGGCAGCAAAAAGGCTTTCAGCCTTTTTGCAAGGGATTAGGATAAAGGGTGTAGGAAGGAAGGGAAAGACCCCTTTCACCGACTGCCTTTGGCAGTTAGCCCACTCAGTCTCGCTTACGCTCGCCAGCTCCCCAATCTTTCGATTTTGGGAGCATCTGAAATAAAGATTCCAACAGCTACGCTTTTGGGGCAGGTTTTCTTTTTCTCAGAAGCGCCCATAGAATTTTCGAAAAAATTGGTTGGGCTGCTGTCAAGAATGGCGGCCAGTCTCTGAGTTGCTGAACGTAGTGAAGCTGAAGGGGTCTTTTAGAATCAGGAGTGAGAAAATGAACATAGAAGAACGCAGAAAAATAGTTGAAGAAAGACTTCCATATTTTTATAAGTTAATGGAAAGCTGTAGATTGTGCCCACGAAAATGTGGAGTTAATCGTTTAAAAGGTGAAACTGGTTTTTGCCGAACAACAGATAAAATTAAAATTGCTTCCTGGGCACAACATCATGGTGAAGAACCTCCTATAACAGGAATAAATGGCTCAGGAGCTATATTTCCATCCTGTTGTACTTTAGCTTGCAAATTCTGTCAGAATTTTCCATTTAGCCAGTTAGACAACGGTGTATTTATGACTCCCCAGGAATTAGCCAAAAAATACGATTATATAGCCAAAAAAGGCGTTCATAATATTAATTTTGTCACACCAACTCATGTATTGCCTATGCTTTTAGATGCATGGCTTTGTTCTTCACCGGAAACCCAAAAGCTTCCTCTGGTATATAACTGTTCTGGTTATGAAACAGATGAAGTGTTAGATCTATTAGATGGAATAATAGATATTTATTTGCCAGATATAAAATACTCTAACAATAAACCAGCTATGCAGCTTTCCTCTTGTAAAAACTATGTTGAGGAAAACCGCAGAACTTTGAAGAAAATGTTTAATCAGGTGGGATTGCTTCAAGTTGATTCAGAAACAGAACTGGCTACAAGAGGGATGATTATCAGACATCTTATTCTTCCTAATGATTTAGCTGGAAGTAAAGATTCTTTAAAATGGGTTCGCTCTGAACTGGGTGCTGACATAAATATCAGTATCATGTGTCAGTATTTCCCTGCTTTCAAAGTTCATGGCGACCCTGTATTAGGTCGAGAAATTACTGCCGATGAATATATGCCTGTCTTAGAGTTAGTTGAAGAACTTGGATTCAATAATGTTCTAGCTCAAGATCCGACAGACAGAGGAGGAGCATGAGAGAGATGGGAGTTGAAAACTGAGAACTGAGAACTGAAAACTGAAAGTTGAGAGTTGAGAGATGAGAGTTGGATTAAAATAACTTGTATTTATTATTGAGAATCGGATATAGTATAAAAACCTAATTACAAATTGAAGTTTTTCATTTTGAGGTTTTTGTATTTAAAATAAAATTTACTGATAAGGAATTTAGAGTTATGACACAAGAAAAAAAATATCAGATTACTGCTATTTCAGATGCTCTTACCGACATCATAATTGAGCTTGACGATGAATCTATACGTAAACTTGGTTTGAAAAAAGGTGTGAGCATAGTAATCGACGATGCTATGTTTGAGAGATTCCGTAATGTTATAGATAAAGACAAAATGGTTGTAAGTCCTGGTGGATCTCCAACTAATGTTATTTATGGAGCTAGCAATCTGGGACTAAAATGCGCTTTTTTAGGCTGTGTGGGTAACGATGATTTCGGTTATGATTACATTAACAATCTTCGTGAAAACAATATAGATACCTATATTTCTATAAAGAAAGGCGATTCAGGTCGCTGTTTCACTTTTATAAGCCCAGATGGTCAAAGAAGTTTCGGTATTGATTTCGGAATAACTAAACTGCTTTATCCTTATGAAATTCTTCACAGCCTTATTAGAGACTCAGAATACCTTCATTTCTCGGCTTATGAATTCCGTGGAAACAACCCAATCAATGAAGCAACTGGATATGCCATAGAACAAGCTAGAAAATACGGCACAAAGATTTCTTTTGATTTGGGCGATAGTGGTGTTATTTTACAAGCTAAAGACCAGCTGAAAGAAAAACTTTTCAATGAAAAAATAGACATTTTGTTTGCCAATGAAAATGAAGCTGAAGCTTTATGTGGCAACAGAGAATTTGAAAGTTTGCTGCAGTATTCTAAACTTGTCATAGTAAAATTAGGTTCCGAAGGTTCTATTGCTTATACTCCTGATGGAAGCGTCAAAGAAGACGCCTACAAGGTTGAACAGGTAAAAGATACAAATGGTGCTGGAGACAATTTCCAGGCAGGCTTTTTCTATGGCTTACATAAAAAACTTCCATTGAACACCTGCTTAAAAATAGGTAACTTTCTGGCTTCAAATATAATAAAAAGGATCGGTGCTCAGTCACAAGTTAAGATTGAAGGTATAGAATATATAATTTAATTAGAAATCGAAGCCGTCAAGCTTAAGCTTGGCGGTGTAATTAGTGCAAAAGTTGTAGGTTGATGTTGGGGTTAGTCAAAAAGGCCTATATCAAGTTTTATTGTTCCAGTAGCTGTTTTTAACTTGGTATCAGAAATAACAGGTATTTCTTTTTTAGATTCTTCTTTGATTTTCTCCTTTTTCTTTTTGTCTGTGACACTGAAATCAACTGCAGATTCAAAATAATGTTCTATTGTCGTTTTCTCTTTCCCATTAAATTGAACATAGGGGAAGACCACACGTTTATAGCTTCTACCCAAACCATACATTCTATTGAATTTCATTTCTACTTCGACTCTTAGTTGACCAACAGGAATATCTCTGAATTCTTTTTCATACAAAGCTGTAAACTGATTACCAAGACCATTGCTCCAGCCTTTCATATCGCCTTCCGCTCTCATCTGCTTTTCTGTTAATTCAATATTGCCTATATACTTGCCGTTTATAAAGAGTTTAGCGTATTCTGCAAGTTTATTCGGATTATTCCCAGTATAATATAGTTTAATAATCAGAGCAGAACGGTCAGTGCCTTTTTTTTCAAAGGCGTAATCATACATGTTGACTCCACATTCAGGGCAAAGCATAACCAAACCTGGCATATCCTTTGCTCCACAGGATGGACAATCTTTTGCAAATGCAAGATTAAAAGATAATAGTATTAACAACAAAGCGAATATAAAATGATATTTAATTTGTCGCAATTTATAATTATCTCCAGAAATTAGATAGTTTCCAAGGAGAGAGGCTTTGGAAAATCCAATAGAAAACTGTTCTAGAATCTTAAAACGAGAGGAGAATCATCATAATCTTCACGTCTGAAAGTAATTTCAGCTGCTTCAACAATAGGTTGTTTACGTGAGCTGTAACCTACTCCGTCATAATAAATCTTTTCAACTTTAGTAATTTTGCCTTTAACGCTAATGCTGGAATAACCAGAAATTCTATGGTCTTCTTTAACCGATTTAGGTAAATTAACAATAAAGCAGTAATCCATATTGGTTTCAGCATCATATTTGGAATTGCCGTTTACACAAATACTGAGTTTTCCTCTGTTTTCGTTTATAAATTCGACGTCGCCTTCCCATTCAACAGCTTTCCCTATATAGCTGTTGGGGTTGTTGCTTACATCTAAGGGACTTATGCTTCTGCCGATATTGGCTTGACTCATAACTTGAGCACGTTCATCAGATACTCTTTTTTCTGCCTGTTGCTTATTTACCCAATACTGGCTGGCATTCAACATTTCTTCTGTCTGACGTTTCTGGTCGGCAGTAAGAGAACCATGGCTTTTTGCCATAGAAAGCAATGGAAGAGCTTTGTCATATTCTCCTCGCTGGTAGAAATAAGAACCACGAGTATAGTAGTTGTAACTTTGCTTTCCAACCATATAATCAAGTTTACCTTTTGCTTCTTTCAGGTTGGGGTTTAGTTCTAGACATTTTCTGAACTGAAAAACAGCATCATCTAGTTTTGCTTGGGCTTCATATGCTTCACCTAAAGCAAAATGTGCTTTTACCATTTTGGAGTTTAGCTTTATTGCATTTTTAAAATAGGTTTCTGCTTTTTCTGGGCTTTTGGTTTTCATGTAAATCAAACCAATTGCATAAGGAATTTCTGGATCGGTTGGAGAAAGCTTAGCTGCTTTTTTATAGCTTTCCAGAGAATCAGTAAAACGGTTTGTTTTGAAATTCAGAAAACCTAACATTTTATGGGAAGAGGCATCGTTAGGTCTTTCTTTGGTTATTATTGTATAATATCTTATTGCTTCGTCAGTTTTATTTTGATTGATTGCCTGACGTGCTCTGCTTTCAGCTTCATCGGCAGTCATGGAAAGAAACTGAGTGTTCTTGAAAGTTTCTCGTCCCTGATTTCTAATTTGCTGGTTAATATCTGATTCATAAGATTTGGTCAATTCTTCTAATTCACGTTTCGCAGCCAGATAGTCTGGTTTCAGTCTTACTGCCAATTGAAATTCAACAATAGCTTCTTTGGTGAACCCTTGGGCTTTATAAAGTCTGCCAAGGTAGTAATAAGCTTCTGCATAGTTAGGGTCTACTTCCAGAGCCTGCTTGAATTCTTTGTAGGCTTCCATATATCTGTTTTTGTAGAAATGGTTTACACCTACATCTACATGGAGTTTTGCCGTCTGGGCAAATAGACTGGTTTCACTAGTCAGCAGCAATAATGAAAATGTTAATATATATATAAACGATTTATTATTATTCATACTTTTATTCACCTAAAGTTAAATCAAAACATAGTAATTTCATATACTACCAAACCAAAGAAAAAAAAGAAAGAGAAAATCCACTCTCTATTCTCATTTCTCAATTCAATAAGACCCCTTTCGGTTCCTACGGAACCACTTCCCCCAGCTAAACTGGGGGCAGATCTTTAGTTTATCTTCAACTCCAAGCTCTCTTGCTCTCAGTTCTCAATTTTCAGTTTTCAACTCTCCGCTCTTCTATCTCCATTTTTGGTCTTATATCTTATATCTTTCATCTTTCAGTTTTCAGTTCTCAATTTATTATGGGGTATATTCACACATCACCAGCTTTGGTGAAGAAGCTCCATCATTGCCTGCTATATAGATTTTTGAACCACAGGCCACTGCGCAGATCGGTGGTTTTATTCCTTCTGGCAAATCTTTTAGTTTCCTAACAATGCCTGTTTCAGGGTTCCAGGCAAAAGCGTCATTTAATACGTCCGAATCATTTGAAGTTTTTCTACCCCCGAATACAAATATTTCATTACCAAAACTGCAGGCTCCTTGATAATAACGAGAAAACAAATCATCAGTAGCACCATTAATTAAAAGGGTATAAGAAGCATTACATTCATCCCATTTTTCTTTCATTTTGTTATAATCAAAACATTCTGCAAATTCAACTTTGCTGTATGCGGCATAATTATTACCATTAGAAGGACAGCCGCCAATAGCATAAATTTTACCTTTATGCCATACAAGACTATGGTTACATCTTTTGTGGTGTAATGGAGGCAGACTTCTTGATATTCCAAATTGTTTATATTTTCCATCATACTTGTTTATAGCATGTGGCCAATAGAGCAAAGCCGTTGTAGTTGCATAACTATTGCTAACATTATCAACATGACCTCCAGCTATTACAAAACCATAAGGTGTTGTGCAACAAGCCCCAGCACCAACTTTTACTTCTCCTAAATCATCTGTTAACAAGGGAGTTAAAAAATCTTTTGTTGGTTGTTCACAACTTGCATAGAGTTGGAAACCATTTAGTTTTAATGTTTTATCATTAGTATCCATTTTAATAAGATAATGTTTATATTTTTTTGGATTCTTAATTTCTGCTGTGATATATGTATTAAAAATTTTAGGACCTACAAATTTTATATCACCGTGAGTAAAGTTTAATGCTACCCAAGGTGGTGTGGTTTCATTTGATGGGCAATTATTTTCATTTGAACCATAACAATACATTGTTTGAAGCATATGATTATGTTCTTCTGAACAGTCATGTTCTTTATTCGCGTATCTTATAGCACAGAGAGCTTCTGGTTCAGGGAGGGTTATCTTTACCCATGCTTCATGTTCATCTGATTTATAGTGTTTTGAAGTATCTGTGAAATAGTTATTAGTATCGGTAATATTTCCTGGAGTTACATATATTTTCCCAAAATTTTTATTATCTTCATCATTTGAAGACCATTGCATAATGGTATCTTGCCCCAGACTATTAGTCCATTTAATGCCTTTTTTCCCAGAAATACCAGAATCATTTAGGGCAGTTGTTAATTCTGTTTCGCTAAATTGCCTCATATCAGGTGTGAGTTTTTTCACTCCTGTTCGCCACAGCTGTATAAGATTAACCGAACCAACCGTACCGCAACGTGTTGGGAAAATATTACCTAAAAAGGTAACATCATTTAAAACATTCCCACAATCCCAAAGTTTTTCAAAATAATTAAGTCCACTACCCCCGTTATGAAAAGAAAGAAGCTTAACTAGATTTAAACGATAATATTTATAACAGACATCATTAAATGTATTTTCATACATATCTGTATAGTCATTTTTTTCTTGACGACCTGTAGAACCAAAATTATTCAATATATTATTGTAGGAGGTATCATTTGAACCTTTTAAACCATATACTTGTACCCCACCACATTTGTAATCACTTTCATAATAATTTGATAATTTAATTTTATTAACAGTAAGGGGGGTATCAAATTTAATCTCTACATATGGATTTGAATTATTCGTATAAACATAATGATTTTTATTTTTTATAAAAGCATGGAAAGCATTTGTTACATTTTGACCATTGAAATAATCTGATATTTCTACTTTTTTAAAATTATTAGTTTGATTATTTGGATAAACTGGTGACTGATCTTGAACTCCAAGAGACACCTGATATTCATCGGTAAAACCATCGCCGTAATTTAATAAAGTTGTCATTGATGAATTGTTGACAATATCGTAGCATTGGACTCTGTTACTGATTGGGTCATCTGAATCAGTACCATCATTACCGAAGACATATATTTTATTGTCGTATGAAGTTATTGGGCAATAGGGAGCATTTTTAGACAAAACATTTTCAAATTTATTAAAGTCTTTTTCTTGTGGATTATAGCATAAAAAACCTTTTTTCCCATTATTATATATATATATACCACCATTAGCAACAGTCATAGCCCCATTCATGGCAGGTGTGTAAGTATTGTAAGGAGCAGAAACAGTTATAAGATTATAAGTTCCGCTAGCATCTGTAGAAGTATTAGAACATAATGGCTTGTTGGCAATGTATCTTGGTTTGGTTGAGTCTCCTGATTCATTAGATAATGTTATCAAATCAGAAGAACTCATACTGCTGTCTGAGGTTATATCTATAGCACTTAGTTTGTTATCAATGACTAATAAAAGTTTTTGTCCATCTGTAGTTATAACTGGATTACTATTTGTTTTTTGCCTAGGATCCCAAGAGAAAGAATTTTCAGGAGTTTTACTGTTCCATAATTTGTTATTTATTTTATCTAATATATATAGAATTGGTCTTGATCTATCTCGAGAAAAAAGAATATCTGAATTTGTGGGGTTTATACCATCAAGATTTTTTGTGTATATATGGGGTGGTATGTTTTTTAATATGTAAGTTTCCGAACTGTTTATATTATTCCAGTCTGTAGCTCCAGAAGTAGGACTATAGTAATTTGCAATAACAGACTCTCCATTTCGTTGAGTAGTTGCAAAACTAGTAAAATTAGCTGTATCACTTCCTAGAAATGCACTTAAATACATACCATCACCATTAGAAGCCTGATCAATTTGTATAATACTAGATTCAAAAGCTTTACAGTTTATAGTTGTATTAGGAATACCAACAGGAGAACCTGTTTCATAACGACCATAAACATAATTATTATTTATAAAAAATCTCACATCATCGCCTATACGTGCTAAAAATTTAGTTGCATTATATTCTGGTCTTAAATAGCCAAAGAATCTTTTGTTAGCTGTGGATTTTACCGAATTTTGATTGGGACTTCCTGCTGGATATGAATCAAAATAATAATTTGCTGGATAATTATTAAAACTAGTCCATGAATCATGTTTTGTTGTAGCTGAAGCAAGCGAATCAATACTGCCTATTAATGCATTTCCACTATTAAAATGGGAAAAATCAGCAACTTTTCTAAAATGTCTAGCTGTTTCATTTGGCCAGCCAAAGGTTGGGTTGGTTCCTCCTGGCCATGAACCCGACTGAAAAGTTTCTCTATAATCAACTAACATCCCTTCTAGCTGGGTTTCAGGTCCGTAAATCTGATTGTTAAAATCGTAAAAATTTAACTTAGAATCATTGTCGTTTTTTTTAGATAATATTGCCAAAGTTCCACAATCTGGGCTTATGGCAAGTTTTTGGGAATTTAAAGGAGGAAAATATTCTTCTTCTTGTATATAACCAAATTGAATAGCATATTTTCTTGAGTTGCCGTTATTATATTTTAGGGATGAAGGAATAGTTTGGAATTTATCATTATTAGACAAATCTTTTACATCTGATTTAAAATCTCCATCGCCATCTTTATAGCCAACTACGCCGGTATAGAGTTTTTTCCATTCCACCAACCTAAATAATAAGTATTTTCTTCATCTACGCAATAACCATTATCCCATTCTATTTTTATGTTTACATAGGATTTATTATTTTCTAATTCTATTGGTTTGGCTTTAGAAACTATATCAAACTTAGTGTCAATTTTCTTTAATAATATAGGGGTAATATATTTATACCCACCATACCAATAAGAACCAAATCCTCCATCATTGTCATAAGTATGTAAATAAGTAATACAATTAATGGTAGTATTTTTTTGAAGAGGAGTATATACAACAACAATGGTTCCTTTAGCTGAATCTAAATATTCTGGATCGGTTATCGCGTTAGATGGGAAATTAGGGGGTGTTGATTTCTTCATATTCGTCCAGCGGGCAAAAAGTTTATATTTATCTTTTTTAGGGTCATGGTTCCAGTTTCTACGGCCTATCCATTCTAACATTGTAGAGCCGTCATCTTTGCCATATAATACCATGGCACCACCGTTTGGCATACCAATCATATCAAGGCTTTCCCAGTTGGTATCTTCAATAGTAAAAGCTCTTCGGTCATAGGAATCTGTTGCTACTTTTTCCCATCTATCAAGACTTGTATGAGAAATATTATAAAATTTTTTGTCTCCTCTACCTCTATCAATTGGGTTTTGTAAAGCAAATGCCATATATGGATGATTATCATCAAAAACAATTTTTTTTCTAGTAGAATTAATATTTTGAGGTTTTTGGGTCGTATTATCTGTAAGATTGAAGAAGTAACTCCCTGTTGCTGTTTCATGACAAGTTAGAAGAAAATCACCTTGTGGACTCATTGAGATTGAAGTTATTGTATCTGTTGCAGTAAATTCTGAATCTTCTATTTCTTTTTTTGTGTTTAAATCGTATATTTTTACATTATTGCCACAGGCAACAGCAAGGACATCTCTTTTATTAGTAGCTAAATCTGAACAGTTTTTGGTTTCAGAGGTATTTTTGTATTTCAAAAGTGTTTGTTTTGAGTCTGAAATTACTTCAGACTCAGATTCAACACCTGTTTTACCAATGTAAACCTGTGGATTATTTTTATCTGCTATAACAACCGACTGGTTGTCCGGGCTTACAACAATTAGGCTGCCGGTTATTGTTTCTTGGTTTGTTGCAGGGGCTACATCTAAGTTTCTAATAGTAGTAGAATTTGTAGCATTAAATACTTTAGCAAGAATGAGTTCATTGCCTTCTCCATTGTTACCAGTATGTGAAGAGATATTTGTAATCGTAAGATTAAGGCTGTCTGTGTCTGTTATACTTCTAGTAGAACTGGATACTGCTGCAAAAGCAACTTTAAATGGATTTTCATATTTATTTCGTCCTGAACCTACATAAATGGTTTCATTCTTTAATAGTTTTCTATCTCTAGTATCATATATTCTTAAACTGCTGTTATTTTCCATTGTTACAGCAGCTAGTTTCAATCCATCTGGACTGACATCTATTGAATTTATTGAACTGGTACAGCTAGCGAAGATATCATAGTTCAAATTTGTTTCATCTTGGGGGTACATTGGAACCCTGAATATATTGTTTACGTCTGTAAAAGATATATATAGATAGCCATCATTCGCAGGAACAAGACCAGATATATTTGTAGAATTAAAATCTGCATAAAGATGACCAGTTGAGTTAAATTTAGGAGGATCAGTTAGAGTATTACTCCAGGTTTCAAAATTAAGCTGACCTCCAAATCTATAAAGTCTTTTATCTTTTGAAGAATAGCAATATAAAAATTTTCCATCAGGTCTGAAAGCTAAAGCTCCGTCATTATAAGATTTGTTGCCTTCTGAACAAATATTCTCGCTGAAAGTATAAGAAGTTAGAAAATCTTTATAATTGCCAAAGTCAGTGCTTTTCCTGTTTATATTAACTAGAAGAATAGAGTTTTTTCTTAAAACTGCAAGCATTTTAATACTTGGATGTACTGCTATATGCCAGGGTCTATTTATATCGTTAGCTTCATTTGCTGGATCTGAGCTATTGGTCATTGGTAAGCTAATAGTAGAAGCAATGGTTTTAGAAACAGGGTCAATACCATAAATCAAACAGTTGTAAGCATCGGCTAGCCAAATCATTTCATCGCTGACTGTTGGCAGGTTTACAAATGAAAAAAGAGTGACTGGCGGAACCCGAATACTTTCGTCACCTTCTAAATGACCATCTATTGTATCATAAATTTCATCATTACTTTGTAAAAGGCAGGTTTTTACTACTATGCCTAAAAGGGCTTTGGGGGAATCAAGGCTTTGAGGCTCGCCATTACTTTGAAGGTGTTCTAGCATTGGTTGTTCTTTAAGCTCTACAGAAGTTTTATAAGCATGAACCAATTTTAAATATGGTTTTGGACTTCTGGGATTATATTCTAATCCAAGAAGTCTATAAACATCTGGATGATTGCTTATGTTTTCAGTACCTATATTAAAAGTATTATCCATAAAGTGAATCATTTTGTCTAAGGTAACCGAAGTTTTTGGCAATTCAACAAGTTTTGCGTCCTCTTCCTTCCCGTCATCTCGTTCATTTTTGCAAAAAGCCAAATAAACAATATAGTGATATTCATCTTCTGTTTTTATAGTAGTGTGGTCGAAAGCAGCATTTGCTATTATAGAATTTAGACGGGAGCGAGAATAAAGTTGCATTTTTGACTGATGGTCGTAGTTTTGTGTTCTGGTTTGGGCGTTTTCCATTGTACCTAGAATAGGCAACAGACAGTAACCAGTCATTACTGTGATAATAAGTGCTTCGGCTAGAGTGAACCCTTGTTTTTTATATTTAGACCAGTAAAAATACAACTTGTTATATATTCGACCCATCATTTTCTTTCACCTTTAAATATTATACTCAACAACTTAAGTATAATACTAATCCTTTAGTGTCCGCAAGGGTACCGAACAAGATGACAGCAAACTTTATTTTAATCTGTTTCTACTTCTCTTACCAACTACATAACTAAAGCTTTATTACTACTTCGTCACCCTTCCTTTATTTCCCTCTCTCAAGAGGCTGTCCAAAAACTCATACAAGTATTTTGGAATAATAAAAAATATAATTTGGGAAAATTTATATTTTATAGAAATGGATAAAAAGTCTAAAAATA
>CAJOND010000010.1 GCA_905236675.1 Candidatus Rifleibacteriota bacterium | reverse complement strand
ATTATCCAAATAATACCCTCTTTTTTAAAGACTGCCGCCAAGGATGGCGGCGTGCAAGCGGTAACAGGATGTGTTAACCGCTGTAGGGATGTCATGCATATAATGCATGACAGGGAGATTTTTAGTAACCAAACAGTCTTCGGACTCTACTTTTTACTGTTTAATAAATTTCTCAAAAATCCCCTTACGACTTGCTGACCTCCTGTCGCTCGCTTGCATAGCCACCTCCTGTGGCTAAGATTGCTAACGCAATCTTTCCCCTTTACGACTCGCTAACCTCCTGTTGCTCGCTTGTATACCGCCATCCTTGGCGGTTATGAAAAAGGGGATATTTAAATAATTACCATTTGATATGAAAGATGCATTAAAAATGAAAAAAGTTTGCGTTTGCCTGTAGATCCTTTCAATAATAAAAGAAAAATATTGCTTTTTATTGTATAAAGAATACTTAGTAATAAAAATATTCAAATGAGGAACTATAAATGTGTAAAAATCGTTTAATGATTGCTTTGGTTTTGTTGTTTATGCTCTTCCCATTAAATGCCTCTAAAGCTGATAATAAAAAAGTTTTAGAGACAAAAAAGTCGGTGATTCAAAATATACTTTATATAGCGAAAAGACAAAATTCAGCACTAAATATTATATTGACCAGGAAACTGAAAACGGAGTTGAAACCTGGAATAGTGGAGAAGATCAAAAGTTAGACTCTTTCATACTTTGTGTTAATTTCTTAAATAACATTGATAAGTTTGCTATGGATACAATTGATAAGTATGATTCCAGCAAATGGACTAAAGTCAATTTAAAAAGACCATATGATGCAAATGCTGATTGGAATCATAATATTGAAGTGTATGGTAAAAAAGATGCGGTTATACATATAACTTGCGATTCAGATGACCGCAGTTCTGGAAGAGGAGTAAACTATGCTCTTATTTCTGATCCAGAAATGGTAAATGCTCTTGTTGGCGAAAAGATTTTCAGTATGGAAAAAGAAAAATTCTTCCAGAAATTTGGAGGAAAATTATCTTATGATGTTATAAAAGCTGCCAATTTTAGCTTTAGTATGCCTGAAACAGATAATGTTATCGCTTTAGATTTCTTTTTTGAAAATGGCAAACTTAGTGCTCTTTGTGGAAAAGGAGACGATATATATAAAGGATTACCTCACTTTGAAGATTTCAAACAATTTGTTTCTCCAAGTATTCCAGAAGGTTTGTTCACAAAAGGTGCCTGCTTGGAAGATAATGTAAATGTTTTAGATAAACCTGTTAATGGCACAGCAAAAACAAATTATCTAAGAACAAAATTATTTATATAAGCGAATTTAAGAAAGTCGACAAAGATACGTGGGTTAAAGTAACAACTTCAGAAGGTGCCGAAGGTTGGGTAAACGGCAAATCCATTACTCCAGACGCTCATAATTTTAGTGCTTTTTCTAGAGTTGGAGCAACTTTTGATTATATTTCTGAAATGCCTTTGAGATTAGGTAATCCTTCTAATGTAAAAGAAGAAAGATATATTGGGACCTATATGCTTAAAGACCAAAAGTGGGATGGCATAGAATATCAGATGGCTTATGATACAGGAACTTTTGATGATGAACCATCTGAATCTGAAGAAAAAGATCCAGACGAAGAAGATGAAGAAGAACCTGAAGAAGAACCAGCTCCACCAGTTTTATCTGAAGATATATTTGTTAAACTTGTAATAACCAAACCTGTTGTCGATTTCTTAGGCTTCAAAGTTGGTGGAAATGTCGAAGAATTAAAAGCTTTGTCTGCTAAATTAGCCAGCATAAAGTGGCATCCTTTTGATGAAACCAAAGAACGAATAGACTTAGAAGAAAGAGCCGGTCAAGATTGGGAAAAACCTTTCGAAATGGTATTCAAGAATGATGGCGTTTACAGATGGCATGATTTAAGAGATCATTACACAAAGGGCATTAGAATAACCATGAAAAAAGGCAAATGCGTATCTATAGAATTTCTCGGGGAAGACCTAGCAAACTAATTTGTAATTAAACTAAAAAGCTCGTCATTACAATGACGAGCTTTTTTTATAAGAAGTGATATCTCAATAATAATTATAACGGCTTTTTGTGAGTTGAAAGTTTTAGTAGAGAATAGAGAAGTGCATAGGGTGGATGAAACGGGAACCATAAATAAAAGAATATTTGATTTATAACAAACAATCTTTTATTATGAATTTTAAATAATTTAGGAACTTATTTTTTGTAACATATTTGGAGTAAATAATGGCAACAGCTAGAAAAAAGATGCATTTTCCACTAAAAGTGGCATTGCCAATGATTTGGAACTATATAAAGAACAAGTTGAAGGAACAAATCAAAGCAGTTGCATTTATTATTATTTATCTCGTCGCTTTTAAACTTATAGTATTGCAATCACCACCAGAAAATGCATTACAGGTAGCATTAGGTGTTGGTATGGTAGTCCTAGGTCTTGCTATGTTTTTAGAGGGCCTTTTCCTTGGTTTGATGCCCTTAGGTGACAGAGTAGGTGTACAGCTACCTCAAAAGACAAACATCTATGTGATAATGCTATTTGGTCTTTTGCTTGGTTTTGGAGCCACACTGGCAGAACCATCTATTTCAACTCTCAGATTAGCAGGTGAAGGCGTAACTCCATGGGCTACCCCACTCTTGTATAGATTTTTGGAATTAGAAACCAATATGCTGGTTTGGGCAGTAGGAGCAGGTGTAGGTGTTGCTGTAGCCTGTGGTATGGCTAGATTCTACTTTGGAATTGGTTTAAAGCCATTTATTTATGTTCTAGTTCCTATATTATTAGTGATTTCTTGTTATTTTAGCTTTGATGAAAATTTAAAATATATTATCAATCTTGCCTGGGATACAGGTGGTGTAACAACTGGGCCTGTAACGGTTCCATTAGTCCTAGCTATGGGTATAGGTATCAGTAAAGCAAGCGGTAAGAAAAATTCTGAAGCAGCTTCAGGGCTAGGTGTAGTTACATTAGCTTCACTTTTCCCTGTATTAGGTGTTTTTGTCGTTGCTTTATATTTAAACACATCAACACCAAAGCCTAGAACAGAAATAGAATTCTTTTCTGATAGTTATAGACCCAAAGCTATCGAGATGCTCGGGAGTGAAGACGCTGTTAAAGCAATAGCTTTTCAACGAGGCTCATCTGCAGCAAGAATTTCTTATTACGGAGATTTAGAAAAATATAAAAATGCTATTTTATCTTTAGTAAATGACCGAGAAACCTCTAAAAAGCTATTAGGTAATTTATCTGTATATGATTGGATGAACAGTAAAGCTAATGAAGAAGAAAAGAAGATTATTTCAGAAAGATTAGCTGAAAAAATTGAAGAAAAACAATCTTTAAAAGACTCTCAAAAAAAATTAAATACTCAACCCACTAATGAAAAAACTACTAATTCTAATAATATATCTTCAAATGATGGACTGTTATCTGTTTTCAAAAAGGAAGCTATTCAAGCTATTTTTGCAGTAATACCTCTAGTTTTACTGCTATTATTAGTATTGGTAATTCTGTTGAGAGATAAACTGAAAAAAGCTGATGAATCAATTCTTGGTATTAGCCTTTCATTGGTAGGTATGGCAATACTAACCACAGGAATCCAGCTCGGCCTTTCTTCCCTTGGTGATCAAATAGGAAGAACTCTGCCGATGGTATACAAAACAGAAGCTCAAGAAACTGGCCGCTTTATTTTTAAGAATTTTAATAAAGATACAATGGTTTCAGCTTATAACAATAGAGGACAACTTAATAAGTATTTTTATGTCGTTGACGACTCAAATAATATTAAGGCTGTTCCTTTTGATGAAAGTCGATATGATAAAACTACAGGGAATTACGAATATGTTAGAAAAAAAGAAGTTCTCTGGACTGCAAAACTTTCACTATTAGGAATAACATTAGTCTGTTTATTTGCTTTTGGTATGGGTTATGGTTCAACTATTGCAGAACCAGCTTTGAATGCATTAGGAATAACCATCGAAGAAATAACAGTTGGAACAGTTAAACGTTCAAAGGTTGTAGGTACTGTTTCTTTTGGTGTAGGAATAGGTCTTTTAATAGGAGTATGCCGTTTAATATTAGATATTCCTGCCTGCT
Source organism: Candidatus Rifleibacteriota bacterium (assembly GCA_905236675.1). Classification (GTDB taxonomy): domain Bacteria; phylum Muiribacteriota; class Ozemobacteria; order Ozemobacterales; family Ozemobacteraceae; genus RUG334. Next base: position 96,598 of record CAJOND010000010.1, on the reverse strand, counting down.
GGCTGCTAGTACCTGGTTATTTAATTCTTTTAATATTGACTTATTATAGTGACGAAGAATTTACAAGTCTAGCCTGGGATTCAGGTGGAGTCACAACTGGTCCTATAACGGTTCCACTTGTTCTCGCTATGGGATTAGGCATCGGTGGCGGCCTTAATGTTATTGATGGTTTCGGTATTGTTTCCATGGCTTCTTTATTCCCAATTTTAACAATGTTAGCCTTTGGAATCAGAATCAGAAGAAGACAGAATAGCCATTTAAACGCTACAGAGGAGGCTAAAGATGGAAAGTAGAGATTTTATCGAAGTTTCCAGAATTACTTTGGTTATCCATCATGGATTATTAAAAACAGCCTTAGAATTACTAAAAACAATTGGTATTTTTTCTGTAATGTTGGAATCTGCGAGAACAGCCCGTCTTAGAGTTAAAAGTACATTGTTTGATTTTATTGGTTTGTCAGATCCTATAGAAGACTCTCCTACCGATATTATTCGTATAATTGTCAAACCTGAAGATGCAGAAAAAACAGTATACTACCTAATTGACAAACTTGATCTTAGAACCGCTGGCCGTGGAGCAGTATATGTTCAAAATCTTCAAGAATTAAGCAATAGAACTCTGCCTCAAATAACTTTAGAACAACACAACAAAGTAACTTTGTTACATGACTTAACTTTGATTACAGGTATTCAATCTCAATCAGGAAGTGGAGACAGTATATCAAAAGTAGCTTTAAAACTGAGTGCAGGTGTTCCTACAGTTAGTTTGGGAAAAGGCACAGGAATTAGAGACAGATTAGGTTTGTTACGAATAACTATTTCACCTGAAAAAGAATTAACCTATTTGCTTGTTCCTTCTTTTGATGCTAATGGTCTACAAAATTTGCTTATAGAAAAAGGGAAGCTTAATAGACCAGGAGGCGGTTTCATGTATCAGACACCAATTAAATTCGGACTTGCTGATACCCAGATCAGAATCGGCTCCCAAACTCATGCTGCAAGTTTTGAGCAAATCATAGCCGCAATAGATGAATTAAAAAAAGACACTTCTTGGCGAAAAAGAGTTTTTGAAAATGATGGAGAAGGCTCTCTTCCACACAAGACCAGCTATACTCATAGAGAGATAAGCTTTATATGTCCAGTAGAACATAGTGATGATTATATTCATGCAGCAATGGACAACGGTGCAGCAGGTGCAACTATGACCATTATGAGAAGTATCAGTTTAAAAGACGAAGACTCTTATGATGTCGACAACTTCGAAAATGCTATAATGTGCGTTAAAAAAGAAGATGAAACCAAGATTATAGATGCGATTTTAAAGACTTCTAAAGAAAAGAATGAAACCGACTGGATGATACAGAAAATTGCTGCTTCTTCTATCTATGCAACCTATAAGAAAAAATAAGATGTAAGATTATTGATAGTTATTATTGTAGTTGGTAGTTATTGTTTTTTATTGTTAATATAAAGTCTGTATAGTTTTGAATAATACAAATAATCTATACTTTTATACTTTAAAATAAAACGATAATTATAACAATAATAACTTTCTTTCAATCTTTTATCTTAAATCTTTCTCCTTACTTAAAAATCTTTTTCAGACTTTTACCTAATTTAGAAACTCCGTCACTGATTTTATCTGCAACTTTGTTAGTTTTTTCACCATCTGAGCCATTTTTCCCTAATAATTTATTAATTTCACTCTTCGCTTTCTGTTTAACTAATGAATCTAAAGGCAGATTAATATTAGGCGAAGTAAGACTTCCTTTAACTTTGCAGGAAAAACTAAGATTATCAGATTTACCTAACATATCTTTCAAATAACTACTACTATTGCAAGTTTCTTTACCCAAAACGAAATCCAGAGTACCATCCAAAGTAGTGTCTAACCCTACTGAGCCTTTATAAACGACTGTACTGTCTTTTGACTTGCCCATAGTATTATTCGAAGAAATCCTACCATTAGCAATTTTATAATCTCCGGAAACATTTTCTATTGTTCCAGAAGCCAAAGATGGATTCTTTAATTTTTCAGCAATCTGCTTAATAACATCTGGAGAATCATAAGAACCTTTAGGCATAGCAAGATTAGCATCACCATTAATACTATTAAGTCCTGTAACATCGCCCGTTAACTTAGCTTTGCCATCTAAACCGCCAACAAGTGTCTTTTCATATTTCTTATCAGCATTTACCTTTAAAAATTCCTGTGTCTGCAATTGATTGATATTTGCGTCAACATCAAATTTAATTGGTTCTGTAGCTAGGTAAATTTTAGCTTTAGCAGCAATATCACCATCAAATAACTTAAATGATGCAGAAGAAATATCCAGGGCACTATCATAATAAGTTGCTCTAGCTATTAATTTCTGGTATGGGAATTTCATAGAATCCCCACCTTCTGTTATTACAGCAGTTACAGTACCAATATCAACTGTAGCCAAACAATCAACTTTTATTTTTTCCAAAGCTCCAGTTACACTTCCTGTTCCACTTCCTACCCCAATAACGTTATAGCCTGTTCCATCCAAGAAGAATCCAGCAGCGTCTGTTACATCTAAAGGAGCAACATTGAACTTAAAGTTGGTAATAAATTTTGCCCAATCCTTTAAACTACCTGAAACATTTGCTTTAGAAGTTCCCCAGTAAGCTGTAAGACTATTGGAACTCAAACCATTGTTATCAAAATCTACACGTCCATTGATTTTTTCTATAGGTCTCAAAACAGCTGGATGAACAAATCTCGCATCTTTTATTAAAGCAGCACCTTTTATATTCGGTAGAGAAGTAGGTCCATTCAAACTTGCATTTAAATCAGCTTTTCCACTAAAGTCTAATTCGGCTGGCATATCTGGAACATAAATTCCTATAAGTTTGCGAATCATTGCTAGATCTGTTCCTTTCACGTCCGCTACAGCTTCAACTTTCATATTTTTAAAATCTTTGAAATTTCCATTAAAGGTCAAATCACCACCGAGTACATTAGCTTTTATATTGTTTAAAACAAGTTTGTCATTGTCAGCTGTAACTATACCGTTGAAATTGCTAATTACCAATCCGTATTCCGAAACATCTGCAAATACATTCTTTGCAACTATCTTTCCTGATGGTTTAGGATTATTAACTGTTCCACCAAGCTTCATATTTAAATCAAGCTGACCTTTATATTGTCCATCTTTAACAGGCAAATTAAACAAACCATAAGCCAGCTTAGAAAACTCGCCTACGTTAATAGAACCATCAGCAGAACAATCAAAACCAATATCCTTCTGGTTTTTAATTGTACCATTCACTTTAAGGTTCGCTCCAGTTGCATTAGCCTGTAAACTTTCAACAGTTATTGTTCCTGTTTCAGCTCCAACAGAATTAAGCCTTACATTCAAATTTTCTACAGTTCCTTTTGCCTTAGTCTTTTTTTCTGTAAGACTGATAAGTTTTGAAACAACATTGCCATTTACCTTTATTGAAGCAAGATCAGATAACTTACCATTAACGTTTCCATCAGCAGTAATGTTTCCTGTTATAGCAAAATTATTCATTGAATCGCTAAGATAATTTTTTAAGTTTTTCAAAAGGCCTTCAATTCCAATATTTATGCCAAAAACAGAATTCAAAGACAAATCACTAAGGGAAATCTTTAAAGAATTAAGCTTAACTACAGAATCTGAAAGTCCTACTTCAAATTCAGAGGCTAAAACATTATTACCATCATAAGTAACATTCCCTTTTTGAATTATTATATTATCAGTAACATATTTAGTGGCTACTTCAACTTTTTGTGGTTTAACAACTGCAGCTAATTCTATTGGTTTATCGCCATCTAATTTAACTCCAAATTCACCACCTATGGAACCTTTGCTTAGATTTAAACCATATTCTGCAGGAACAAAACCTTTGACAATGGGCCAGACATTACCAACTTCGATAGGTGAAAGAGTTGCTGAAGCCTGAAGTCTTAATGGTGACATCTGTGGAATATTAGCTGTGGCAGACACATTAGCCAGTGGTTCTACAGATAAATCACAACTTTTAACTTCTAAAGAGTTCTGAGCAATACTGTAATCTAAAGAGGCTCTTGCACTAGAACCAGTAATTGAACTTAAATAACCTTTATATTCTTCAGGAATATATTTTTTTACTTCATTAATATCAAGAACTTTAACATTAACGTCAGAAAGCACTTTTGTTGGCCAATATAAATCGCCTTTCGCATTTAACGAAGCTTTACTTACCCATTCGCCGTCAATTTCATAAGGAAGAGCAGAAGAAACTAATGAATGAGAAAGACTTGCCCGGTTAAGCTTAATATTATAAGTATTGGAAGCTTCATCAATATAATTTAAAGCAACCTGGCTTATGTCAACACTTTTGAAAGGGAATGTAATGCTGCTTAAATCCATGCTACTACTGCTTGTCTTAGCTTCCTTTACTGCCACGTCTGTACTTTTTATAGCTTTCATTTTTAGCAAAGTAGAAGAAGAAGCTATACCTAAATAATCAATAACAATATTTCCTTTTAAAGCCTGAATAAAATCAGGTCTAACCTTTACAGAAGCGATATATGAATCTAATGTCATACTTGCCGAATCAGTAGCTATATGAATGTTTCTTAGTTCTAACGAAGGAAAACTAACAGTGATTTTTTCAAATTCGACTTTCATATTAGTTGCTTCACTGACTTTTTGATTAACTAATTTTTCAAAATTACTATCATTAGTTAATCGATTTAAAAACCAGAAAATAGCTATTGCAAAAGATAATAGAATTAACAAACAGAAAACAGAAAATACTTTTAAATAGAAAAGCCAACCTCTTTTTTTACGAGGTTTTTTATTGGTTTCTACTTTTGCTTCTTTTGCTTCTTCTTTAACTACTTCTTTCTCTACTTCTTGAGTTTCTTTACTTTCACTTACGGCAGTAGTTTGATTATTTTCTGATTCGTTCATATTATAGCCTCCAAATTTATCAAGAAAAGAGTACCAAAAAATTAATCAAAATGGAAGAAGTTAAAAAAGATTTAATATTAATATGTAAAGAAAAGATAAATTTGTTTTACAACTATCAGCGTTTAAATATTAACGAAAGCAAAGAACGAATTAGAAAATTACAAAATTTTTTAATCTGTTTTCCCTTGATTTCTAAAATAGAAATTGCTAGAAAATAATAAAATTGTTATACTAGCTTTTTAAATAGTCATATTTTGGGAGCGTTTAAAAAATGAGTGTTAATTTTGAAAACAGAATAGCTTTAAATCCTGCTTTAATAGTTGGTCTTGGTGGTACAGGCAAAAAAGCTTTGATGAATTTCAAGGAAACTTTTCTAAAGAGTCCTCAAATTAGAAAAGCCTACGAACAAATAGGTGCAGAACCGGCACTTCCTGATTTTATTGATTTGCTATGTATTGATACAGATATATTCGATGCAAGTAAGTCAGAAAAAGACGAGGAAGAAAAATCTGTAAAACTTACAGAAAGCGAATACCATCAAATTAACATTCAAAATGCTGGTCAAATAACTAACAATCTGGATACAGACACTTATAATTATCTATATGAATGGTTTCCACAAAAGTTAAAATCTTACATAGGACAGATTAGCCAAGGTGCTCATCAATTTAGATTTACTGGACGTTTTGGTATTTTTGTAGACATTCAGAAGATTTTCTCTTTACTTAAAAGTAAAATAAGCAAAATTATGGCTCGTGGAAATGTTAACCAAGACGACATAATAGTTCCACTAACCAATAAGCAAGGCCAGATTTTAACACCTGAATTTTATGTTGTAGGTTCTATGTGCGGTGGTTCTGGTGCTGGTATGTTCATGGACATGGCTTACCTTTTAAAAATGGCCTACTATCAATTATCTGGCGGAAAAGGCAAACCATCTATTATTGGGATTGAATTAACTCCTGAAGCTTTCACACAGATAGCTATAGACCCAAATGTCAACTCTACAGGCAGACTTGAAGGAAACGGGTATGCAGCTTTAGCTGAAACCTACTATTTCATGAATAAGGAAAAATTTCCTCCAACTCAGTCCGCAAAAGACATTATATCTCAAGATAGACGAAATAAATTCATGGTTAATTATGGTCCAATAGGTAAAAGTAATGACACAAATACTTTTGGTACTATAGCCGAAGAACCTCCTTTCGATCAATGTTATCTACTTGGAACAAGCAATATGGATGATATACCTACTTATTATGCCATAGCTTCAGAATTAATATTTACCAAATTAGCCACTCAGCTTCGCCAAGCTCAGAATTCAATGCTTGATAATGCATCACAGATTTTAGGACAAATGAATTCTGACCTGGAAGGCAAACAGCTTAAATGTTTCAGTTCAGCTGGTTTCAAAAGTTTCTATTATCCACTAGATATAATAAGATCTCTTTACACTTATAAATTGGCAATGGATGTCACATATTGGTTAAAACTTTCTGTAGACCGAATTTTGTTAGACTCCATGGTTCAAGACTTCGCCGAAAACAACCCAAGCGTTATAGACCTTACTCCTGAAGGACTATTAGCTTTAAGTAAAGAAATAATAAACAGAAAAGATTATTGGGATAATCCTAAATACCATTCTGTTAAGATAAAAAAGCAGCAACAGGGTGAAGCTGATTTTGACTTTATTCTTAGACAAATAGATGAGTTAAACAATGATAGAGTCAAGAAAGATGATATTAGAGCTGCTGTTCGCGTAAAATTTGAAGAAGCTGCTAAAAAAGCAGGTGAATGTTTAAGAGACAAATGTATTGAAATAGTCAACAATCCAGATCTTGGAGCCCAGGTTTCAATAGACTTCTTACTTGCCTTTGAAAAATACCTGACAAGATACCCCAAGAATCAGATGGCTAATAAAGTTACTGATATTAGAAGTAAATTAGACAAAGAAAAAAGAGAATATGTAGAAGAAAGTAACCGACTAAAAGACAAGTTAGGTGGAATTTTAGGGTTCTTCAGGAAAGTAAAATCAAAGATATTTGTTGAAGAAATTAAGAAAGACAGAGATTCACTACTTAAAGAAAGCAAAGAAGCTATCGATATGGAATATGAAATGTTCTGTCTTACCTGTGTTGAAGACTTCTTGAAGTATCTGAATGTTCAAGCTCAAAATATCCGCAAGAAACTTGAAGTATTTAATTTCAGACTAAATCAGATATCTAAAGATGGTAATCTTGAAAGAGCTTACGAAGATTGTCTTGAAAAGATAAAACCCTATTCTAAAGTTCAAAAATTTATTAGAACTTACATTTTTGAAGAAAAGGATATTGAACCATTCTATAAGTATTTGCTTGGAGATTTAACCAACAATGATATAGAAGGTGATTTCCTTGTTAAACTCAACCTCAAGAAGAACTGGGAAAAATACACTGAACACGAAACCAATACAATAGAAGAAGATATTGTAAAATATTGTAATGAAATAATCTGTCGTAGATTATTCGGTGGAATAGAAGATTTTATTCACTGGAAAGATTCTGTTAAAGCTGGTTTCAAGAAGAGTCTTGTTGAAAGCCTTATGAATCAGGCTACTCCTTTGGTAACTCTTAATGACAGAGGAAACAACCAGCCTCAGCGTATGAATATTGTTACATTAGGAATTGCTGATGAAAACAGCCAGCTTGCAGAAGAAATAAAAGATTCATTACGCAAGGGCGACATCGGTGTTTCTATTGCTCCAACAAGAAATCCATATGAAATAAGTCTTTTACAGACACTTCACGGTATAGCTCCATACAACCTAAGTTCTATAGCTCAATGGCATACCCTTTACAGGAAGAATAACGCAAAAATAAATTGTCATGCTGTCTTGAACAACGATGCATATCCTATCCTGTGGGCAAGCTACAGCCTGATTCCAGCAAAGAAGCTCGAAGAACACTACATGGTTTATCTGCTTCTAAGATATGAACTTATGGCAGATGAAAAGTCCGGTAAGCATGGTATAGAATTCAATCCGGAACTTGTTCAGTTTGAACTCTGGTATCAGCAAGATAAGCCACAGCCAATGGGCAGAACATTGATTGAATTATTTGATTATCTAACAAATAACACAATGGGTCTTTATTTGATTAGATCCGTATATAGTGAATACTGGAAAGCTCTTCCATTCCCCAAACAATGTGAATTTGTTCGCAGATACTTACCTTTCATCGCAGCAAAGGTAAAGAGAATAGAAGATGCAATCGAACAAGAAATCAAAAAGAATCATGAAGTTAGAGCATCTAGCGATGAACTGCTTTCTATAAAGCGTGGAATATTGAAAATATTGCAAGACTATAACGATCAGTTCAATACAATTCTAAGCCAAAGACAAACTACTACTTTGGCATAACAGAAAAAATAAAAGGGCGACTTAATTAGCCGCCCTTTATTTTTCAAGACATTATATATTAAAATAATACAAGGGAAGCATATTTATTGGTATTTGGAGGCAAATAATGTTCAAGAAATCTTTACATACCACTTTTTTATTAATATTAGCTTTTATTCTGCTAATAACTTCTGGGATAAAAGCAGAAATCAACTTCGATTTTGGATTACCTCTTTATAAGCAGAGTGAAATAAATTTTGAAAAGAACAAATCCGCTGATTACAATTTTCAATTATTAAAAAAATATATTCTTGAACATAAAGGGAATGTAATTGCACAATACCAAGCTATTTTAAGATGGTTTACTCTGATAAAACTTTCAGATACGCCAAGACAAAAAGAATTACTAGAAGCTGGTAATAAATATTTTTCTCTCAATGGGATAGAACAGCCAAGCGGTGAAGATAAGCTGAGACATATTTTCTATACTGGAGTTTTAATAGCTTCCGATAAAAAAGAAGACGAAAACTGCACTAAAGAAAAAGAATTTGAAGACATTCTTTTAAACTATGACGATGAACTTAAAGAAAATGCTGATTACTGGATAGCAAAAGGAATTCTTTTTCAGTCATTGAAAAATCGCTCAAATAACTACTTTGCTCTAATGAAACCTGAAGAAGACTTAAAATCAGCATTAACACTCATACCTAAAACATCCCAATATTATTATGTAATGGGTCAGTGTTTCAGATTTCTTGGTAATTCTGATTCTGCCTTATTCTTAGCTATTGCTTCCTACGAAAAAGCTTCTTCGTTAGACCCAAGAAATTCAAAATTACAAAACACTCTTATAAGTATTTATATGGGTCTTCATGAAGAATACCAATCCAAGGGGAAACATGAACCATTCTGGCTTGAAGAAGCAGTTTACAAAAAAATAGTTGAAATAGCTCCAAATAATCCATATGCCCTTAATAATCTTGGTTATCTATATGCTGAATATGGAGTAAATACAAATAAAGCTGTTGAATTATGCAAAAAAGCAGTCATGCAGAATCCTAACAGTGCTGGTTTCCAAGATAGTCTCGGGTGGGCCGCATTCAAGAACAAAGAATACAAAGTTGCTGAAAATGCTCTTCTTAATTCAATTTCATTAAGAAATAATGTGTATGAATCACACTACCATTTAGCAACTCTTTATTATGCTACAGATAATTATCAAAAGGCTATAGAACAATATGAATTAGCAATTAAATTGCGACCTGATTCCGCAGAAGCATTAAACAACCTGGCTTATCTATATACCGAACTAGATACAAATGCACAAAAAGCTTTAAGTATGGCTAAAACAGCCAATCAATTAGAACCAAACAATGCCTCATACCTTGATACATTAGGTTGGGCATATTATAGAAATGGCGATTTAGATAATGCTTTAATCTATCTACAAAAAGCCAACAACATTTATCCAGCTCAAAGTGAAATATTACTACACATAGGAAGAATATACTTAGAAAAAAGCAAGTTTGACGATGCACTAACTTTTGTTAAAGAAGCTTTTAAAGCTAATCCAAATCAGAACGATCCCGATGAAACTCTTTATTTAACCATCAGACTAAAAGCTTTACATGAAGCTATGGCTAATTATCATGGTATTCTTGGAGAAAAAGCGGATAAAGATAAAGTATTAAAAATATTAAAAGGTATTTCTTTATTATACCAGGAAGAAGGCTTATACGAAAAATCTATTGAAATAACTAAAATCTGTGCTGGATTAAATAGCGGAGAAATATCGTTAAAAAAACCTCTACTAGATTCTTACACTCTTATAACAAGAGAAAGGACTCCCACTAAAATCGAAGAAAAACCGCTAGAAAAGAATTCGGAAAATGAAACAATAAAAACCAATATAGAAGAAAAAGATAAATCTGTTAAAGACGAAAAAATAGAATCAAATGAAAGTAAAATAACACCTAACGAAAATACTGCCACACAAAAGACAATATTACCTCAAAATGTAGATTGTCCTGTTGCAATTACTTTCTGTTCTGATTTCTTTAAATTAGTACAAAAATACTTCCCAAATTTAAAAGGTTTAATTAATTGTAATGTAACAATTATATTAGACAGATTGTTATTTGCTGAAAATACTGTTATTGTCAGGGTATCTTCAGATTCTCTCAGTGGCAAAGACATATGTGACGGAATACAAGCCGCTTATGGTTGTTTTCATAACCAAAATAATTCTACTGAAAAAATAGAAAACAAACCAAGATACATTTTTCCATTAGGTAATTTTTACTTTATTACTTTAGATAAAGATGTCTACATCTCTAAGAAAAAACTAACAAAAGATTCTGTAGCAAGCTTTTCTGAAGTTTTACCTTATAGAGATGGTTATTTCATGGAATTCTTCTACGACAATAAAGCTTTCCATAAAAGATTCCCAGACTTTGCCAACAACTTTGTAAGAAATCCTTTTTATCCTTTTGAAAAGTTGCAAGCTAGTTATCAGCTTACTAACGATGGAATAAATGAATTTATTGTAGCTACAACAGGTAAAGTTGAAAATGAAGATTTTATGAAAAAATTAGCTGCTAGATTATTTAGATTTAAAGTCAAAACAAATAAAAAAGGTTTAACAACGACAATAAAGATGAAATCAAATAAAGATATGATTTATATTTCGACTGAATTTGAAAATCTGTTTGAGTGGTTAACCCAAAAAGTAAATACTATTAATAAAGGTCTAATGAGATTTATACCCTTTATTTTTAAGCTAAAACCTGCAATTAAATAAAGGAACTGTTCTACTATGGATAATTCTATGAGATTGGGCTTATCACAAAAGCTTACTCAAACTTTAAAAATGACTCCTGAGATGCAGCTTGCAATTAAAATATTGCAGTTAAACTCAGTTGAACTGAAAAATCAGATTCAAGAAGTATTAGAATCCAATCCAGTCTTAGAATTAGATGAATCAAAAGAAACCCCAAATGAGTTACCTTTAGAAAAATTGGAAGAACAACCACCTGTAGAAGGGGCAATATCTTCTGTAGAATTTCAAGAGGAAAGCCGAAACGATTACGGTGTAGACTGGCAAAAATACATTGAAGATGCAGAAAACACAGAAATCAGAGTTTCCTCTAATTCTTACAATAGTGACGAAGACAATTCTTTTGAGAATTTCGTTTCGAAAAAAACAACTCTTAAAGAACACTTAATGCATCAACTAAGTGAGGTAAATCTAGACCCTACTGAACAAAAGATTGCCGAATATTTAATAGGTCTTATCGACAGTAACGGCTATCTACGCATTTCAGATCAGCAAATATCTGAATTACTTAAAATAGACGTAGCATCAGTATCAAAGGTCAGAAAAGTAATCCAAACCTTAGAACCGACAGGTGTAGGTGCTTTCGATTTAAAAGAATGCCTTTTAATTCAAGCAATAGATGAAGGCTACGACAATGATGCTGTAATAGATATTATTACAAATCATTTAGAAGATATAGCTCAGAATAAACTGGCCAATATAGTAAAAGCAACTGGTTATACATTAGAAGAAGTAAAAGATGTTATTGACACAATTAAAAGCTTCGAACCCAGACCAGGTGCATCATTTGCTTCATCAGAAGATCAGATTTTTATAACACCTGAGGTTTTCATAGAAAAAGTTGATGATGAATATGTTGTTACCGTTAACGAGTCAGATATTCCACAGTTACGAATTAATCCGGCTTATAAAGATGCTCTAAAAAATCTCGACAAAACTCAAAAAGAAACTAGTGACTTTATAAAAAACAGGCTTGAATCTGCTAAGTCCTTTCTGAAATATGTTGATAAAAGAAAAGAAACTATCCTTAATGTAACTAAAGCTATTTGCGAAATTCAGAGAGACTTCTTTGATTTTGGAATACTGCATTTAAAGCCTCTAACCCTTCAAGATGTTGCCAGTATGGCTGGAGTTCATGAATCTACTGTCAGTAGAGCAACAAACGGGAAATACGCTCAAACTCCCCGAGGTCTTTTTGAATTGAAGTTTTTCTTCTCTGGAGCTGCAAGAACCCAGTCGGGCGATGACGTTTCAACAATGGCTGTAAAACAGCGTATTAGCGATATAGTAAAATCTGAAGATCCTTCTAAACCATTATCAGACAATACCATTGTAGATATTTTAGCAAAAGAAGGAATAGAACTAGCTAGAAGAACTGTTGCCAAATACAGAATAGAGCTTAATATTCCTAGTTCTTCCGCCAGACGAAGAAAATAGAAACCACTCGAAACAGGTTATGATTGGTGTGGTTGGTTTAGAGCCTATGGCTCTTGGTGTGATTGTCTAAAATACCCTCTTTGTTAAAGACTGCCGCCAAGGGATGGCGGCGTGCAAGTGAGCACAGGTTGTGAGTGAGTCATAGTCGTAAGAGGGGAGCAAAGCATTGCGTAGACGTGACAATCCACAAATTTGAGACAAATAGACACAATATTGACTAACTTATTTTAACTTGCTAAAATTTAACTATGGGACAGCAAGACATAGCACATAAAGAGTTTTATTCGCACCCTGAAAATGTTAAAGACCTGATTCAGGGATTTGTTGCGTTAGATTGTGTTGAACAGTTCGATTTCAGCACATTAGAACGTGATAACTCTTCTTATACGGAGAAAGAAAAAAATGAACGTCACGACGACATTGTTTGGCGTTTAAAATGTCGTGATGAATGGGTATATATCTATATTATAATAGAGTTTCAGTCTGATGAAGACGAAACGATGCCTGTTAGAATTATGTCGTATCTTTCTTTGTTATATTTGAATCTATTAGCAAATAAAAATCTTGGTTATGGCAAAGACAAAAAACTGCCTATTGTTTTGCCAATAGTTCTTTATAATGGAAAATATGACTGGAATGTAACAAAGAATATCCAAGATATGATTGAAGACACACAAGACAATAGTCTTCAAAAGTTTATTCCTAAACTAAGTTATTACTTTATAGATGAAATTCGTCCTAATGCTAACGAAAAAGATTCAGTATTTGCTGGATTAACAAACTCTGTTATCGCTACGATGAAACTTCAACGTGCTATTAGTCGAGAAGATTTCGATAAATTGGCAGAGGAACTGAAAGTTATCTTTAAGGACGAGAAGCAGAAGCAGAGATTTAGTTCTTTTGTAACATTTATGCTTAGATTACTATCTACAAAGTTAGATAAAATTGATTATGAAAAAGCAAAAAGCTTAGACGAGGTGATTAGAATGACTTACACATTTATAGACCGAGAAATTGAAAACGGAGTTAAGAATGGAATTGAGAAAGAAATAAAGAATGCTGAAAAAAACGCTGAAAAGAAAGGCGAAAAGAAAGGTAAAATCAGTGCATTCTATGACTTAATAAAAAAAGGTTTAATAACATTGGAACAGGCTGCTTCCTCGTTAGGAATATCACCAAAACAGCTATTAGATGATTTCAAAGAATATAATTTAGTTTTATAACATTAATAATTTTTGCAAAATATAATATAACAGAGATGCTCCCTCATCAAAAACTGTCTCTAGTAACATGATGAGGGAGCTGATGCAGAAAGCGACTGAAGTGGTCTTTTAAACTTGAAAACCTCAAAGTAATCCATAGAAAATATAATTTAATTAAGTAAATTATATTATAATAGAAACCTATATTTATTTATATCTATCTTTTTCTGTAAGTATTAATCTCTTTTTTAATTCATCATTAAATTTTTTTAATCTAGAATTAATGAATTTATCATAATCATCTTCAAGGATACCGCATTCTTCTGGTTCCCCAATTAAATGGGTTGCTAAGGTTTTTTCTATATTGGGGTTAATTTTAATAAATTCTTGAATATATACTGATGGAGCTTTATCTCTTATTTGACGTTTATTTAAATAATCATCAACGATGGTTATATTAACTATGTTATTTATCTTCCATTCTTCAATGTTTTGTTTTTTTAAGAAAGCCTTTGGAAAAAAATGGTGATAATTCTTACTATTAGATTGTTTTAAGCACGAATTATCAATTGTAACAACAGAGTCATCGGCAAAAGACTTTGGTTCTTGATATGCCAACACACACAACAAAGCTTTAATGAAAGAACTACCTATATTAAAAGTTCCATTATTAAGAATAAAATCTGTTGTTATATCTACGGGAGTGTCATATTTAGGTGTTTCTTCCTTCAAAATTAAATCAATAGCTTTTATATCTTGTGCTATTTTTGATTCAAGAGAACTTTGGTATCTTTTTGTTAAGGCTACTCTCCAAAAGAAATCTTGGAGAAGAACTTGCATAGTGCCTAATGGTTTATCCTGATGCTTAAAGAAAAAATAAGTAAAAGGAATCAACAAAGAATCATATGGTAATAATTGCGATACTTTTATTCTATACGTATTTCTAAAGTAATCAACAGACTTTTTGAAAGCGTCAACAACCTCATCCCAGATATCTATAAACTTATCTTTATCAAGTTTTTTTAATATATGAGTTTTGTCACAGTCTTTAACCATACAGATAGCAACAGCCTGTAATATTTTAATTGGAGGAATTTCATAGTTCATTTCAGATAATTCTATACAAACTTCTTTGCTTTTTTCTGCTAAGTCAAAATTTCTTTTATCATCGAAAATTTTAGCACACATTATTTCAAACACACTAAGAGGTTTTCCACCTATATTTATTCTTGTAAATATTTCTGTTGCAATATCTATTGGTGCATCTTTAACTTTAATTACGGAAAATGAATAATAATTGAAATTATCTTTATAAAGATCAATAAGTGTAGAATACTTTTTATATTTATTGTATAAATCTCCTCTTCCTGCCAATAAATCTGTAAATTTAACAATAGAATCTTCATTGAGATTCGAAATATCTGTAATAACAATAGGTTCATCTTTTGATTCATTTGCATCTAAATTAACATATAGTTTTCCAAAATCAGTAATTTGCCCTTTTTGTTTAATTTTCTCCCCTTTTATTGAAACATAAAGGCTAGTAAGTCTTTGTTGCCCATCAAGAACATACTTAGTGTAATT
Organism: Candidatus Rifleibacteriota bacterium; assembly: GCA_905236675.1. GTDB lineage: Bacteria > Muiribacteriota > Ozemobacteria > Ozemobacterales > Ozemobacteraceae > RUG334. The sequence goes on along the minus strand of CAJOND010000010.1, from coordinate 81,215 downwards.
CCCTTCTTCTGTTGGTGGAATATTTAAATCTCCCAAATCCCGAATACAACGTAGTTTTTCTTTTGTTTGCCAAAAAATAAAAGTACCTATCGGATAATTTTTAATAATACTATCTAATAATTTTGCTGCTTGATCTATAGTCCACACAAATTCTCTTTGGAATTGAGGTATTTTAATATCGCCCTTTTCTATTTCAGCAATCAATACACGATAATTCATAGTATCTGGTTTTATTTCATACATATATGTATCCCACCTTTTTAAAAAACTAAAATATTTTTTGTTTAGATATTAATGATGAAAACAGGCTTTAGAGAATCAAAAGCCTGTTTTGTATTACTGTACTGGATTACCTGGCATATTCTTCAAAATAGGAAGACCTGACGAACTGATTTCCCAAATAGTATCAAAGGATTCGCCATTTTCATAACCGTCTTTAAATATTTCGTTTTTCCAATCTGGGTTGTCGGGTAAATTTGCACCATCAACACCGTCTAGGGCTACTGTTTCTGGCAACGGTTTTTCTAAGCCAGGCTGAGAAGAAACATCATTTTTTATAATGGTCATATCTTTTTTAGCATAACAATTAGTTCCACTACTTCCATGTCTAGCTATAAATGGAGAACTATTTTGATAAGTAATATCTAAAAGAGAACTTCCAGAGTAGCAATTTTGTTTTACCCAACTACTAAAACCAAATCCTTCTGAACATCGTGATTTATTTGAAACTGTAGTTTCATTAAAATATATATTTCCTGTCGAATAGCAGTTAATACAACTACTTGAATTTCCTATAAATCCAAATATTCTACCATTTCCTGTGACATTTCCGGTAGAGTAACAATTAATAATATCTCCGCCAAAACCAACAAAACCTGCCGTTGCTGCACTTGAATCATTAATAGAATTTCCTAAAACATTTGAATTTGAAAAACAAGTTTTTATATGTGCTCCTGCAGCATATGCTATCAAACCACCAACATTACCAGTACCATTATTTTTTACAGTTCCAGTAGAATAACAATACTCTATATAAACAGGTCCAGGATTAATTACCCCAACTAAGCCTCCTATACCATTAGGTATGACACGAACAGAATCACCGTCTACTGTCCCTTCAACATTAACCAATGAATAGCATTCTTTTATATAACATGCTCCTTCTCCATTTCCATATCCTGGAATAAAACCAATTAAGCCTCCACAATTCCCATTTGTTGCAGTAATTTTACCGTTACCTCTAACCCAACAGTTAGTAACTAAATAATTATTATAATCTTCCATTCCATTCTTTCTACCACCTACTGAACAACTCCCAGCCAAAGCTCCACCTGATCTACAAGTTATACCACCAGATGAAAGCTCTATTCCTAGGTTAGTAACACTTCTCTTTCCACAAATACCACCAATTGTTCTGAATAGACCACATGAGTCTTCTTCTGGTCTATTTATATACAAGTTTGTGATTTTGTAGTTATTTCCATTATAAATACCTGCAAAGCCATAGGCTCCAGAAGGGTCTATTACTCCCTCGTCATTTAGCCAATTCATATCCAAGGGTTCCCAACCCTTTCCATTGTCATAAGATGATCCATAAGAAGTCAAATCAATATCATTAATTTGTTTAAAATAAGGTCTAAAAGTATTTGAATAAGGTATTTGACGAACATCATTCAATTCGTCGGCAGTAGAAACCAAATATGGATTGTCTTCCGTTCCTTCTCCTGCAAAATAACCTGTTTCAAAAGAAAATCCATATTCAGGAAGAATAGTTCCTTCGTAATCTTTTATTCCTGTGATTTTTGCGGTTACATTTGTATTTGTCGGGAAAAATGAACTAGGAACAAATTTGATTTTCCCATCTGACTGAATACTGAATGAACCACTAATATTTGAACTGTTCATGGTTATTCTTGCATTACTTACATCGCTTATAGCTTCGCTATTGGAAGTTATTAATATGATATTACTATTCCTGCTTATTTTTTCACTCTGACCTGACAAGGAGTCACTTGTAATAGTTATAGCATTTCTTGTAGTAAAGCTGAAATCACAAGTTTTTGTTTCACAGCCGTCTCCGTCTAGTATTCCACTAATAGTACCAGAATAAGTAGTTGCTGGATTCCAAGTTGTTCCAGAAGTTAATGTAAAGTAAGCCTTATCATTCTGAATACTGAAAGAACCTGTTTTACTGTTTGAATTGAAGTTTATAGAAGCATTTTCAATACTTGAAATGCTCCCACCTGTTGGGGTTATTTCTATTCTGGTATTCAAATGTGCATTTTGAGCAGTCAGATTAGTGATGTTAAGAACAACAGCATCTCTTGTCACAAAACTAGAAGTAATCTGATTAGTTGAAATAAGACCGGATTGAGTTTTCAAACCAGAATTCAACTTTATAGTATAGCTTTGCTCAGGAACAAGTTTTATATTTTTAACCGTTAAAACGTCTTTATTATTTTCGATAGACCATTCTAACTGATTTGAAGCAGTAATAAGATTATTAGAATTACAGATAAGACAGATTAAACCTAATAGATTTTGATTATTATCCATCTTTTCATTGAAAGTTATCTTTATTGGTGTTGTAACTTCAACTTTGTTTGTTTCGCTGTTTGTTGAACTAATAGAAACAGAAATTTCTATATTTGTTGAAGTTCCAGTATCAGTAGATGTATTGGTTTCTGTATTACTGGATGTATCAGTATATGTTGAAGTTTGCGGGTTTGTAGTAGTTTGAGTATTAGTTTCTGTCGAAGTGTTGCTACTAGTATTAGTTGCCGTTACCGTTGTCGTTGTCGTATTTGTATTACTACTAGTTTCTGTTGAAGAACCCGTATTAGTAGATGTATTTGTCGTAATGTTAGTTGTAGTTGAAGTGCCTGTTGAGGTTTTAGTATTAGTACTGGTGCCAGTAGATGTGTTTGTATTCGTGCTAGTTCCTGTAGAAGTGTTTGTTGAAGTCTTAGTATTGGTATTAGTACCAGTTGAAGTATTTATAGATGTATTTGTTTTAGTATCTACCTTTTCTGGTTCTTTTTCTTTTTTGAGTTTTACAGAACCTTCAGAGGCAAATTCTGTTCCATTAACATCTTTTAAAACAGTCATTATTCTGAAAGAATCTGGAAAATCTTTAGTGGAAACTCCAGTAAGTTTAAGTTCAAAAGAATAAGTAGCATTGTTCCCACTTATTGTTATATTGTTTTTCTTATAGGATTTAATATAAAGAGTATGAGAATACTGATTATTAGAAGAATCTTTGTCGGTCGAAGAAGTCTGAACGGCTGTCGAACCATCGATTTTTAGACCGCTCACATCGGCAGAAGCACTATTAAAGAATACAAGCTGGCTTGTAACTTCGCTTCCGTCAAAGAGAGCAGAAGACTTATTTGCTGTAATACAGCTTGAAACTTTTATATCAGTGATATATTTAGAACTCTTGTCGTAATAAACCTTTATTGGGTCAGAAGAAAAGACCATTGATTTTACAGAATCAGAGTTTGTGGGTTTATCTTCTCCATTGTCTTTTGAGGCAAAAATAGCAAAAGAGTAGCTCAATCTGTAAGTCTTAACCTTGAAAGTATTTAGGTCTTTAACTGCCAAACGTGTTGTTTTAACTACAGTCGGATTAGTATCGTTATCATCCAGAATCTGGGTATATTGCCAATCAGAAGCTGTTTCTGACTTGGAACCTAGGAAAATGTTTTAAATTCTTTGCTGAAATTATTAGGAATAGTCAATATTATTGGCTTATCAAGCTTCTTTACAGTCTTGTTGTCATTTTTTGCCTGCAAAGTATAAACATTAGAGGAATTGCCACCATATAGCTTGCTTTCATTGCTTTTTGCCAAACGTTCTGTTAGAACTATGCTGGAACCATTTGTCAGCGTTCCTTCTTCACTTGATTCAACGACTGCACCTGACTTACTTGAAGTAAGTTTGAAAGTGCCTTTGTTGTTAGCTTCGGTTGAGTAAATAAACTCTGTTGGTTCGGAAGGTGCAGAACTTCCGCCGCCACCGCCTCCACCACCGCAACCGATTAGAAGAAGAGCACAAATTACGATAGAAGCGATGATTGAAAGCAAGTGTTTTTTCATAATAATATCCTCTTGGATAGAAATTTTTTGCATCTAGAACAAGAAACACTCAAGGTTGTCAACGACAAGCTTGAGAAAATGGTATACCATTTAAGTTTTGGTGCGCCTTCCCATAACGTTTGCGATTGGATGCGTATCCCATAGCTATTAATCTTTTAACAAATAGAATTGTTTATTTGGTCTTTCATAACTATTTTAGTTTGTTACTAATCAAAAATCAACCAATTTAATTGTATAGAGATGGTTATCTATGATTTAGAATCTTTTTGGAGATTTTTATGGAAATAGATGAAAGCTTTATTCAGCAAAGAATACTTAAACTGGTTGCAGAAAGTGGCGAATCAGAACGTGGTTTCAGCTTGAAAATGGGCAGAAGTTATAGTTATTTGGGTAACATTACTTCTGGTCGTGCTTTACCATCTATGAGCGATTTTCTAGAAATCTGCCGTTTGCTAAATATTTCTCCAAAAGATTTTTTCGATGATAAAGCCCAGAATCCAGCTTTACTGAAAAAAGTAACAAACAAATTGAAGAATTTAAACGACAAAGATTTGTTATTGGTAGAATCAATTATAAATCGCTTGCAAAAACAGTATTCTTAAATTTTGTTTCATTTCCATCTACTCAATGCTTTGCATTGCTCCCACTTCAGTCTTTTGCTTCGCAAAATCCAGTTTCCCTAACAAATTGAATTGTTTGAGAAGCATCAAAAAAAGAACAGCTAAACTGGAGGCAGATCTTTGTTGTCAAAACTGTTTAAAACGGAACGCAGTGCGTTCCAAATGACCATAGAAAAAGCATTTTTATTATTATAACAATTGCTATATTTTAATAATTGTTCTTCCGCCAGACGAAGAAAATAAAAAACTCCCCTTAAAAAGGGGAGTGCATATAATCAATACTTATTTATCCCAGTAAAAATTTATCTTTATTGCTTTTTCGCCTTTTTGGTCGTAATAAGCCTGTCTCATCTGATTATAGACTTTTTGATAATGAGAAGTAACATCGTTGTTAAATTGAATATTAATATAAATGTCTGCATCTGGAGCAGATTCAATTTCGCCACAATGTTCTATGACATTCTGGAAAGTGCAATATGGAGCATAGTTTCCATCTTCTATGGTCATTTCATGATAGACTTTACCAGATTCATCTACAAGAGTATGATTTAGAATATTGTTTTGTTCACCAACATGAACCTGTCTAGAAAATAAACCTTTTACAAATCCAGTTCTATAATTATAAACTCTGGCATTCATAGCTTCACCAGGAGCATCATTAGCCAAAGAGTTTACTGTTGATCTGTAAACTACTATTTCGCCGCCATTTTGAGCCCTGGCATGTCTGCCAGAATCACGGCTGACATCACCTAGTCTTATAGCCAAAGCAGAAGTTGACAAAGCACTCAACAGCTCTTCATCATTTTCAAATTTTTCTCTGTTAAAATAAATCTTTTTTTCATGTTCAGCATTGTAAGCTTTGACTACTCTATCCAGCTTGTCAAAACCATTACTCCAATCAGATTTACGGCTTAAATCTCTTACTCCGCTGGTTGATTTACTATGTGCAAAACAAAGCAAACTGGCTGTATCTACATCTATTTCTGAATCTTTCCATAATTCTCTATCTACTAATAGTATTATAGCAGAATTTAAAGCATGATTTTTTCTTATATCGTTTCCATCTGTAGCTTTTTTAGGTTTACCATTGTCATCAAGAACAACTTTCCCTTCTTTATCAAGAATATATCCACCGCTTTTCATTCCTGCATCATGATAAATAGAAGCTACTACCATAGTTGCTTTGTTTATATTTCCAACGCCAAAATTTAATCTGTTAGAATCCTGATTATTGATAGAAAAAGTATCAGGTTTTTGAAAAGTTCCTTTTTTTATCACCTTTTCAAAAGAATCCATTATTTCTAAAGTTTTGTCGGCAACCATCAAAACATGTTCTTCTGTATGGTTAGTAAAATCACCAAGATATTCTTTGTCTTTAATAGCAGTTTTCTTACCATCAGAATAATCATCACTATTTATTTCTAAAGCTTTTTTTTGAAAATAATATAAATAGTTGGGGAATCCTTCGGAAGCACAAGGAGAAACAAAAGTTAAAAGATATAAAGGAATTAAAACTCTAAGATTTTTCATTGTTGCTTATCCTTTCCAGATGTCACAGGTGCAATAACGAGTAATTCATCGTTTGCAGCTATTATTTTTTCTTTTGGATTAACCATAACATCTTTATCATAAGGCTTAACCCCTACTAATGTATATCCAAACTTTTCGTGAAGCATTGTAGATGCTTCATTATAATTTTTACCAGCATATTCTTGGGTCGCCATAATAAAAATAAGAGTATTTCCAGAATCTCTTGATAGTAAATCCTTAAAAAATGCTAACAAACCTTCATGCATTGAAATTCTTGCAAGCAATTTTCCTGAAACTTCACCTTGAATAACTACGTCTTCAACACCACCCATTTTTAGATGGCTTGCAAATTCTTCGTTATATATTTCAGCAGAAGTATGAATTTTAGGATTTAGTTTTTCAATTGTCAGAGCAGCCAAGATTGTTCTAGCGTCAACATCCTGAGTAGAACGCGTTCCATTACGTTCGGAAGTTATTACTGCTAGTCGAGCTCTTTCAACTCCAGCTTTGTTAAGAGCCGAAATACTCGTAAAATCTTCATTTAGCAAACTGATTCTACTTGTATCTAATCCGTGTTGTTGAAGTTCTTCCATCATATTTGGTTTTTCAGAAATAATAAGGATTTCAGAATCTTCAAAAGCGGGATCAAGGAGAAACTCTCTTGATAGAATAATAGTTTTCTGACCAAAACCACATATAATTACATGATTATTTAACTCTTCAGGATCTGTATGTTTATGCATAGTTGTCTCCTTGATTTTATCCATCATAATAGCTGAAAAAGTACCTGTGAGCATTGCAAAAATACCCATTTCAAAAATTAACAGGATGAAAAATACAATCTTACCGCCTAAAGTAACTGGGTAATCAGCATATTCACCGGCCATTAACGAAAAAAGTGATTTCCAAAAAGCATCAGAAATATTGTTTATGTCGTCAGAGCTACCTGCTTCAAATTGAGATAAACCAACAGCTCCGAAAAAGATAGCAAACAAACCAAAACTTGAGATAATTCCTATTTCTGTTAATCTGCCTTCAAATATCTTACTGAAAAAACTAAATTTTCTAGTAAATTCTGAACCAATTGAAAAGACTCTGAACAAACGAAGTAATCGTAATATTCTTAAAATACGACCTAATCTGAAAAATCTGAATATTCTGAAAGAAGGCATTACTGCTAAAATATCTATCCAGTAATTTGTAATAAAAGAATGATTAGTTCGGCTAACAATCCACCTTAAAATAAGTTCAACGATGAAAATATAAGTTAAATATTCATTTGTTAGTGTTATCCAAGTAGGAATCTTTTCTTCGACTCCACCATATATAAAGAATTCAATAAAAATAAATAACACTGATATTAAAATCAGTATCATTATTGTAATACCAAAAGGTGCAGAATCGACTATATGTTTTAGACTACTTTGAATTTTTGTTAATTGTTTGCTTTCAAGACGATTTTTAACGACTATTAGCAATAATAATATTTCTAATACAAAAAAATTGGTAAAATAATCGTTTGTAGTTGTAATCCAATAAGGGATTACAAAATTATCTTTATAGCTAAAATAAGTTTCAACAAAAAGTAAAGTTATAGAAAAAATGATAAAAGAAAGAGCAATCAAAAAAGGAATTGATTTAATTAGTTCTTTATAATCTCTTTTTCGAACATTCTTACTAGTTAATGATATATTAATATTTTCCATAATTTAGCTATTTTATTTCATTTAATATATTATATCAAGCAAAAAAAGCCCCAAATCAAATTGATTTGGGGCTTTTTTTACAAATTCACAAAATCACGGCCAAATCTTATCCATCATTCTTGGGAATGGGATGGTTTCTCTAACATGAGTAAGACCACATAGCCAAGAAACTGTACGTTCGATTCCGAGACCAAAACCAGAATGTGGAACTGAACCATAGCGGCGAATATCAAGATACCACTTGAAAGGTTCAAGACTCATTCCTGCTTTCTTAATCTTTGTTTCAAGAACGTCTATATCTGCTTCACGTTCGCTAGCACCGATAATTTCACCGTAACCTTCTGGAGCAATCATATCGAAGCAAAGAACTCTGCCCTTGTGTTCTGGGTCTTCTTTCATATAGAAAGCCTTAACTTCACTTGGATAGCGATGAATCATAACGGGCTTGTCATGATTAATACCAATGACTGTTTCATCAGCAGCACCTAAATCGTCACCAACTCCACCCTTTAGAATATCTTCTGATAGTTTGCGCTTTTCTTCATCGTCAGAAGCGGCATATTCCTTCTTCTTCTGAGCAAGAAATTCACAGGCTTCATCATAAGACATTCTATAAAAAGGAGCCTTAATCTTTCTAAGTTTTTCTATATCTCGTTCTAAAGTCTTCAGTTCTTCTTCACAGTTGTTTACAACATGTTGAACAACGCTTTCAACAAACTGTTCCGCAAGTTCCATGTCTTCAGCTAATTCCATATAGGCAACTTCTGGTTCAACCATCCAGAATTCTGTTAAATGGCGACGAGTCTTGCTCTTTTCAGCTCTGAAAGTAGGACCAAAACAGTAAACTTTGCCAAATGACATTGCTGCTGCTTCCATATAAAGCTGACCGCTTTGAGACAAATAAGCTTTCTGATCAAAATACTGGGTTTCAAAAAGGTTAGTTGTGCCTTCAGCAGCATTTGGAGTAAAAATAGGAGCATCAACATTTATAAAACCGCGTTCGTTAAAGAAGTTACGAATAGCCATAGTAATGTGATGGCGAATTCTTAAAATAGCATGCTGTCTCTTAGAACGAAGCCAAAGATGACGGTTTTCCATCAAAAATGCAACACCGTGTTCTTTGGGAGAAATCGGATAATCATAACTTTGGGAAACAATCTTAATGTTACTAAGTTCTAGTTCGTAACCACCAATCTGACGGTCATCTTTCTTAACCTTACCAGTAACGATAACAGAAGTTTCCTGGTTGATTTCTTCACAGATTTTAGCGATTTCTTCAGAAAGGTTTGGCAGAAAAGCAACACACTGACACATTGCACTACCATCTCTAACGATGATGAAGTAAAGCTTTTTGGAACTGCGTTTATTATAACACCAACCAGCAATTGTTACTTCTTCGCCAACATGATTTTTAAAATCAGCTATTGGAGTGTATTCTTTCATAGAATTTCCTTTAATTCAAAGCTTTGACAACAAACCACAAAGCCAGATGTATTATTACTTGCTTTTTGAATCATTTAAACGGTCATCAATGCCACCCATAATAGGAATCCCATTTATTATCTGGTATTCTTTCTGGCAGTTTTTGCATTTAAGACGTTCTGGCTCTCCTATATACTCAATATCACCACCACATTCAATGCAGGCAATATTTGAAACTATATCTGTATTAATAGCCATTATGACCTCAAGCTTTAGAATAACAGCTTGAAGTATAGAACTAGTAAGAAAAAATTTCAACAACTTTTAATGAATCTTTTTCAACTTTTTATTGTTTTCATCTTCACTCTAACAATTTATAATACTGCTTTAAAGTTATATACATGTAACAGTACTGAGCTTTTAATTTCATAGTTATGTTATTTTAGTAGTTATTATGTTATATTGTTTTTATGAATGATTTAACAATAATAGTACCTTGCTTTAACGAAGAAAACAGTATACAAAACTTCTATAATGAAGTTATAAAAACTCTAACAAAATTGTCGGAAAAACATAATGTTTCTAGCAAACTTCTGTTTGTAGATGATGGTTCTACAGATAATACAGAAAATGTAATCAAAGAGTTAGCATCTAATCATTCTGAAACAATTGATTATATTGTATTTTCAAGAAATTTTGGTAAAGAAGCTGCATTGCTTGCAGGGTATAAGCATTCTAAAGCCCAATATACAGTTATTATGGATGTAGACTTACAAGATCCTCCTGAACTATTAGAGGAAATGTATTTAGGAATAGTTAATGAAGGGTATGATTGTGTTGCTACAAAAAGGAAAGACCGAAAAGGTGAGCCAATAATCAGGTCTTTTTTTGCACGAATTTTTTATTATATTATGAGAAAATTCACTGGTCTGCCAATTGCTGACGGTGCTCGTGATTTTAGAATGATTAATAGATTGATGTTAGATTCGCTTCTTGAACTCAGAGAATCAAACAGATTTTCAAAAGGCCTTTTCCCATGGATAGGTTTTAAAACGAAATGGCTAGAATATGACAATATTGAGCGTTCTAGAGGAAGCAGTAAATGGTCCTTTTTTAAGCTAGTTTTTTATGCACTTGACGGAATTGTCGCATTCAGCTCACTTCCATTAATAGCAGTGTCATTATTCGGCATATTGTTTATGTTACTATCTTTGGCAATGATCATTCTAGTAATTGTTAGAAAAATACTATATGGAGATCCTGTAAGTGGTTGGCCGTCATTGGTATGTATAATCTTATTTACGTCAGGTATTCAATATTTTTTTATTGGAGTATTAGGTTTTTACATAGCTAAAATATATGATGAAACTAAGCAGAGACCTCAATTTATCGTAAAAAACAGTTCTTTTACTAAAGATAATATATGAAAAAAACAATAGCAATTATGACAGCAACCAGAGCTGAATATGGTCTGTTGAAACCAATCATAAAAGCAATTATTTCTGATGGAACATTTAACGTAAAAATAATAGCTTCGGCAGCTCATCTTTCTCTGGATTTCGGTATGACTTACAGAGAAATAGAAGATGACGGTTTAAAAATAGATAGAAAGATTGAAACCCTACTAAGTTCAGATAGTCCATCAGCAGTTTCAAAATCAATGGGCCTTACAATGATTGGTTTTGCAGACTATTTAGAAGAAACAAAACCGGACGCTTTTATGGTTTTAGGCGACAGATATGAAGCATTAGCCGCAACTTGTGCTGCCTATAACGCGAGAATACCCATAATACATCTTTATGGAGGTGACACAACCGAAGGTGCTGCCGATGAAGCTTACCGTCATTCATTAAGTAAAATGGCTTACCTCCATTTTACAAATACAGAGAAATGTCGTAAACGTGTAATACAGCTAGGAGAATCACCGGAAAGGGTTTTTGCAGTTGGTGAAATTGGTATAGAAAATGCTCTTAACAACAAATTATTAACTGTTAAACAGCTTTCAAAAGAGCTGAAAATCAATTTAATCAACAACTATGCAGTTGCAACTTTCCACCCGGTCACCTTAGAAAAAAACACATCCGAAAAACATATAAAAGCATTATTGAAAGCTCTAAGCAAGCAAAAAGATATGCAATTTATATTCACTAAAGCTAACGCCGACAGTGACGGGCGCCTTATCAATAAAATCCTTGAAGATTACTGTTCAGAACATGAAAATTTTCATCTTTTCAATTCATTAGGAATGTTGAGATATTTGAGTTCAATAAGTCATGCAAAGTTTGTTATAGGCAATTCATCAAGCGGTTTAATCGAAACACCTTCTTTCAAAATTCCTACAATCAATATAGGAGACCGTCAAAAAGGAAGACTCATGGCTTCTTCTGTTATTTGTTGCAAACCAACTCAAAGAGAAATAGAAAAAGCTATTGCTAAAGCTTTATCAGTTGAATTCCGGGAAATCGCCTCAAAAACAGTTAATCCTTATGGTGATGGGAAAACTTCTGAAAAGATTGTCAGAATCATAAAAAGAGTCTTTAATAAACCAATTGATTTGAAGAAGAAATTCTACGATTTGAAAGTATAAATAATGAAAAACATAGCAATTATTCCTGCTAGAAGCGGTTCAAAAGGCTTAAAAGACAAGAATATAAAAGAACTTAATTCTAAACCTCTGCTGGCTTACAGTATAGAAGCAGCGAAAAATTCTCAGCTTTTTGATGAAATTATGGTTTCTACAGATAGCGAAAAATATGCAGAAATAGCAAAAAGTTTCGGAGCAAATGTTCCTTTTTTAAGATCAGAAACCAATAGCGGAGACAAAGCAAGCAGTTGGAATGTTGTCATAGAAGTTCTAAGCAGATATTTAGAAAAAGGGGAAAAATTTGACTCAATTTGTCTTTTACAGCCTACTTCACCGCTTAGAACCTCACAAGATATTATAGGATCTTATAAATTACTAGATTCTAAACAAGCTGACGCAGTGACTTCTGTTTGTGAAGTCGACCATTCACCTTTATGGGTAATGACACTGCCTGAAAATCTATCTCTTGTAGAGTTTAATAAAAGAGATTCGGATACACCAAGACAGTTTTTAGAAAAATATTATAGATTAAACGGAGCAGTATATATTCGTAAAATTAAATACGATAACAGTAAAATTCAGATTCTAGACTCTAAAGATTATGCTTTTATTATGCCACGAGAGCACTCAATAGATATTGACACTGAGTTAGATTTTATAATTGCAAAATCACTACTCTTATATTCTATAAAGAACTAATTAATTTGTATTAACGTAATGGTCCTGCACCACCACAAGCTTTGCAATTTTCACCTACAGGAAAATATGTAAGTTTTTTATCTTTAACCTTATCCCAAACTTCACAATACTTGTTATGAATTTTGCCAGATCTGCTTACCCAAAAAGGACCTTCGATCGTTATTTTGGTTCTATCGACAGGAACAAGCTTATGAGAATTTGAATGTCTGTATTCTCTTGGTTCTATAGGATTAGGCTGTATCCATAAACCTAATCTTTTTTTACGTGCTTCTTTTTCTGCCTCAGCCAGATCATAATCATTAGGACTATAATAAGTGTAATGCCAGGCCAAACCAGCTTTTACCATTTCTAAATTAACATAAGTGTCGCCAACATAGACCTTTCCAACAGTCCTTCCATATTTATCTGTAGCAAGACCAATAACTTTAATATTTTTCCCAAAAATAAGATTAGAACAATGTTCCTTAGCTTTTTTACCAAAATCCTGACCAGATTCGGGGGCATCTATACCATAAAAACGTATTCTTCTGCTTTCGTTCCCAGCAATAAGAATTGTACAGGTATCGCCATCTGCGACACCGACACACTTGCCAATAAATTCTTCGGCTATAATTCCAGTAGTAAAATAAAAAATAAATAGTAAAAGAAAAGCAATAATCTTTTTCATACGAATAGATTATACTACATTAAAACCAAAATTGGCAAAATTGCTTCTTTCTTAGATAATACAACTGTTTATCTAAAAGTTTCTATTAGAGAAATATTAGAATCATATTTTTTTTAAAAATTAGATTTTCTTCCATCAAAACAATAAAAACTTTGAAAAATAATAATTTTCCCCTATCGGTACAACAAAAAAAATATTATAATTGTTATACAATTCAAAATGTACATAAGAGGTATAAGTATGAAAAGGAATAACCTTTATTTAGTCTTAATCCTAGGATTATTATTAACCCAAACAAGCTTAGTAAAAGCTGATTCCAGCGATCCAATGAATGTAAATAAAAGTAATTCAAACGTAAAAATTACAGAAGCCCAAGGGGAAAATGACAACAAAGGTAGAAAAGTAGACGAAACAGCTAAACAAGTTGAAGATTATTTAAAAACTGGCAATGAAGATTATTTAAATCCAGAAGAAGAAAAGAGAGAAACAAAAGAAGATAATCAAGAAGAAGAAGAAAAAGGTCAAATTACAGAAGAAGATAACGAAGAAAAACAGGAAGCTACAGAACCTGAAAAAGAAATAGTAATACACACTGTAAAAAAAGGTGAAAGTCTTTGGAAAATAGCACAACAATATTATGGTGATGGCAACAGATGGCCGGAAATAGTAGATTTAAATAAAGATGCTTATCCTTCTTTGTTAAAGAATCCAAATCTTATATATGCTGGTTGGAAGTTAAAAATTGCTCTTGATAAACCAGAAACTCCAGAAGAAGAAAACACTGTTGCAACCGATACAAGCAATTTAACAGATGAAACCAATACAGATAATTCTGAAGTTACTGTTACTGACGAATCTACTGATAGCGAAGAAGTAGATCAGACTAAAATTCCGAATTGGACTACTGCTCAAAAAATCGCTAAATTACAAAGTTGCGTAGATGCTGCTAACGAAGCACTTCTAAAAGAACGCAAAAAAATGGTAAAATTAGATGCTGTTTCAATCAAATACATGATTGATAATGGTTTTATGACTCATGAAGAATGGATGGCAATGAACCCACCCGAAGGTTATACCTACAGATTAAATGACAAGCAAAAAGTTGAGCTTGTAACCAATAGAGTAGTTGCTCTTACAGATGAAGAAATAGAAGCTCTTGATAAAGAATTAGCAAATAAGACAGATAACAAGACTGTCACAAATACATCAACAAATACAGGAACAGATACTTCCGAAAGAAGAAATACTTCCACAAATACAAACACAAGAACATCTACCAGAACCAATACTTCTACTGTAACAAATACTAATACCCAAACAAGAACCAATACAAATACTAAAACTAATACAAATACCAGAACTAACACTCAAACAAGGACCAACACTCAGACTAGAACCAATACTAACACTAGAACCAATACTAACACTAGAACCAATACTTCTACTGTAACAAATACTAATACCCAAACAAGAACTAATACTAATACAAATACAAGAACCAATACAAATACTAGAACTAACACTCAAACAAGAACCAACACTAACACTAGAACTAATACAAATACTAGAACCAATACTTCAACAAGTCAGGAAAGATATACTGGTCTAATAGTTGATCCAGTCAATCCTAGAAACCATGATAGAAATAATAATAATAATGGGAAAAGTCCTGCTTATGAACTTGGTGAATCTATAGGTAATTTATTTAAAGCTATTTCTGATGCGGGCAAAGAAATCAACGATAGTTTCAAACAACTTGGAGAAGATTTCAAACAAACTGGCGAAGAAATCAGAGACGAATTCAAACAGGCTGGTGATGAATTTAAACAAGCTGGTGAAGAAATCAGAGATGGTTTCAAACAGGCTGGTGATGAATTCAAACAAGCCGGTGAAGAAATCAGAGATGGTTTCAAAGAAGCTGGCGATGAAATCAGAGATGGTTTTAAACAGACTGGTGATGAATTCAATGAAGGTTATAGAAGAGGAAGAAACGGCGAAACAAGTTCCAATTCAAATAATCATCACAGACCCCATCCTCATCACGGTAGAAGATAACAATACTCTTTCTAACTGGATTGCAGAATAATTGTTAATCCAGTTAGAATTAATCGGATTTATATATATATAAAAAAAAGAATTTTACACCTCTGTATATTTTGGTTTATAATTATGGTCAGGATAATATCCTGACCTTTATTTTAGCGAGGGAGAACCAGAAATGAACAAACTATTAAAAAAACTCTCACTGGTTGCGTTTGCTTTACTATTTGCTAATAGTGTAAATGCCGCCGAAAATTTAAACCTTTCAAATAAAATATTATTTGTTGAAAAAGAAAAAACAGGTACAACCTTCTTATCTGTAATGGATTCTGATGGTGCTAATAAAAAACGTTTAACCCCATCATTATTTAATATAATACTTCCGAAATATAATCCACAAAAAGGCTGGGTAGCTTTCACAAACCAGACAGAAAATATGGTGTCTGAGGTATATATTTTGAATGAAACTGGTGATAAGTTACAAAAAATATTAACAAAGGCATCTTTTGAAGATTTTTCTCCTGATGGCAAGTCTTTTATCTATACTACAACAGATCAAAATGCTGCTCTTTACGTTTACAATATAGAAAAGAAAGAAGCTACCAAAATATCTCAAAACTTAAAGGTTGTTTCTGCAAATTGGTCTCCTGATGGAGAATGGATTGTTGCATCAGCAATGACAGAAGACGGAAGCTTAGATTTATATTTAATATCCTGTTATGCTCAGGGTATTATTAGAGCAACAGAAACTCCCAAAGTTAATGAAGCTTTTCCAATGTTTTCAAATGATAATTTAAAAGTAGCATTTTTCACCAATCGTCATGGTGCAAAGAATGAAATTGAAATTCTTGGTGTTGGAGTAAAAAATAATCTCGCTCTTTCTCGACCAATGTTAGTAGGTACACACCCAAGTTTTTCACCAGACGACAAATACATTGTTTATCAGGATGGAGATAATATATTTGTAAGTGACATAAAAGGTCTGGAACCTAAAAAAATAGGTACTGGCCGAACTCCATATTGGGTTAAATAATTTAAGGTTAGGAGTTCTCATGATTAATTTTAAGAAGATTCTTGTTCCAATTGATTTTTCAGAAGGGTCTAGAACAGCTTTAGATTATGCTGCTTCTTTTGGTGTTGACTTTGGCTCCCAAATACATCTGCTTTGTATTGTAGAAGAAGAAGCAATTACAGCAAATATTGGCGGAGATCCTCTTAACACTAAAGAAAGCTGGTTTAAAGAAAACCTAAAAATGTTAAATGACTTTGTTCCACCAAAATACAACGATTTAGATATATTAAAGCGAGTTGATGGTGGCTTGACCTATGAAAGAATAATAAAATATGCTAAAGAAAATGATATTAGTCTTATAATCATGGGTTCAAATGGTCAAACAGGATTTATTGAATCCTGGCTTGGAGGAACAGCCTATGAAGTTGCAAGAAAAGCTCCCTGCGCAGTATTGACTGTAAAGCCTGAAAATATTGGCCCTATTACAAATTCATAAATAACATTGGGGAATTGGCTATTTAACAATTAGTTGTCCCCCTATTATTTAAACAATAGGATATTGAATTATAAATGTTTTGGCTTCTGGAACCAAAATCATGTGTAATCAATATCCTTTTTGTTTAATATCTTATTTATAATAATTTATAAAAGTGAAATTTCTGGATACAATTTTATATAGAACCTGGCAATTTTATAAAGCTTTGTTTCCTGATTTGGATTTACAATTATGGCAAGAGATAAAGAAGAAAGTAGACCCAAAACTTGTTCCTCTGCTCGAAGGACTTGGCAAAGCAGAAAAATCACACACATTAAGAGTTTTGAAACTTATCGAAGAAGATAAAGATTTACCTAAAGAATTAAAAACAGAGCTTTCAGAATTTGCTATAATTCATGACATAGGGAAATCCATTACTAAACCTACTTTATTATTTAAGGTCTGTAAAGTTCTTTTTAGATTATCTAGTGATGCACACTGTATTGCTGGTTCTAGAGCAGTATGGCATATTACCCATAATAAGAAACAAGCCATTAGAATATTAAGACATCACGTCTGTCCCAATCAGGATTCTTTTCTTTTACACTTTCAGAAATATGACAACCAAGCTTAATTTTCAATATAACTGATTGGTTAGATTTTTAAATACAACTTAATAAAAATATAATTATTTTTTCTTATTGAAACCTGATTTTGGATAACCAGCTATTTCACCACCGTCTAGTGCTTCAACAGTACATTCCAAAGACTTAACCTGATTGGTATAAGTAGATAAATCCGGTAAAATACTATCGACTTGTCCAACAGCAAGCTTTGTTCTTATATCCATAAAAACATTTTCAGATCTGGTAATCTGTTCTTCAACATGTTTTATAAATTCGTCTAAGTTACCCTGTTGTTTTATTATATTGTTTAATCTTGCCTGAGCTTTCAAGCGTTTATCAACATCATCTTCTATTGAATAAGCAGTTATTAACTTCTGAACATCAGATTTTATATCTTCAAGCTTTTTCTTAGATTCATAAGCTTCATTTCTTCTTTTATTGAGAAGTAATAATTCACTCCAAAGCCTTGAAGCTGATTTAGTATAAGTGCCCAATTTCTTTTCATCAAGAAGCATTACCAGTTTTTTATATTCAATCTGAGTATCTTTGTATTTCCCATTAAAATCTAGTAAATTTGGATTATTTTTAACAGCATATTTTGCCCCTACAAATCTAAAAGGCAAATATATTGCCCCCAGTGCTTCAACTCCAAAAATTCCTAATGCTATAGGACTTAATGACCAACCAAGTGTATTTAATAATAATGCTGTTGTTATCATTATAACCGAATTAGTTATAATATCAATCATCATCCAGTTTCTATATTTTGCTCCTAAGTCATAAATATCAAGAAATTGGCGCCAGTTACAGCCTCTCGCCCACCACCATGTCATAAAACGTATTTGAATCTGTAGATTTATAAGTGCAAAAACAATAGCCACAAATAATTCTACCGACAGAGTTGCAACACTACCCATTTCTTACTCCTGCATAATCAAAGCGGTTTGCTTAAAGGCGTTCCAGCTTTTCTTGGATATTTCATAGATACATTTTTTGTTTTATGTATAACTATGAAATTACGTTCAAAAGGCACTTCAGAAGGTAATAACCTATAAATTTCCAGATTATCAGGTTCCACTTCCAGTAATTTAAAAGCGTTACTAGCTTCTGTTAATTCTTCATCTAATTTAGGTCCTTTATAATATAAAGACCAACCTTCGTTTTTTGTCAATGGTAAAGTATATTCTGCTAAAACTCTAACAGAAGATAAAGCTCGACACAAAACCAAATCATACTTTTCTCTATGATTTTTATCTTGTCCCAAATCTTCTATTCTAGCATGTATTGTCTTAACATTACTTAAACCAATTGATTCTGCCATTCTTGCCACAAAATCAACCGATTTATTTCTTCCATCAACTGCAGTAAACTTAGATTCTGGTAAAGCAATAGCTAACGGCAAACAAGGGAAGCCACCGCCAGTACCTAAATCTAGTATATTATTAGCTTTCCAAAGAGGTAAATTGTAACACAAGGGCAACAAAGAATCTAGAAAATGTTTTATAGCAATTTCTTCTAAATCAAATATTTTAGAAACACTTTTATAAAGAGGGTCAGCAAGCATATTTTCAGACAAAGCATCAAATTGATTTATTTGATTTTCATCTAAGCTTATTTTTAACTTCTCTATCCAAGGCTTAATATAATCACTGACTTTTTCCATTTCTTAACCTTTTTCTTATAGTCATGGCAGTAACAGCAACATCTGAAGCCCTTACCCCTGGAATACGAGCTAAATCTCCAATAGTATGAGGTTTAACTGCCATTATTTTAACTTTGGCTTCGTATGTAAGGGCTGATGGCATATCATTAAAAAAGCTTTCATCTAAAACTATCTTTTCCATAGATTCTCTAAGTTCAAATTCCTTTTGTTGTTGTGCCAGATAGCCTTCATACTTGATTTGTGCTTCCACTTCCGTAGCTGCCATTTTATCTAAATCTGAAATTTCTGGAATTAATTCTTTAAACAGATTAATATTTACTTCCGAGCGTTTTAATAATTGAGCTAAACTAACACTCGATTGTGGCATTGGCTCTGCTAATTCAGGGAATAAATCTTTAAGCTTTGAAGGTGTCAAAGAGTAATCAATTAATTGATGCTTTACATATTCTATCTTTAAGTTTCGTTCTCTAACAGCCAAAATTTTATTTTCAGGCATTACGTCATAAGAATAAGCAATTTCTGATAATCTTTGTTCCGCGTTACTCATTCTCAAATTAAGTCTGAATGGAGAACGAGAAGTAAATACTCTATATGGTTCACTTAAACCTGTCATAGTTATTTCCTGAACCATCAAACCTAAATATGAACTATCAGCATCAAGAATCAAAGGCCTTTTACCATTAATAACCGCAGCAGCATTAATACCTGCTAAAATTCCCTGAGCCCCTGCTTCTTCGTAACCAGAAGTTCCGTTTATCTGACCTGCTAAGAATAAATTGTTAATAGATCTAGACATCAATGTAGGATATAAATCTTCAGGATTAACAATATCGTATTCTATAGCATAACCTGGTCTTGTAATCCTTGCATTTTCCAAACCTTTAATCGTATTCACATAAGCTTCCTGAACTTCTTCAGGAAGACTGGTAGACATACCTTGTAAATAGATTTCATGACTATAAAATCCTTCTGGTTCGAGAAAGACTTTATGACTATCTTTATCTGGATATTTGCTTAATTTATCTTCAATAGAAGGACAATATCTTGTTCCGGTTCCTTTTATATTTCCAGAAAACAATGCAGAACGACTGAAATTTTCACGAATAATTCTGTGGGTTTCTGGATTAGTTCTGGTTAAATAGCATGATAAAGTCTGAAATTCACTTTCCCCAGACCAAAGAGAAAATGGTGCTGTATCCGGGTCAGATTCCTGTTTTTCTAATCCATCAAAATTAACAGTATTAGCATCTATTCTTGGTGGAGTTCCTGTTTTAAAACGCATAACAGGAAGACCTAGCTTTTCTATTGAGCATCCTAATGCATCTGCCGCAGGTTCCCCTGCCCTACCAGCCGAATAACTTACTTCACCTATATGGATTTTCCCTCTTAAAAAGGTTCCTGTTGTTAAAATCACTACTGGTGCATAAAAAATCTCACCAGAAACAGTTACTACGCCAGCAATATTTCCATTTTCAAAATATAGGTCGGTAGCCATAGCTTGAAGAAGCTTCAAGTTTGCCTGAGATAATAGAGATTGGGTCATTCTTCTAACATATGCATTCTTATCTGATTGAAAACGGTTAGACTGTACAGCAATGCCTTTACGGGTATTTAATCTTCGTCTTTGAATACTAGTTTCATCAGCAACTATACCCATCTCGCCACCAAGAGCATCTATTTCTCTAACCAACTGACCTTTTCCCTGACCTCCAACAGAAGGGTTACACGGCAACGCAGCTATAGTATCTAAATTGATTGTAAGCAAAAGCGTTTTTACCCCAGCTCTAGCAGTCGCAAGTGCTGCCTCACAGCCTGCGTGACCAGCACCAATGACTATTACCTGAAATTCATTTTTCTTTATATCAATCATAATACAATAAAATTTATCTCATAAGCATTAAAGCTTTTTTTGCTAATGAAGAAACTGTTTCGTTTGTATCTTGAGAAAGAACGACTAACATTTCCTTTGCTTCTGGAGTTCTCTTTCGAGAAAGAACTCTTACTGCCGTAATTCTTATACTTTCATCTTGAAGTTTAATAGCCTTTGCCAAAAGAATCATTTGATCCTGTCCCATAACAAAAGCAACATCCTTCATTCCATTGCGTTGCTCATCAACAGAGGATGAACATAATTTTGCATAAATAGCAGCTGACCTTGGTTTTTCAAAATTAGGCGATCCTGGAGGCAAATTTGGCGGTGGCTGTATACTTTGCTGAGGACGAGGTAGAACAGATGGCTTTGGTGGCATAACAGGTCTAGTTGGTGGAACAGGAGCGGCAACAGGTCTATTAAGATTAGCGGTATTACTTGTTGCCCCTGCATTAAGTTGAGTTCCAGGTATTCTAGGCAAAACAGGCTGATTTGCATTTGGTTGCACCACTCCCTGATTGCTTGTTGTTTGAACATTCACATTTGGCAACACAGGACCATTGGAAAGCCCTGCAACTTCGGGCTGAGGAGCCCTCACTTGTGGATTAACAGATGGCATTGCTCCTGCCGGTGGAACAGATGGAGTATTTGAACTTATACCCATAGAGGGCATATTCATAGTTCTAGCATTTGAAGTATTATTTACAGGTGGAATTGCTTGAGTTTGAGGAGTTACAACAGGTTTACCTTGAGCTGGGTACGGAGCAGAAGGCTGGCTGACTACAGTTGCCTGATTATTTGAAGCATTTGTTTTTGCCATCAAAGCAGGATCAGCAGCAATAGGCTTATCTTCTCTAAGAGGTGTATTCTTTATCTTTTCAAATAATTGCATTGCAACCTGAGCTACTATAGGATCAGGGTCTCCACATGCAGCTTTAAGAATCTGCCTTGCCATATTATTATTTATCTTTGCCAAGGATTTTAAAACACTTAAACGAATACCTTGATTTGGATCTTTCAAAGCTGCTCTTAAGAGAATTAAAGAAGCCTGATCTGCAATTTCACCAAGAGCAAAAATAACACTGTCTCTTAACCAGACTTCTGGTGAAACAAGCATCGATCTTAAAGTTAAAAAGGCTTGCTGATAACCAATTTTCACCAGATATTTAGCGGCATTAACCTTAACACGGTTTTCACTATCATTTAAAAGTTTAATTATTTCCTGTTCACAACCTTTGATTTTTTGTGATTCTATCACTTCAACAGTATTTGCTCTAACTCTAGGATCTTCATCATTCAAACACCTGATTAATAAAGGAACACCTCTTTGATCACAATTTTTAGCAAAGACTTTAACCAAGCCAGATTTAATAATAACATCTTTTTCATTAACTAATATATTTTCAAGTAAATCAACATTCAACGGAGTCTGAGCCTCCATTACTATCTTAAGCATTAAGAAACGACGTTGAGAGGTATAACTTGAATTAGTTAAAAGACCTAAAACATGAGGAGGAACTCGTTGGTCTTTTAAATTAAATAAATTTTGTAGTGCAGTAAGAGCAACTTCTTCATGAACGCTCTTTGCCAATTCAAATAATCTTGTCAAATATCCCGCTGGCTTCTGATTTGCAACATCTCTTGAATGTTGAATCAAAAAAGCAATATCTGTAGCATTTGTAATCTGAGGTAAAGATGGATCAACAGGGCCATCAATGTTTTCAGGCAATTTAGCCGTAACTACTTCTTTGTCTGGCGATTCAACAGTCATTGGAGCAGTATTTTGAATTTGAGGCATAGGAGAAGGAGCCATTGGAGCAGCCGGAACTGACGGAACTACTGGAGCTACTGGAGCTACAGACTGACCAACGGGTTTAGGATTTTGTTTTTGTAATATATTACTAGGAACACTAGGTTCTTCACTTAAAGAAGATAAATCTGGTAAACCAGCAGGGAAAATCTGATCCATTGATGGAATAGACCCTAAATTTTCTGATGAATTATTAATAATTGATGGAAGTATAGAATTTATATTATCTTGATTAGAATTATCATTTGGCACCTCAATAAGACTGGGTAAATCAAAGCCATTAGTTGCAGGAGTTGCAGAAGAACTATTATTAGCAAAAGAATTAGAATCAGTATTTAAAACAGGTTTAGGCATTGGAGACTCAGAAACATTTCCACCAAGTTTCGCAATAGCTTTCTTAGCGGCGTTTTGAACAGATTCTTCGCTATCTTGTAAGCATTTTTCAAGATATTTGATTTTTTCCTGTGGGGGCATAGAAGGCAAGTTAGTAAGTTGCTCCACGGACATCAATCGAACCTGTGAAGAAATAGAATTAAGATTTTGTATTATTAATTCCTGTCTTTTCTTGTTGAGCATATCTATTTCCTTCTTTAATAGCATAATTATTGTCTTCTAGTTCTTCACCATTTAACACTGCCAATAAAATTGTCAATTCTGACCGTGAAAAATGATTCATTCTTACCATCTGACTTAAATCATCATATCTTTCAGTCTTCATTATTTCAAGAGCTTCTTGATTAATTATTTTTAATCTGTCATCTAATATATCAAAAGGAAGTCTAATTGCCTCTAAAAAAGCTGTCTGCTTAATACGTTCCTGTTCTCTATCTGCATAACCACGATATTTTATTTCCGTTTCTAATGCATAAACTTCATCCGAAGCCGATAAACAGTTTTCAATAGGTTTATGTAATAATTCTACAACAGATTTATAAGTCATCCCAGGTCTTTGAAGAAGCTCTGAACCTGTTGCAGGTTTCTTCAAATCTCCAGTTCCACTTTTAATCATTATTTCTCTAGCTTCCGAATTAGGTAACAAGCTTAAATTATCCATTTCGGCAATTTCATCCTCGATACGTTTTTTCCAATCAAATATTTTTTCGTATCTTTCTTTGCTTACCAAGCCTATCTTATATCCATCTTCAATCAAGCGTCTTTCCGCAGAATCATCTCTTAAAGTTAGTCGAAATTCCGCATGACCGGGAGTAATTCTGTAAGGTTCGTTGCGGCTCCAAGTAGAAAGGTCGTCTACCAAAACCCCAAGATAGCTTCTTGTTCGAGAAGGCCAATAAGGTTCTTTCCCTTTTAGAGACAATATAGCATTAATTCCTGCAATTAATCCCTGCCCTGCCGCTTCTTCGTAACCAGAAGTTCCATTTATTTGTCCAGCAGTATATAGTCCTTTTATTATGCGACTTTCCATAGTTTTATGGAACTGCCCAGGAGCCAAGGCATCATATTCTATTGCATAGCCATATCTTAATATTACCGCATTTTCTAAGCCAACTACACTAGAGACAATATCCTCTTGCGCAACAGGAGGCATACCAGTTGTTAAACCTTGTAAATAAAGCTCTTGAGACTTCCAACCTTCAGGTTCAACAAAAATCTGATGTCTTACCATATTTGGGAATTTAAGTAATTTTCTGTCTATAGAGGGACAATGTTTAGGCCCTTCATTTGTGATATTGGCTAGAACTAATGGACTTTCAGACATATGTCTTTTAACAGCTGCAATAGATCGTTCATCGGTAAAAGTCAAAAAACAGGAAATCTGTTCTTCGTATCGTCTCAATCTATCCTCCCAAGTAAAACCGCCTGCATCAATATCTCCTGGCAATTCTTGAAGAATAGAAAGATTTACAGAACTTTTTAGAACTCTTGGCGGAGTAGCTGTCTGCAACCTTCGCATCTTTATTCCATTTTTTTCTAATGATGCAGAAAGTCCAATAGCCGCTTTTTGATTTTGCGGAGCTCCATCCCATGATTCACGACCTAAAATAATTCTAGCATTAAGATAAGTACCAGAAGTTATTATTAGACGTTCACATAAAAAATCAAGACCTGTTTCAAGTTTAATACCTTGAATTTTATTATCTGAAACAAGGATTTCAGTAACCTGTCCCTGACGAACATCTAGATTTTCCTGCTCAAACAATGTATTAATCATACGTTGGCGATATAAGTATTTATCTGCCTGAGCACGACGGGATCTTACAGCCGGACCTTTGGAAGTATTCAACCACTTCATTTGAACGCAAGTTTCATCTATACAACTTGCCATTTCGCCACCAAGAGCACCTATTTCTCTTACTAAATGCCCTTTACCCGGACCGCCTATACTTGGATTGCAAGGCATCAAAGCAATTGTGGTAATATTCATTGTTAACAGAAGGGTATCTGCACCCAGTCTAGCGCTAGCTAACGCCGCCTCACAGCCAGCATGACCACCGCCAATAACTATTACTGAATAATGTCTCTTTTGAATCATATTATTTGCCAATACAAAATCGTTCAAAAATCATATCTAAGGTGTTTACATCAACAGTTTCACCATTTACTCTACCTAGTTCCCGAACTGCTTCTTCCAGATCTATAGCAAGCATATCCTGATAAATTTGTCCTATACCCTCTTCGGCTCTCTTTAAAGTATTCAAAGCTTTATCTAATGCATTTACCTGCGTTGCACCTAAAAGAACCATCTCTTCCAAACTACTAATGCCTGTTTCTTTAATAGTCTTACTTAATAGAGCTACTAACTCACTCATGCCTTCACCTTTTAAGGCCGATGCCTTTACAACATTCAGGCCTGAAAGGAATTCTGAATCTAATAGTTGAGGTAAATCAGATTTGTTTTGAATAGCCAAAACAGGTTTTTCTAATTGTTTTAAACGTTCTAATACAGCTTTATCTTCTTCATTTGCTGGTTGAGAACCATCGAAAACCCCAATAACAGCAAAAGAAGATTCAATTGCCTGTTCCGTTCGTTCAATCCCTATGGCTTCTATATCATTTTCAGCCTTTCTTAAACCTGCCGTGTCAATTAACTTAACTGGCATTGAATCTATAATCAAACTTTCTTCAAGAGTATCCCTTGTAGTTCCTGGAATATCAGTAACAATAGCTCTATCACGACCGAGAATATAGTTCATTAAACTAGACTTTCCTACATTTGGTCTTCCTACTATTGTTACTTTTAGTCCATCGCTAACAAGCGACCCATTTCTTGCATTTTCAGCAAATAAGCTAAGTTCAGAAAGGATTTTTTGTAAAGATACTTTTAAAGCATCTTCATCTATCGATTCTATAGAGTCTTCAGGAAAGTTCAGGCTGGCTTCTAACTGGACGAGCTGGTTAAGCAAATCTTCCCTTATTTTTGCTATATATTTTGAGGGTAAACCATCCAGCTGATTTAAGGCTAATCTTGTCTGAGTAGTTGAACTTGCATAAAGTAGCTGAGATAAAGCCTCAACTTCAAGCAAATCCATTTTACCATTCAAAAAAGCTCTTCTGGTAAATTCACCTTTTTCTGCTTGTCTTGCACCGTTCTCGAAAAGAATACTTAATATTTTAGATACAATAACAGGATTTCCATGAGTGGAAATTTCTGCTAAATCTTCACCTGTATAGGATTTTGGAGAAATATAAGTATTTACAATAACCTGATCTGCTACGTAACCAGTTTTGGGTTCAATTATAGAACCAAAATAAGCAGAATAATGCAGGGGGAAAGCCCTCTTTCCCCCTGTTTTAAATACTTTTTTTAGAATTTCAAAGGTATCAGGTCCAGATACCCTAATCATACTAATTGCCGCTCTACCTGCGGGAGTAGAGAGAGCGGCAATAGTGTCAATCTTAATCTTAGACATCTTCTTCCATAAACATTGGAACTGAAGTTGAAGCTTCTGTTTTTTCAGAAGTTTCTATATCATCATCAACTGCTAAAGGTTGCCATTCAGCATTAACCGGCTTGTTAATGTTTTTCTTTTTCATTGATGAAATGACTACACGTCTCATTGGTTCTGTTCCTTTTGAAAAGGTTTCTACATCAGTTCTGTCTTTCAATGCCATATGAATAGTACGGCGATCAAGAGTAGTCATTGGTTCAAGTTCAATAGGTCTGCGTGAAGCAACAGCTTTTCTAGCCATTCTGTTAGCTAGATGAATCAAGCTCTGATAACGTTTTTCACGATAGCCCTGCGCATCAAGAACTATTTTAACTCTACTTTCATCGTTTCCTTTGTTGAAAATAATATTCATAAGATATTGAACAGAGTCTAATGTATGACCACGTTTGCCAATAAGTTGAGAAACATCTTCTGCAGAAGCTTCTATAACCCATGCACCATCACGCATATAATCAACAAGTTCTATATTTTCAATACCAACATTTTCAGCAATTCCTCTGATTAATTCAAAAATCTGAGCATAGCCTTCATGATTTTTAATTTCATCAGTTACAGGATCTTTAGGTCTTTCAGGAATAGTTACCTGTTCTTCTTCATTTTCTTCTTCTCTGTAATCATCTCGATTACGTCTGAAATTTCTTCTACCTCTTTCGCGACGTGGACCTCTTTCGCTTCTTTCTCCCCGATCACGTCTTCCACCCCATTCTCTTCGACCTCTTCTAACAGGTGGATGTGGTTCTTCGGAATCTTCAGAAAAGTCTTCGGAATTTTCTGAATCAGAGAAAGATTTTTTAGATATTTTTTCTCCTCGTTCAACAACTTTTTCTTCAGGTTTTTCACCAATAGAAAACCTGACTTTGTATTCCTGTTTTCCGACTAATCCAAATAACCCCTTAGCAGGAGCAGAAATGGTTTCAGAACAAACGATGGTTTCGTTTTCATTAAGCTCATTAAGTGCTATTTGTCGAGCTTCTTCTTCTGTTTTTGCAGTAATTTCAATGGTTCTAGTGTTAGACATTTAAATTTCCTCCTTCAAACTAGCTGTGTAACGATTAGCTTGTATATGCTGCAATATTCCTAATACGCTGCTGGCAAACCAATAAACCAGCAGACCTGAAGGTAACGAAAAGGTGATGAATAACATCATAATAGGCATAAATGCCATTGCCTGTTTTTGTTGAGGATCAGCTGTCGTCTTTCCCTGCTGATAATACATTAAAGCAGCAATAGCGATAGGCAGAATGAGGTAAGGATCACCTTTCGATAAATCACTCATCCATAAAAATGAAGCTTTTCGCAATTCTACAGCATTTCTGAAAGTATTAAATAAAGCCATAATGATAGGAAGCTGTAAAAGCATTGGGAAGCAACCACCAAGCGGATTAACATTGTTCTTTGTATATAATTTCATGACCTCTTCATTAAGTCTTTGAGGATCATCTTTGTATTTATCTTGTAAAGCTTTAACTTTTGGCTGAATTTTCTGCATCTTAGCCATTTCTTTTGATTGCTTCAAAGTTAAAGGATAAAGAATTAATCGAACTAATAAAGTCAGTAAAATAATAGCTATACCATAACTTGGAATTAGCGAATAAAAGAAGCGCAATATTTCAAGCATTTGCTTAACAAGCCAACCATAATCTGCTATTTTTGTTCTGTTTATTTTTTTCAGTTCATTTAAAATCAACGGACCAGCATAAACATTAAAAACAAAGCTTCTTGTTTCTCTTGCTCCTAAGTTAAATTTAGGAAGTGAACATTTCAGAAGTCTGGTATCCATCTGCTTTCTATTTTCGACAACTGAAACGGTTTTCGAAGCTACAACAGAGATACCAAGCGGTTGATCAGATTCCATCATTACACAAAAATACTGGTCTTTCATTCCTATACCGACATAATTGTTTTTCCCTTTATCATTTAAAGAGTCAGCACTAGTATAAGAATCAAAATCATTTTGGCTTTTCAAAGCAAGAAGGGTAGTTGGTCCATAAGGTTCCATAAAAATACCAGGACCGTATTCAAAAGTAAAAGACCCTTCATTATTTCCTACCTGAATAAGCTTTTCCTTTAAGTTAGTTAAGCAATTATCTATTTTAAAGTTATAACCTTCGTTAGGAAGAATATAACGTCTAACCAAACTCATAGACTTATCATCAGGTGTATTTTCATCAACTACAGTGGAAGTCTCGGCAGTAGCCTTTATTACAGCTTCGTTATCGTTCTGACTTTCTATTTCAATTTTGTAACTTGTATTAGAAAAATAATAATTGGAATTATCGAAGCCAAATACTTTTTTAATATTTTTATCGAAAGAATAACCCAAGGATTCAATATGAGGCGGATAAATATTTTCTTCGTATTTTTCGCCTTTCAAGTAATAGAAACTTACACAACCAGTTTTACTAGATATAACCAGTTTTATGTTGGCATTCTCAAATTCAGCATCATTAAAACCGTCGCCATCCAAGTCCAATAACTTAACACTTATACTAGGCTTTATTTCTGCAACGGCATTTTGTGCAAAAACACTATTTGAACAAAAAATCAAACTGATTAGGAAAATAAAAGAGCAGACAAGCCTGCCCAACCTCATCTCATTACTATAATTCTTAGTTAAAAGGCAATTAATGCTCATTCCGCTCTACCTTCTCCAGGTTCAAAATATATCACTTATTTTACAGGATCATATCCACCCTTATTAAAGGGATTACATCTACAAATACGCCACGCACCCATCAAAGAACCTTTAATTAGTCCGTATTTTTCTATAGCTTCATAAGTATAATGAGAACAAGATGGTTTAAACCTGCAAACATCACCAAGCAAAGGAGATATAAACTTCTGATACATACGTATTAAAAATAAACCTATTTTTGCAGGAATCTCTATTATATCTTTAATGCTCATCAAATACTATTCCTCAATAAGAATCTTTGTCTGTGATATTTTACAAAAACCCCATTCACAAGTTTGCCTAAGACTTTCAAAAGAAAAATCTGAGCAAAGTTTTCTAACTAAAAAAACTACTTCTGAATCAGCTGGAACAATCTGGGAATGTCTTATGATTTCTTTGATGCGACGTCTTAACTTATTCCGTTCTACTGCTTTTCCAAAGCGTTTGGGAATTGAAACTCCGAATCGAAATGGTAAACCTTTTGCTCTTCTATAACAGAAACAAAGTCCATTCCGAAAGAAGCGTGCTTTTGTAGAAAAAACACGCCTGAATTCGGAATAAGCCCGTAGTGTAACAACACTACTGCACCTTGTGCTATTCACGGGTTTATTAGAGAGCTAATCTCTTGCGACCATGCTGTCTGCGGCGTCTTAATACATTGCGACCGCTAACAGTAGACATTCTTTTTCTAAAACCGTGAGTTTTAGCACGTTTACGTTTGTTAGGATTGTAAGTAAAACTCATGACATATCTCCTGTATATAGAATACTAAATTTAGGTAGACTAAAGTACACCATTCTTTGCTTATTGTCAATATCTTATTTTGTTAGCGGTGTACATTATAAAGGAAATATTAAAAATCCCCACCTTTTACCAAAGGAGGGGATCTTCAATCTTAAATCTTCCATCTTCCATCATATTCCGCCAGTAGTAAACTGAGTCCAGAAATTTTCTATACCAGAAATAGCTTTACCAGACAATGATTTAAAACTACACTTTTTTAGTCTTATCTGATATGAAGTTCTAGGAGATAAAGTTCTACGAGGAACTAACTGTAACTCGGTATTGTCATTTCTCCAGATAACAGAAAAGAAAGTTCTAATAGAAGAGCCTGTTAAAGTTATACTTAAACCGGAATCTACAGCAACAACTTCTAGTTCTGTATTTTCATATAAAGAGTTTTCATCTATGCTGCGATCAAAATAAATAGTAAAAGGACCGTTTCGGTTAACATTTGTAGCTCCATTTACCGGCTCAAAAGCTAAAATTTGTGGAGCAGGATCATCATCTGTTTTAAATTCATAATATGTTCCAACATAATTTTTTAAAAATCTACCATCAACAGTTTTTGCTGACCAATTATTTAAAATAAGACTATATCTAGTATTTGCCTTGTAACCATTCTTCGGATATAAGTAAACAGTAGTATTACTGTCCCATTTTATATCAAACAACTCTTTTATTTTATCGCCATCTACTGAAATTAATTCGTTGGTATTCTTATTTTGAACCATTAAATTAATAGAATCAAAAGCAGAAGTTGTATCCATAGCTTGTCCAAAACCAATAGTAAAAGGATCCATAACAGCTACATTTGATTTATAGTTATAAGGACTTATCCAGGAAATGGTAGCTTCATGGTCAAGAAAATTACCGTTCCTTGTCATTTCTGCAGAAACTAAAGTCAGATAATTCTGACTTAATGGAACCTTACAATTATCTATATCACTGTAACCTGTTTTTCTAAGATTTAAAGAAGTATTTGTTCCGACAGAAGAACAAGATATGACAGCAGTACCAGAATCTCTGCTAGAAATACTCTGACCCGCCGAACAGTTTACTGTGACTTCAGATAAAGGCTCAAGAGCACCAACTGTATTTTTTTCTGTCGTTGATACTTCAAGCATACCCTTTTTCAAATCAAAAGAGTCACCACTAGCTAAGGCCACACTAACATTCGAATAACCTGGCGAAAAAATTAAATAGTCTTTAACTACAGAACCTGAAACAGAAACAAGCTTAGCATTGTAAGTTATATCCCATTCTTTAAACGATACTTCTATATCAGAATAAGTTGCTATTGTATCTGTTTGAGTAACATCGAATACAACATCACCATTTTTATCAGAAACAGCCACATTATTAAAAGCTTTGAGTGTTACTCTGGCACCAGCAACAGGAACATAGGTATTTTCAGTATTTTCAGCACTTACAGAAGCATTTAAAGAACGTCTATCGGCTAATATATTCAGTTTATAAGTTGAATTGCCAATTACCTCGATTTCAACATTTGCAGTAGTTTTTCCACCTCTTACATCTGTGGCAGTACAACTTACTACAGAACTAGATGAATGACCTGGAGCCTGCCAAACAGCAGTTGATCCACTAACATTCACCAGTATTCCTTCTGAAGAATCCCAGGTAAGAGTAACTGGTGCACCTGCGGGGTCTATAGCTTCAGCTCGCAAATTAATTTCATTTCCAGCTCCAACAATATTCTGAGAAGCATAAATATTTACGACAGGCAACAAACTGTTTTCAGGTGATTTGGTTGTATCTGTAGATGAAGAGCCTGTAGAAACACTCGTTTCTGAATCTGTTTCGCTAGCTACAGGATTAGCCCGTTTATTCGCTCCTACATCAGAACAGCCTGTAAAAACAAAACATGAACTAACACAAAACAATAAAACCAACCAGATACCAATATTTTTACCTGTCATAATTATCTCCATTTCGACTAAAAATATCGGCATAATTTAAATAACTATTAAAAAAGATTTTAACAGAGCTATAGCCACTATAAATAGCTTATAAAATACAAATAAAGCTTTGCCTCATACTTATGCTCTGTTATAATAAATAAACCAACAAGTTTAAGGGCGATTCAAAAATGAAAAACAAAAAGTATTTCTTATTATCATTTCTTATAGTTTCATTATGTCTATCCGCTGTTTCTATAGAAGGTGCAGTTTCCAAAAAGCAAAAAAGCTCTACTAACAAAAGCAAAAAGCAAACAACAAGTGAAGCTAAATCAAAAAAACAAATAATTAATCCAACAGAAGCTTTTTACGATAAAATATGGGACAAATTCAAAGTTGGCAATAAAACAGATAGAGAAGAAGTAATAAAAACCTTAAAAAAGATTATAAAAGACACTCCAGATGAATTTATGTCTTATTATTATCTTGGTATAATGCTCAACGAAGAAGGTCAAAGCACACAAGCATTAAATTATTTTCAAATAGCTTTATCTGGTTTTCCAAAATCAGCTGACATACATCTAAGAATGGCTAAAATTTTAGATGAAAAAAACAAAAAAGATGAAGCGGACAGTCATTATGTTTCAGCTTTAGCAATAGAACCTAATAATCCTCATGCTCTTTCCAGAGTAGGTATTATGGAACTAAGAAACAAAAATTATGCTAAGGCAGCTGAATATTTAAAAAAAGCAAAAGAATTGCAGCCTGACAATTCAGAAACTTTAAAAGCACTTGGGGAAACATGGCTAGAACAAGGTAACTATAGCAGTGCCTGCGAAATATTAGAACAAGTATTATTGTTCGATGAAACAGATGCAAACGTTCATTTATTATTGGGTAAGGCCTATGAAAAAAATGGCAACCACGAAAAAGCTGCAAAACATATAGAATTAGCGGGGAAATATGGCAAAAATGATTCTTCTATTACTAAGGCCATAGGCTATGATATAGGTCGCAATTTAGCAAAAGTAGGGAAATACGAAGAAGCTATAGCATCTTATAAGAAAGAAATAAAAAAGAACCCCAACCCTGCTCAAGGCTTCTATGAAATGGCAGAAATCTTTGAAAGATTAGAAGATAATAAGAATGCTATTAAAGCCTATCAAAAAGCATATGAATTAGATAAAAATATGATTCAGGGGATACACAGATGTGCTGAATTATTTCAAGAAAACAATGATAAAGCTAATACAGAAAAAATGTTGAAAATTCTAAAAAGCAGGTCCGAATATAAGGAATTAGAAATGATAGACAGCCTTCAAAGAGAGGAAAAAGAAAAAGCTGAACGTGAGTTGTCTGAAAAAGTCAGTGGCTCTGATACTAAAGACGCAGATTTAGAGTCCGCTTATCTAGAATACTATAATGCTAACAAAAAAGACTCAGAAACATTAAAAAAGCTTTATGAATTCTATAAAAATCGAGGTTATTACGATGAAGCAATAACTTGGTATCGCAAATATGCTAAAGTTGGAGCAGTTACAGATTACGAAAAGAAAAATGTAGAAGAAGATTTAAAAGCTAGCTTAGAGCAAGATAACTATTATCTATTTGGAAATAAAAAGGAAGACAAACCTGGTAAGTCTAAGGTAGCAAGCGATGAACTGATGAATTTAGCTTTTAATGGTGACAACGATAGACAGAAAGAATTAGCCTTACAAATATTGCTTACTAGAAAAGAATACAAAGACAACAGAAAAGTTGTTGAAGGTTTAGCTGATTTCTATGAAAAACGTGGTCGAGTAAAAGAAGCTAGCAAATACATAAGCCAGATGAAAAGACTTGGATTTTTAACAGAATCAGAAGCAAAAGAAAGAAAAAGTAGATTGAAAGAATAGAGTAGAAGAGTGGACGAGACCATGTCTCTTTGGGCTAAAGAGCAGAGAGCTGTCGAGGCTAAAGCCTCTTAGAGCAGAGAGGATTGTTTTAGCTTTATGCTATGCTGTTCTAAAGCTTTCCCTTGAAGGCTATCGCCAAGAATTGTATCGCGCAAGCGAG
Organism: Candidatus Rifleibacteriota bacterium; assembly: GCA_905236675.1. GTDB lineage: Bacteria > Muiribacteriota > Ozemobacteria > Ozemobacterales > Ozemobacteraceae > RUG334. The sequence goes on along the minus strand of CAJOND010000010.1, from coordinate 47,058 downwards.
CGATAGGATGGTTCGAGCGAGTCATAAAGGGTAACCGAACCATATTAAACTATATTCTGAAGGAATAGGATACAGGGAATAGGACAAAGAAACTTAAAGCCTAGTAGTAAGTAATGGGTGATAAGTGGTGAATGGATGGTGATTATGGCAATTTTTTGTCAATCTCTAAAAAAAATGTTGCGAGTTAGAAAGACAATGGTTATAATATTTCTACTTTCCGATTTATGGAGGATTTGAATGTCAGGTCATAATAAGTGGGCCAAGGTTAAACACGTTAAAGCCAAAGTAGATGCCATCAGAGGACGTGCATTTACAAAAGTTATCAAAGAAATTACAATAGCAGCCAAATTAGGCGGTGGTGATCCAGATTCTAACCCCCGTTTAAGAACAGCTTTAGTAGCAGCCAAAGACTGCAATATGCCGAAAGACAATATCGACCGTGCAATTAAAAAAGGTACAGGCGAACTTGAAGGCGTAAACTACGAAGAAGTTATGTATGAAGGCTATGGAGCGAACGGCGTTGCTGTTATGGCCAAATGTCTTACAGATAACACAAACCGCACAGTTGCTGAAGTTAATAAAATATTCAGTAGAGCTGGTGGAAACATGGGCGTTCCCGGTTGTGTTTCCTATTTGTTTGAAACAAAAGGTTATTTCTTTGTTCCCAAAGAAGAAAATCCATCTCAGACAGAAGATAGCATGATGGAACTGGTTCTTGAAGTTGGAGCTGATGATTTTAAAGAACAAGATGACGGCTTTGAAATTTTCTGTGCTCCTGGCGATTTCTACACAGTTAGCCAGGCCTTAGAAGAAAAAGGAGTTAAGACTCAAGATTCTAAGATTATGTCCGTAGCTAAAACTAGTGTAGCTGTTACTGGAGATGCAGTTTCCAAAGTTTTGAAACTTGTCGAAGCTCTTGAAGAACACGATGACGTTCAAGATGTTTACCACAATGCTGAAATATCTGATGAAGATATGGAAAAAGCAATGGAAGCTGAATAATTATTTGGGTTAACTTATTGCAAACAAAAAACGGTTCTTTTAAAGAGCCGTTTTTTTATTTGTGATATTAATAATAACTGGTGAAATAAAATGATAGACTTTGTTAGCGGAACCTTATTTACCAAAGAACCATTAAGAGTAGTTGTAAATAATCACGGAATTGGAATAGAACTTCTAGTTCCTCTTTCAACAAGTAAAAACCTTCCAGAAAAAGGGAAAGAAGTAACTCTTTTAACCTATCTACATTGGAGACAAGAGGACAGCCCACTGTTATTTGGATTTTATACTGAAGATGAAAGAGAAATATTCAAGATTCTAGTTGGTGTAAACAAAGTAGGTCCTAAAATGGCAATTAATATAATGTCAGCAGTAGAACCAGAAGCTTTTGCGACAATGATTTTATCAGAAGATGTCGCAAGACTTACTTCTTTAAAGGGTGTTGGCCCTAAATTAGCATCGAGACTTGTTATAGAATTAAAAGAAAAAATAGCTAAACTTGGAATAGGTTCAAATGCGACTATATCAGAAAGCACTGAAGAAAAGAATAATATTCCATTTGAAGCTGATGTTAGAGAAGCCCTAGAAAACCTTGGTTATTCTCCTAAAGAAATATCTCAAAGCATAAAGAGGACTGCTCCTGTTATTTCTGCAGATGCCAGCATAGAAGAAGTAATCAGCCAGATACTTCAAAGCTTGAATTAATTTTAAAAGCTTTTGTTAAACTCTACAAAAGTAATAAAAAAGCTGTCGAGGCAATTTCTAATAAACATTGCAACGACAGCTTTTTAAACTCTCAATTACTGCTTTTGATTTTCAGTTTTCAGTTCGCTTTTCTAAGAAACCGTGCCAATCTCCATCTGTTTTTTCTTGAAGACTTGACCAGCCATTCTGAGCAAAAGCTTTTTTAACCAATTCAGCATTAGCAGAATTAACTCCAGAAAAAACACCCCATCCACCTTTTTTAACCCAAGGCGAAAAATAAGGCAGATATTCTAGAATTACAGGCGAAGTTATATTAGCCACTATTCCATCAACTTGGCTAATAGGTTTATATTTTCCAAGGTCTGCACAAATCATTTCTAATTCTTTTGGAATATTATTTAAAGCAGCATTTTTTTTCATATTTTCTACTGCCGCTCCTTCAATCTCTATAGCAACCCCACTTTTCGCACCTTTTTTCATCAAATAAAAAGAAAGAATTCCACTACCTGCACCCAAATCTAAAAATTGCTGATTTTTAACATCCATCTTAGAAAGAAAACTTAAACAAAGTCTGGTTGTTTCGTGAGTGCCTGTTCCAAAAGCCATTCCTGGGTCTATTAAGATAGTAGTAGCCTTATCTTCGCAAGGTAAAGGTTCTTCCCATGGTGGTCTTATAACTATTTCATCACCTATTTGAATAGGTTTAAAATACTGTTTAAAATTAGCCATCCAATCCTGGTTTTCGCTGTATTCTTCGCAAGAAAGAGAATTTTTAGGGAGACTAAAATCATCTAACCATTTTATAATTCCCTTTTCTATTTCTTCGGAATCTTGTTCAATAGTAGAAACAATAAAACTTACAACAGTCTGACCGGTATAAACAAAATCCGTTTCACCCATTCCCTCATCACGAATCAGAGGATTAGAAAATGCACTAACTCCATAAAAATCTGCCAAACCTAATAATGGTTCTTCAAATTCAGAAGGGACTGAAATATTAAAACGTTTTAACATTATATTATTTCCTTAAATTTAAGCGTAGAAATACTAATCAATCTTTATTTACAGTATTTATCTTGTAAATCTGCAATTTTATCTAAAACCACTCTGTCATTTTTAGAAATGTTTCTCAAATTTGTGATGACATTGTTTGCTTCATCATCTCTACCAAGAGCATATAAGGCTTCCGCCTTACCCAGGTAAGCAAATTTTTCATTCTTGTCAGATTCAAGTATTTCGTTAAAAGTTCTCAAAGCTCTATCGTTTAAACCAACTTCAAGAAACATTCTACCTAATACGTTAACTGCATAAATATCATCTGGTTCGTAATTCAACGAAAACATTAGGTTATAAATAGCATTTGGAAAATCACGCAATTCTTTATAAGCTTTTGCAAGATTGTAATATGCAAATGAGTAATCCGGCAAAACCTTAATAGCCTTTTTTAGCTGTTTAACAGCTTCTTCCGGTCGTTTTAAATCTATAAGTAATTTTCCATACTGACTAAGTGTATAGCCATCATCTTCGTCAAGATTTAGAGCAAGAGTAAAATGTTCTTCTGCTTTAACCAAATCACCTTTTTCGTAATAAATAACGCCAAGATTTTTCAAAATTGAAGATTTATCTTCAGCGGTAGTTAAAGCCAAATTAAAATGTTCTCTAGCTTCTTCTTCTGTAGAAGTTTCTAAGCAAATACGACCAATATAGTAATGAGCGTCTGAATTATTATTATCAATTGCCAGAACCTGATTAAAAGTCTTCAACGCTCTTTGGTAGTCGGCTTCATCTAACATTATTCTTCCTAATAACACGTAAGCCTGAGTATTGTTGTTTTGCTTTCTTATAATTTCATTACAAAGCTTTTTAGATTCATCTATTTCATCATTTTCAAACAAAACTGTAGCTAAACTTAGTTTGTTATACAAATCATCAGGATCTGAAATAGCCGTTTGTTTAAGCATCTTCAAACACTTATCATAGTCGCCTTTTGTTCTATATGCTAAAGCTAATGAATTTCTAGCATATTTATCTTTGGGATTAAGACTAACAGTATATTCCAAAGTTTCTATAGCTTTATCAACATCACCAGCTTCAAGATAAGTATTTCCAAGTAAATAATTAGTATAAAGATCTTCCTTTTGAACCCCAATAGAGCCATCTAAAAGATTCTTGGCAGATTCAAAATCACCTAATTCCTTTAGAACCATTGCAAGCTTATTTATAGAATAAACATCATTTGGCTTAATTTTTATAGCTTCTTCGAAATAACCTCTTGCCTTTTCATAATCCTTATTTTTAAGACATTCGTTCCCTTGTTCATAGGCTCTTTGAAATTCAACGCTATTATAATCCATTGTATTAGCTCCTTGTATGTTCTAATTATATTATAAATCTTTAATAGTTAAATTGCTATTTTTTATCAGTTCTTCTAATTTTTGTGAATCAACATTTTCATTGTCTTTCAGCATAAGCAATAGCATAATTTTATTCCAATCAGAAGAAGATTCATAAAGATTTAACAATTCTTTTGCTTCTTTTGGCCCATTCAAAACATGAACAGTATACTTTCCACTTACAACAGAAAGAATATCAAGGGTTTCAAGATTATAAAAATCTTTTAAAAATACGTATAATTCACTACTAACAATTATATCACCTTTAGATTGTATTTTTGCAATAGCTTTATAATCCAGAAGACTATTCCCTATAAACTTTGAGTTTTGCCCTTCTTTTTCATTTAAAGGAAGCATTTTACTGATGTTTAAAGTTATTTTTGGACTAAATGAAAGAATATTTAATTCTGAAACTTTATTTAAAAAAAGAAAAGCAAAATTTACTGCTTCAATAATAGATTTCTGCTCTAACTCATTTTTAAATAAAACGTAAATACCGTTTTCTCTTAAGTCAACGCAAGCTGAATCATCTTTAAGCAAATCTTTTGTCAACTTAAAACACTTATCTATAGAGTCTTTTATCTGTTTCTCATCTGATTTTAACATAGCTTCATCTATTCCGCTAAAGTATGCAAAAAAGGAAACAGCAGAAGAAATGCTCTGATTATTTATCTTTTCTTTATCTTCATTATCAGCAGTTAAGCTTATTTTATAAGAAAACATGTTTGAATCATTATTCGGAATTTTACTGACAAACATGTAAATAAACCAGTATAAGAGTAAAAATACAAAAATAAAAATCAGAGTCAGTCTATCTCTTAGGAAAGAAATACAGTTAGACTTATCAATGTTTTTCCATACACCGCAGAGAGTCCCGATTCGACTGCTCCCCTTCATAACTGGAATAAAAGCTATATAGTTTCCTGATTTGTCATACGGGTAAACAGTAGATTTATCAGTATTAAGAGATTTTATATAATAATTATTCAGAGCATGTTGTCCAATTTGAGATGAATCTGTGTGATAAACATATTTATCATCTTTTATAACAGAAATCATTTCAAAATTACTGTCTTCTGACAAAATTTTAACATATTCCTTAAAATCAGAATCTGAATTGCTTTCTATTAGTTTAGTTGCTGCTGGAATTAGCATTTTAGATAAATCTGTACATTTACCAGAGATCAAATTATCTTGATAAGTTCCACGATACCATTCCCTTATAACATAAGAAGAGGTAAAAAATAGAATTAACATACATAAGGTCATAGATGATAATAAGACAAATTTTATATTATTTATGTTGAATCTATTAATAGCTCTTAAAGAAACAAGAAAAACAAAAATTAAAGAAAAAACTAGAACATTTCTAAGTTTTATATATGAAATCTGATTATTTTCATTTATTTTAAAAAAACCTAAACGAAGAACATATTTCTTTTTTTCGTTGGTAAAAATTGGTAGAGCTGCCTCAACAAAAGAAACTCTATCTGAAGTATCTTTAAATTCAGTAAGAATCAAAAAATCAGTTTTAAGAGCATTAGATTCAGCAATTTCAAAAACTCCTAATGGTAGCCCATAACCCTCAGACCTGGCTAATAAAGACCCGTCATTTAAATGAACTACAGCATAAGCTACCGAATTTTCGGCAGTCAGATTAGATAGCTTTGAGCTTATATCAATACGTTTTTCTATTAAAGCAGAAATCTCGTGAGCTACTTGCTTGGTTAATTGAATCCTTTGTTTATTGAAGCTATTTTCTGTTTCTTTTAGTTCTGAAGTAGTAAAAAAAATAGTGAAAATAATAAAAATAACCAGAAAAATAATAGCTAATGTTCTATCTATCAAATCAGATTTTTGTATTGCTACCATGGTTTTTAAAGACCATCTCTACGTGCCATTTTTATAAAAGCATCTGCCAGCTCTGGATCAAACTGACTTTCTTTGCATCTTTCGATTTCTTTTAAAGATTCTTCCCTTGTTAAAGCTTTTCTGTAAGGACGATTTGTTGTCATTGCATCATAAGTGTCAACGATACTAACAATACGAGCTAAGTATGGTATTTCCTCTCCTTTTAACCGGTCAGGATAGCCCTTACCATCAAATCTTTCGTGATGATGACGAATAATAGGAACTACTTTTTGTAAAAATTCAACATTTCCAAGAATACTGACACCCAACACAGGATGAGATTTAATTATTTCATATTCTTGGTCATCTAAACGCCCTGGTTTATTCAGAATAAGCTCAGGAATACCAATTTTACCTATATCATGAAGCATACCGCCCAAGCGGATTTTTTCTATTTCGTCCTTATTTACACCAACTTCTGTTGCAAGCCTTACAGAAAGATCTGTAACCCTATCAGAGTGTCCTCTGGTATAACGGTCTTTTGCATCAATTGCATTCGTCAAAGCCGACAAAGTATCTAAATAAGCTTTTTCAAGATTGGAGAATAGCTCTGCATTCTGTATTACAAAAGCAATTTGGCTACCCAAAATTTTAAGAAGATCTAAATCTTCAAAGGTAAAAGAAGATCCACCCTGTTTATTGCAAAGCTGGATTACTCCCAATAATGTATCTCTAGGTTTTAAAGGAACAATAATTGAATCTTTTATGGTTATATCGACTATTTTATGAGTTTCACTTTCCTTAAACTCAGAATCATCAAAAGAATATATAGTTCTAACCTGATCATCTTTTCTTACCAATTTTATTAATTCTGTATACCCACCATTTGATTCAGAACTGAAATGAAGTTCTTTCTGAAAAGTAGATGTTAATCTGATAAAATAAGGAAAATTATATTTTTCTCTGAACAAATATATTATAGCGATCTGGCAATCTGTTCCACCAATCGCAATCTTCAAAAACTTATCTACTAGAGTAGACAAATCAATGTTAGATACTATTTCTCGACCAAGAATAAATACATTAGAAAGAACAAGCAAACGTTTAAACATTCTTTCATAAAGAATTGCACTTTCTAATGATCCTGACGCCTTTTTGGCCATAATAGGCAATATTTCACAAATGTTATCTGGAGCGTCTGAATTTAATTTTAACCCTATAACTCCAATAATTTTATGTCTTCTAACCAGTGGCAAGAGTATAAAATCATCTATAGTAATAATTTCATTCTCTGTTTCAGTCCAACGAGAATATTCTTTTTTGAAACCCTCCCTGATTTTTTCCATTTTTTCTTCTAAAATAAGATTAGAAATACGAACATTTAAATCAGAAGGATCTTTACCTGTTAAAGCAATAAAAGAAGACTCAGCTTTACATAAAATAATAGCCTTTTTTAAAATGGCCTTTAATAGTGAATCCAACTCAACGAAGAACCCAGTTTCATCAAGAGTCAATAATTCCTTGAGCTGCTTTTTTAGAGTTTCATTTTCTTGAAGAAGAGACTCGGCACTAGGAGTTGATGTTTTAATCTTTAACCAGTCTATATTAAACATAGTTTTTATTTTACCATTAAAATAGCAATAAGACAATCACTCTTCTACTATTATACGATTATAAGTTTGTAGTTCAATTGGCGAAATCATACTCTGTGAAGCTATAGCTTCACGAACAAGATCACGTTGGGAACGACCGAATTCTACATTTTCACCTCTTGTAAATGGAGTATAATTATCTCCACCTTCTGCCAAAAAGCTATTAGTTACAACTTTGTATTTCTTATCGCTGATTATATCTTGATTATTGATTTTTACGTATTTTAACTGATAATTATTTTTACTTTTGTAGGAATATGAATATTCTAAACCAGATACTTGCAAAATGCCTCTTTTTCTACTAGCAGAAATAGTTAAAAGTTCCATTATATCAGAACCTTTTAAATCCATAGTAACTACCTTATTGGCAAAGGGCATAATACGGAACAAATCACCATTAGTGAATTGTCCTTCGCTAACATTGCTCTGTATACTGCCAGAATTTTGCATAGCTATGTCAGCCCCGGTTTCCTTGATCATAACATCGGTGATATAATCCCCAAATGGACACTCGTAATAATATGATTTTGCATAGTCTTTAGCAAATTTACCAATGATTTTATCTCTAAAAGCCCTCATATTTGCGGTTGATTTATCCAAAATAGATGCGATTTCAGGATCTTCAGGATATTCAGCTAAATTAACTGCTATTCTTTTTGAAGAAAGACCAACAATTTCAACAGGTCTCGCTTTAGTAATTTCTAAATTTAAAATATCTATTTCTTTAGTCTGATTATAACTACTAATTGTATATACTATAACACCGTCTTTAACAAAAGGTATAGGAGCATCTATATCGGAATCAAGTAGAATACATATGTCGGGAGAAGCGGAAGCTATAGTAAGCCATTCTTCAGCAGTAATATATTCTTTATGATATTGGGTTAACAGAGCTACAATATCAGCCCCTTTTGTTTTTAAAGAATCAATTTTTCGTTTAAGAATATCTGATGCTTTTAAAAACTTAAGACCAGCAACACTATCTTTAGTTGCTAGATTTGGAGTATCTGGGGGAGTAAGACCTAATATACCTATCTTCAAATCATTATCAGCTTCTATTATGAGTTCATCAGTAAAATATTTTGGAACTAAATTTGTTTTCTCATCTAAAATATTTGAGGATAAATATTTGAATTTACAAGACTTTGATAATTCTTCCAACCTTTCTTTTCCAAAAGAGAAATCTATATTTCCAACCAGCATAGCATCTAATTTCATAGAATTAAAAGCTTTTGTAATAGCTTCACCTTTTGTCAAAAAAGCTTCAGCAGTTCCAGAGAGTTCTGCACCTAAAGAAAGGAAACAGTATGGCTCATTAACTTCCGTAAAAGAAGCTATCTGTTCTTTCACCACAGAATTCATCAGAGCAAAGCCACCCATAGTCTTCCCCTTATAGGGTTTAAACTTTGCAACATATGGGTATAATCTACCACGCCCCATTCCTGTTAAAATCAAATGACAAGCTCTATAGGGACTAGGATAAACCAGCCAAACGATTACTCCTATCAATATACATATTGATAAACCGAGAAAAATTTGCCCTAATTTATCTTTCATTTATTCGCTCCTATCAAAATATATTAGAGCCTAGCTTAAATCAAATCAAGATATTTTTAGATAAAAAAAAGACCACTTAAAATTAAGCGGTCTTTTTTTACTAGATTCTTCTAATTAGTAGCCTTTCAATTCAGAAAGTCTCTTGTTGAATACTGCTTTTTCTTCGTCAGTAGAAGCATTGTTAGCTTCATGAACGATACCAGCACGAATCTGTAAAACAACATCTTTAACTAATGCTTTATCATTAGCATCAAGAGACTTCATCTTGTTGAGGAAGAATGAATAATACTGACCGGCTTCACCGTGATGAACTCTAATATCCCATACAACTACTCTAGAAAGTAGACTTGCATCATCTTCACGAGATTCATAAGTAGTATTAATATCATCCTGAACTTCTACAGAATAAGATATATTAGAATTTGAATTGGTCTTGAAGGTATTGATGCTCTGAGACTGTTTAACGATGTCATCCATCAACATACCCATAGTTCTCATAGAAACTTCAGTATCATAGCTGAATGCTTCGCCCTGTTCAGCTTCACCAGACTGACCAGCCTGTTCGCTTTCCTGATTGCTCTGTTCAGACTGTTCACTGTCATCAGCTGGGATTTCTGGAATTACAGGATCTTCACCAGCTACTGGAGTATCAGAACTTTCTTCATAAGAATTACCATCACCAGACATTCCAGAATCAGTATTTTCAAAACCGCCCTGGTCGCCGCTTTCGCCAGCGTAACTGCCTTGATCAGAATAATTACCCTGGTTAGCAGTATTTCCACTACCTGGTTTACCAGCATTGAGTTTTCTCCAATGGCCTTTAGTCCATTTACCATTCTTGTCATAATGACCACAAACCCATACTTTGTTCTTTTTGCCGAATAGTTTCTGTTTTGCCCAAACGCCAGTATCCATACCAGCATTAACAATCTTAGCACCGGTAGTCTTTATAGCCATACCAGTTTTCTTAGCAGCAGTCTTAATTGCTTCAGCTGTTTTGGTAGCAGCTTTCTTTACTGCCATTGCAGCTTTGTGAGAAGCTTTTTTAATTGCTTTGCCAACTTTGGCGAAGAAACCCATCTTTTTGGGTTTAGCACCAGAACCTGGGCCTGCAAATACATCTGTAGAAAGGAGCATACATAGCATACTTACTAATGCTATTGTCTTTGTCCAAGTAGTAGACATATATCTTCCTCCATTATGAAAATATAAACTTATAAGTAGATAATGTACCAATATTACCGAAGTTGTACAAATAAGTTTACAGAAATTTTACAAATTACGCAAGAGTTTTTTATTATATTTTTTTATTTTTATAACATAAAGTTTTAATATAAAAAAATAAAAAACAAAGTCAATTATTTATACTTCACAATAATATAAAATAGTGCTAGTATTCTTTATTATATATACAAATAATAGGAAGCAAACGCTATGTTAGAAACTCTAAATAAGTTAGTATTTTACTATGATATCGAATGTGCTAACTGCAAAAACCACCTTAAAGCAAGTCATGAATCAATAAAAGATCAAAAAGGAATGCTTTTTTGCGGTTTATGTGGAAAAGAAGTTAAAGTTCCGGATTACGAAAGATTAGTAGAATTATCAGATGCACTGAATAATTATGTAAGTAATCCAATAAATTCTCAATACATAAGTTTGGAACTAAATGAAAAATACAAAAAAGGTGCAGAATAAATCCTCAAAGTCTGCAAAAACAAACGAACCAGTTATAACTTCCAAAGAGATAGATTCTCAAGAAATTGATGAGCTTAAGCTTCGAACCTTGAAAGCTGATTTTGCTGTTCATATAGAAGAAGTTATGTCAGAAGCCTGTTCTAATTATGAATGTGTTCTATGTGACGATCACGATATAGGTATATTATGGAGCTTTCTTTTAGAAGATTCCATTAGTGGTTTTATTGGAATAGAAGACAATGAAGATGGCATAGGAATACCTACTGTAACCACAGGCTTACATCTGAAAGATATCTCTGATTATGATAGAGATGAACTTTTAAATATTCTTGAGCTTAATTCTGAACTTGTTAACGCTTGTTTTACCGTATCACATATTCGAGAAAAAATCGAGGAAGAACCCGAACCTGTTTTTGCTGAAGAAGGTGAAAGCATCGAATATAACGATAACGAAGAAGATGAAGCTAATGATGAAAATACTATATATAAAGAAATCCTTATGATTCAATGCAAAATTCCTTTAGTTTCATTCGATGCAAATGACTTTTCGGGAATCATTCAAAATCTGATGATTCAATCAGACATGGCTTTGAATCAAGGAAATGAAGATCTAGAATAAGGCTGATTAAAAATATGAGTAAAATACAAAAACTTCCACAAAAAGTTATAGAAGCGATCACCCCGTATTTATTAACAGGTGAAAAAATAGACAAGGCCTTGTTGCAAGATAATAAAAAACCAAAAGAAATATGGATTATAAAAACCAATCAGGCTATCATTCTTCATGGTCAGCAGCCAGATAAACCACAGCCTGCCATTATGGTCATGGCTTTAGATGAAATACGTGAAATAGACTATCTGCAAAAGAATGATGACAATCAAGTAATATTTTACTCAACCAAAAACAATGGTAAAGCTGTTTTTCATTTTGAAAAAGATGCTGCTAACGAAATAAACAACTTTTTTGAAGACTTAGGCGATTTAATTACTTTCAGATATCAAACCAACATAGGTAAAATACAGGTTGCGCAATTAGCTTTACCTATTGGTCATAAAGACAGAAAAGTTTTTGGTCGTGGGAAAGCCATAGAAGTTCCATTTTTAGCAAAACCCAAAGGCACAAAAACAAATGAAAGTCTTCCTAATCCGACAAACAATAGTCCAGAAAAAAACAATCTAAAAACTCAAATTTCAACTACAACAACAAAAAGTTCAGAATCAGTAAGAGCTACTCCTAAGGATAATATTACAAACAATAAATCCGTTCCATCAAAAAATCTTTCAATAAAAGACAAAGAAATATCATCTGAAAAGCCTGCTATCAATAAAGAAGTTAATCATAGTAATGAAAATAAAAACACTTCTCAATCTATTTCCAATCAAAACCAACAAAGTAAGCCATCAATAGAAAAAGAAGTGAAATCTAGCAATACTGAAACAAAATCAGAAAAAATTCAAAATAAACAAGATAATATATCTACAAAGACCTCTGGAATATCTAGAAACAGCCTAATAAGCCATTTACAGGAAAATCCTATTCCTCCCAAAGAAGAAAAACCTGAAGACGACTCAAAAAAATCAAAAGAAATAGACTTTGGAAATCCTGTATATTTTATAACTGTAACGATAATATCTACCATTGTTGGTTTCATCTGTTTATCATTTTTTAAAACGATTTCCAGAGTAGTAAAATATTTTAGAAAAAATTAAACTTTTAATTTCTTAGTTTTAACTTAATTTTAATTTGCTCCTTGTACTCTATTAATATTTTTGTTATTATGTGCAGAATCATGTATAGAGAGGTAGCAAAATGTTAATAGATTTAAATACCAAAAGCTTTAGACTTATTTTTCTTCTTTTTGGATTATCCGTTTTTTCTCCTATTATTCTTTTAGCACAAAGCTTTGAACAGAATTTATCAAAAATAGCAACTCTATACGATAGTAAAAAATATCAAGAACTCTACAATTTGGTTCACACTACTAAAGCCAATAATAATCTTGGTGATGTAAGACTTTACGTTGAAGCTGAAGCTTTAAAAAATATTGGAAGAAAACAGGAAGCTTTTGTAATTTATACAAACCTGATAAATCGCTACCCAGATTCAGAAGCTACTTTGTTAGCAAGAATGACCCATTTTATGCTTTTGTTGGAAAATGCCCAGCCTACAGATCTACCAAAATTAGAATCTACAGCTGCTTCATTAAAAACAGTATGGCAAAAAGGAACAGCTTATTACAAACTTTCAGAACTACCATTCCTAGACGTTAATACTAAAAGCAGGTTAGCTTATAAATCTCTTTACGAATATAATGCGGAAAGATTTTTTTATCAGAATGCCGCAGCTTCAGTAGAATTATTAAAAAAAATATTAGCAAATCCTACACTTTATAGATTTACAAGACAAGAATGGCTTGCTATAGCAGTTTGGGTAATAAATGAAAATTTAACAGCAGATATATTCAAAAACAAAGCCAACCAAATTGCTTTAGAAGCTAGCTTTGGGAAAAACGTGATGGAGATTCTAAATGCTGAATATTTAAACAAGCAAAAGAATTATGCCAAATCTATGGAAGCTTTTTCGGCAATTATCAACAACAAAAAGAATGCTCCAGAAATGATTGCTTGGGCTCGTCAGCTTAGAGGCAATATTAATCATTTCGCAGGCAAACATTCTGAAGCAGTTACAGATTATCTTGCAGCTTCCACATGTAATACTTTCCCAGTAGACCATACCGCTATAAAATACAGACTAATGAGGTCTTCTTTTGAATGTGGAAGAGATGGCGAAACAATGGAATACATCAATCAATTTATAAATTCAGAATTTAAAGGTGCTGTTCTTCCTGTTCATATTTATGAAATGGGTCTTAAATGCTATGATGAAAAACAATTTAAACGAGCAATACCTTATTTTATGCTATTAACTAAAAATTTCCCTGGTCATCATCGTGCAGACGATGCTCTAGGATATTCCGCTCTTTGTGCTGGATTAAATACGAAAGACGGTCAATCTATTCTTGAACTGTTGAAAAAGAAATACCCCAATTCATTTTTTATATGGTGGATTTCACCAAAATCAAGAAATGATTCTTTAAAACTTGTAAATACTCCTGTAGAAAAGCTTTCTCCAGCTACTAACGAAAGAATAGATGCTCTAAATAAATTATGGGGAACAAAACTTAATTTTCTTGCTAAATCTGAAGCCATAAAGCTTACGGACAAATATAAATCAAATTTAGCTTTATATAAGGCTATAATAGACATAGCAAGAAAGCACAATGATTTTCAGTCCCTGGTTTCCTATGGAGAACGCCTAGCTAGACAGATTTCAGATGCCGACAAACCTCTTACTGCAATGCCTAAATGGGGTTGGGAAGCATTATATCCTCTTACTTACGATAAAGAAATCAAGAAGTACGGTGCAAAATTTGGAGTAGATAAATTCTGGATTCTTTCAATAATGAGAGAAGAAAGTCACTTTAAAGAAGACATTCTTTCAAGAAGTAATGCAATGGGTTTAATGCAAATATTACCTTCAACAGGCAAATGGATAGCAGGGAAATTAGGAGAAAAGAATTTTAACAAAAACATGCTTTGGAAACCGGATGTAAACATCAGATACGGAACATGGTATCTAAATTACCTTGCAGAATTATTTAAAGGTGACCTATTCTTGGCAACAGCATCTTATAATGGTGGTCAGGGAAATATTCAACGCAAAGTGGAAGCTGGACCTTTTTCTAAATTACCAGTTTTAGATAGACTAGACAAAGTTCCTTTGCCAGAAACTCGTGACTATTACAAAAAAGTTATGGGTTCTCACTGGAATTATAAAAGGTTATACTGATTAGAATTTCTTTCTCAATCATCTTGATTGAGAAAGAAAAAATATTATGTTACAATAAAAAAATAAATAAATATTTATTTTTATCTTTTGGGTGCTGAAATTGGCTTGCGAAACTAAATTCGAGTTTATATTACAATTTGAAAAAATACTCGGAGAGATGAAAACCAAAAACTCCGAAACCTATGGGCGAAACATACAGTTTTTAAGTGTTGAGCCTATAGAATCAATCAGGCCGATTTTAAAAAAATTTTTTCCTTCAGATTCAGCACTAATAGACACTTTAGTCCGCAAAGACATTGACCTTATGTTAATGCGAATTCTAAGGTCAGAAATAGTCGGATTACAAGCTGATGGAGAAAAACTTGTCAGAAAAGCTAGAGATATAGTATCTAAATTTGGTTTTTTGCCTCCTGTTGCCTTTTTTTTCGATTACAACGGAGCTGAACTATATGAATCTATGCTTGATACTATATATCGAATCTTGAAGAAACATGGAAAACCTCAAGGTCTCTCAGATATTTGGCATAGGTTTTCTGCACCTTTAATTGCTAGCTTTGAATTAAAAAATATATTTACAAAAGATCTTTTATTTAAAATCAGGCAAAGACTTAAAAATTATTTAGAAAAAGACAAACGTTTTCTCATAGATGCACGAAGTCCCAAAAAGCTATACATAGGTCTGGCTGAATGGGAAAATACATTTGATTTATATGAAAAATAGGCAAATATCTTGGCTTTAACTAATGATAAAAATTTAAAAGAGCGGGGTTTCACGCTTTTTTATTGTTTTTGGCTTGCTGCAATTGGTTTTATAACCGTTATGCTACACGACTCAAAATATGGCGTGATAGCGGTTTTTATTATGCTCGCAATTTTAACAGTTGTAATATGGCATAGTTTAAAAGAAAAGAATTCTCTTAAAATGATTTGTAATTTTTATGAAAAAGCCCATAGATTAAATGATTTAGAAATGTTGCAAGCAGGAGCTAACTATAAAAAAATACTGGATGTTGTAGCAGATTTAGGTAACTTTGATTGGGTAGTACTTTTCCTTTTAGATGGAGAAAAAAACTCTTTTACTGCCAAAGAATCTGTTGGAATAAAGCCAAACACTTTCGAAAACATAAAATTTGAACAACTTTTAAAAGATAGCAATGATACAGATTCCGCTTCTGACCCTGTAAAACTATCTTTCAAACTATTACAATATATATTCAAAGAATATGATTTTAAAGGTGCCTTAGCTGGAGCAACCCTTTCACACGAAAATATTTTTTATGGTTGTTTATTAGTTGGAAGATATGATGACGACAAAACGCTTTCTTCCGAAGATAATTTTAAGTTAGACTTACTTTCAGACCAAGTTGCTATATGTCTACATAATTATCAGCTTCAAAAAGAACTTGAATATAGGGCTAATGAATTAGCAGAAAGACAAGCCTCAATTCAAAGAGAACTAGAAATGGCCCGTATAGTTCAGGAAGGAGCACTACCAAGAAACTTGCCAGATATGGATGGAATTAAGCTGGCAACGTTTATAAAACCAGCTAGATTTGTCGGCGGAGATTTTATTCGTTACATAACAGGGAATAATCCAAAACAGCTTGGTTTCTTAATTGGTGATGTTTGTGGCAAAGGAGTGCCTGCTTCACTCGTAATGTCTGTAGTTTATTGCCTATTCAAGGAAAAAGGCAGTCTTACAAAAGTTCCTGCAGAATTAATGAAATCAGTTAACCTATCTTTGAAAGAATTTCTTGGCGCAGGCTCTCACTTTAATTCTACAGCCCTTTGGGGTGTTTTTGACTTGAAAAAAATGACTTTCAAATATGCAAATGCTGGCCATGATTTTCCATTACAATATTGTACCACAAGCAAAACGATAAGAGAATTGCCTTCTACCGGAACATTACTTGGTATTTTTGCAGAAAGCGAATATGAAACTAAAAGTGTTAAAATTGAGCATGGAGACAAGTTTATTTTTTACTCTGACGGACTTATAGATTTCTTTGAAGCAAAAGAAAATTGCGAAGATGGATATAAATACTTGATGGATTTCTTCAAACTACGTCAGGATAAAACAGCATATGAAATAATTAAAGAAATATCAGATTTGGTTGAAAATAATCCTAATGCTGTAAAAGATGATATTACTGCTTCAGTAGTTTCTATAGAATAGAAGCCGATCTACTTCATTGCATTCAGCGGTTTCTCAAGCTGAACTAGAGACAGTTCTTCAGTCCAGTAAATCCTGCGTATAACAAAATTACCAACCACAATGTAAACGCTAGTTCTAGCCAACTTATAAAAAGACCTAAAATAAGAAAAAGCGGGAAACGGGACTCGAACCCGCGACATCCACCTTGGCAAGGTGGCGCTCTACCAACTGAGCTATTCCCGCAGTATTTTATTCGACTAAAACAACCAAAAAATGGGAAATAACGGATTCGAACCGTTGACCCACTGATTAAGAGTCAGTTGCTCTGCCAGCTGAGCTAATTTCCCGAAGTTCTAACTATCAAGCTCATTTTAAACTATCAAGAAAGAACCATAAAAAAGTGATCCGCGTTGGATTTGAACCAACGACCCCCTGATTAAAAGTCAGATGCTCTACCCCTGAGCTAGCGGACCATGATTACAAACGATTTTAACATCGCGCCTGGAAGGGCTCGAACCCTCAGCCTACAGATCCGAAGTCTGTCGCTCTATCCAATTGAGCTACAAGCGCTGGCAAGGGTCGGAGACGGGGCTCGAACCCGCAGCCGCAAGATCCACAATCTTGTGCTCTACCATTGCGCTACTCCGACCATATAGACCGTAATAGTGTTACAGCCAAAACCAACGCGCCAGAGAGGATTCGAACCCCTGGCCCGCAGCTTAGAAGGCTGCTGCTCTATCCACCTGAGCTACTGGCGCAATATAAATCATTTGGTTAAGAGCGGGAAACGGGACTCGAACCCGCGACATCCACCTTGGCAAGGTGGCGCTCTACCAACTGAGCTATTCCCGCAAATGAAGTATTGCGTTCAATTCGGGGTGACTGGACTCGAACCAGCGACCCTCTGGTCCCAAACCAGATGCGCTACCAACTGCGCTACACCCCGGTGTCTTAAGGCATTAAACTTAGCGGGGCTTGACCCGATTAAATTTAGTATCACCTCGTGACGGTAGTAGATAATATCAAAAACCTTTTTCAGAGTCAACTTTTTTTTTTATTTTTTTTAACTTCATTAAACTCTTAAGATTCTTTGCGTTATTTATGGTATAATGATTAAAATTATCTTTAAAAGAGATACAAAAAAACTAATCAATAAAAATCTCTTAAATAGCATAAACAATTATTGTTAGGCTATGAAAAAAAACAAACTGGAGGAATATTTAATGAGCATAAAAATGGTAGTAGTTGGTTCAATCGCCTATGATAGCCTTGAAACTCCTAAAGGGAAGAGAGAAAGAGTTCTTGGAGGTTCAGCTTCTTATTTTTCAACTGTAGCAAGCTACTTTACAAAAGTTGGCCTAGTTGGTGTTGCTGGTAAGGATTTTGAAGAAAAACATATTGAATTTTTAAAGAAGCATGGTGTTGATCTTACTGGTTTTGAACGAAGTGTTGAAGGGAATACTTTTAACTGGGTTGGAAGCTATGGTGAAGAATTTGGAGATGCAACCACTCATAGCACATGCTTGAACGTCTTTGAATCTTTTAATCCTGTTCTTCCAGAAAACTATAAAAATGCTGAATTACTATTTTTAGCCAATATTCACCCATCATTACAGATTCAAATCATAAATCAGGTTAAAAATCCAAAAATTATTGCTTTAGACACAATGAATTTATGGATAAATACCACAAGAGACACACTACTAGAAGCAATAAAGAAAGTTGATATTCTTTTTGTAAATGAAAATGAAGCAAGACTTCTTGCACAAGAAAAGAAGTTCGCACATGCGGTTGCAAAACTGCTTGATCTTGGACCGAAACGAATTGTAGTTAAACTTGGAGAATTGGGTGCTATGACAGCAACAAAAGAAACCAGATACTTTGCTCCTGCTTTCCCAAGTCTTGATGTAACAGACCCAACTGGTGCCGGAGATTCATTTGCAGGTGGTTTCATGGGCAGTCTTGCTAAACATGGTGATTATAGTGAAAAGGGCTTTAGGAAAAGCATGTTATACGGATCAGCAATGGGTTCTTTGACTGTTGAAAACTTTAGTGTAGAAACCTATGAAAATTTAGACCCAAAACGTATAGAAGAAAGATACGAAGCACTAAAAGAAATGGTTATTCTATAATAAATAATAGAAAAATAAAAAGAAAACTAATCAAAAAACTCTGCAATAAGCTTTATTTGCAGAGTTTTTTATTGTTATAGAAATTATTGAAGTTATTATAGTAAACGGGTTAAGTATAATACTTAAAATAATTGCGATAATCCTGAAATATTGATACAATAAGATAATCAAAGGAGAAAAAGATATATGAAAAAAATATTTTCCTCTCTCTCCCAAATTCTTATACTTTTTTTATTTTTTAGCACTTTAACAAATGATGCGAATGCTTCTTCCGATGAGAATGAATTAGCATATCAATCTAGCAATGATATTGAGAACCAATATGAAGAAACCAATGAATCTAACCAGGGGAAAAACACTTCTGAAAATAATCTGAAAAAAAGTAAAGGATTATCAAAATATTTTAAAGGCTCAAAAGCAGCAAATGTAAAGATAACACGTGTTAAAGATGACGATTCTTTTAGTTCAGATAATGTTTCTGATTCAACTGTAAATTCCAATAAAACAACAGAAACTTCTACAAATAGTAATGAAACTCAAAATTCTGGTTATACCAAGTTACCAAATGGTAAAGCTTATATAGGTGTTACTTCATATTTATCCTTAAGAGATGAACCCTTTGGAAAAGTTCTTACACGTTTATATAATAACGAAGAAATCGTTATAGTAAATCGTGATGGAGACTGGTATGAAGTTGAAACAGAAAAAGGAAGCGGTTGGATTTACGGGAAATGCGTATATGACTCTCCGAACACAAATACTAGTAGTTCCACTTACAATCAAACAGAAAATGAAGAAGAAAAAGAAGAAGTTGATGATGAAGATTCAAACAAAAGCAATGGTGTTTACAATTATTTTACATTTACCAATCCAGGCGATTATAAATTTATTTTAACTTCTACATCAGCAACTAGCCAGCAAGAAACAAAAGATACAGTTTCCAATAACTCTTCTAATAGTCAACAGGAAACTAAAGTTTCCAAGAATTTTACTAATAGTCAGCAGAAAACTAAAGTTCCCAAAAATTCTACTAGTAAGCAAAAAACTAAGGTTTCCAAGAATTCTTCCAAAAAGAAATCAACTGATAACGATAAATCTAGTTCTAAAACTAAAACAGCTACATCTAACACTAATACAAATACTAATTTAAAACCATTATTAAAACTTAGTAAGGTTAATGTTTCTACTGTGTTAACTAAAAAAATAGGTAGTACATGGGATGAAAAAGGACATAATTACACTCATGTTCAAGGTTTCTGTACGGACGGGAAATATTGGTACGTCGCACTGATGACTTCTACAAATGGAGATGGTCAATATTACACAAAACAAGAAACAAAACTACTGAAAATCAATATTAAAACAAAAAAAGTTGTAAAAACCAATAAAATAGGAAAAGTTGGGCATAGTAATTCTTTAACCTACAACCCTAATACCAAAAAGATTTATTCTGCAACCTGTACAAAAAAAATGAGCTATATTTATTCGTTTAATGCATCTGATTTGAAAGGTAAAACAAAAATAGAACTAAAAAATAAAAAAGGGAAGACTATTACAAATAAAAATTTTGCTTCATTTTCTTATAATCCAGCTCAAAATGAATATATAGTAAAACTCAGCAATACATCATTTGGTTATTTTGATTCTAATTTTAAACTTAAGAAAAAAGTAGCTTGTAAGCATATGAAAAAGAACGATAAAATGACTGGACAAGCTATTACCTGTGATGGATGTAATATTTTCAGCGTTTATAATAATCTTTCTTGTACTCCTAGAATTAATTATATCCGTTGTTATGACATGAACGGCAAATATATTAAAGATCTTACTTTTAAATCATCAATTGGTACCTCATCTGAAAAACCTGAAATGGAACAATTAACTTGTTATAATGGCGAATATTGGAGCTTGAGTAACGTTAACGGGAAATTCAGAATTCATAAAATTAAATTAAGGGGCTGATTTTAGAAAAAAATAAAAGAGTATAATAATTTTTATACTCTTTTATTTTTTTAGTTATTTAACTTACTTACATTTAACCTTTAAATACAAAAGATATTACAGAAAGCAGTATTTTATCAAATATCAATTCATTACTCCCAACTTTTCCTTTCTTCCGTCACGCAACGTAGCAAGTCGCTTATGCGATGGTTTTCCTTGCTTAATTATTTTATAAAAATTGCTCTATTAGCGGAAATTTAATAAAATATAAATTTGGCATAAGCTTTGCAACAATAATTATGCTTGCGAAAACAAGCGTAGTTATTGTTGTTGGTAATTATGGTTTTTATTGTTTAAAATAATTATTGTAAAATTAATCTTTGCTTACAGACATATGATTAAACAATAATTACAACAAAAACAAACTAATTCAACTACGAAATTCTAAAAGAATTTCTATTGTGACCAACAATAAAAATACCCAAAGGAGTAACAACTATGGATATTAATAAAATGACAATGAAGTCTCAAGAAGCCTTGCAGACTGCTCAAAACATAGCTGTTCAGCGTGGTCATCAGGAAATAGGCACAGAACACTTGATGATTGCTTTGTTAGCAAATGAAACAGATTTAATTCCTAGATTATTCAATAACATGAATATTCCTATAGGAACAATAAAAGATCGATTAGATCGTATTATAGCTTCATTTCCTAGAGTATCAGGACCTGGCATGACTCCTGAAACCTTCTATGTAAGTCAGGAACTTTCGCAAATCCTGGTTATTGCAGAAGAAGAAATGAAAGCATTGAAAGACGAATATCTTTCTGTAGAACATATAGTTTTAGCTATCTTGAAAAAAGGTGCTTCAACAAAAGTTGGTAAGATTTTCGTAGATATAGGTCTCACTAGAGATAGATTCTTGCAGGCTTTAACAGCAGTAAGAGGGAATCAGAGAATTACATCTGCAAATCCTGAACAGACTTATGAAGCTTTGGAAAAATACGGTCGTGACCTTGTTGCCATGGCAAAGGCTGGTAAACTTGATCCTGTTATAGGCCGTGACAATGAAATAAGACGTGTAATGCGTATTTTGTCTAGAAAGACAAAAAACAATCCAGTTCTTATCGGTGAACCTGGTGTTGGTAAGACTGCTATAGCCGAAGGTCTTGCTCAGCGTATTCTTCATGGTGACGTTCCTGAAAGCTTGAAAGACAAAACCATCTTTGCTCTTGATATGGGTGCTTTGATTGCTGGTGCAAAATATAGAGGTGAATTCGAAGAACGTTTGAAAGCCGTTCTTTCAGAAGTTAAGAGCAGTGATGGTAGAATTATTCTTTTCATAGATGAATTGCACACTATTGTTGGTGCAGGAAAAACTGAAGGTTCTATGGATGCAGGCAATATGTTGAAACCTATGCTTGCACGTGGTGAACTCCATTGTATCGGTGCGACTACTCTTGATGAATATAGAAAATACATAGAAAAGGATGCTGCTCTTGAAAGACGTTTCCAACCTGTTTTAGTTGAACAGCCTGACGTTACAGATTCTATTTCTATCCTAAGAGGCTTGAAAGAAAGATTTGAAGTCTTCCATGGGGTTAAAATTCAAGACCGTGCATTGGTTGCTGCCGCAACTCTTTCCGACAGATACATTTCTGACCGTTTCCTGCCAGATAAAGCAATAGACCTTATCGATGAAGCTTGTGCAATGATCAGAACCGATATTGAATCTATGCCAGCAGAACTTGATGAAGTTACTAGAAGAATTATGCAATTGCAGATTGAAGAAGCTGCATTGGTTAAGGAAAAAGACGCTCAGAGCAAGAGCAGGCTTGAAACTTTGAGAAAAGAACTTGCTGACCTCAATACTAAGGGCGATGCCATGAAAGCCCAGTGGGAAAGTGAAAGAAGTGTTATCAAGAAAGTTCAGACCCAAAGAGAATTAATAGAAAAACTCAATCACGATATTGCTGAAGCAGAACGTGCCTACGACCTCAATAAGGCTGCCGAATTGAAACACGGCCGTTTACCTGAAGCTCAAAAACAGTTGGTTGCTCTTGAAACTGAATTGAAGGAAAAACAAAAGACAGGCAAACTTGTCAGAGAAGAAGTTACAGAAGAAGAAATCGCCGATATAGTAAGCCGTTGGACAGGTATTCCTGTAAGCAAACTGATGGAAGGCGAAAAAGAAAAACTCTTGCGTTTAAGCAATCAACTTCATAAACGAGTAATTGGTCAGAACGAAGCTGTTGATCTGGTTTCTGATGCTGTGTTACGTTCTAGAGCTGGCATTAACGACCCCAACAGACCTATTGGTTCATTCATATTCTTAGGTCCTACTGGCGTTGGTAAGACAGAATTGGCTAAAGCTTTGGCTCAGTCGCTCTTTGATTCAGAAGAAAACATTGTTCGTATTGATATGAGCGAATATATGGAAAAGTTTGCTGTATCTCGTCTTATCGGGGCTCCTCCAGGATACGTTGGCTACGAAGAAGGCGGTCAGCTTACAGAAGCTGTTAGAAGAAAACCTTATTCAGTAGTTCTTTTTGATGAAATTGAAAAGGCTCATCCTGAAGTTTTCAATCTTCTCCTTCAATTGCTTGATGATGGTCGTTTAACAGATTCTCAAGGTAGAACCGTAGACTTCAGAAATGTTGTTGTAATCATGACAAGTAATCTTGGTGCACAAACTTTGATTGAAAGCCTTGATGAAAACAACAAAATAACAGAAGAAGCCCGTGAAAATGTTATGAATGAAGTTAAACATTTCTTCAAGCCTGAATTCTTCAACAGAATCGATGATATAATTCTATTCTCACCTTTGAAAAGAGAGGAACTCGACAAGATTATCGACTTGCAGCTTGGTGCAATTCAGAAACGTCTTGAAGAACATCAGATTACGCTCAATGTTACCGAAGAAGCTAGGAAATGGCTCATTGAACGTGGTTATAGTCCAGTTTATGGTGCAAGACCTTTGAAGAGATTAATTCAGAAAGAATTAGAAACTGTTCTAGCCAAAGGTCTTATTGGTGGTGCAATCTGTGACAATACTACAGTGAACATTGCCGTAGACAATGATATGCTCGTAGTTAAGTAACGAACCGAGTATAATCAACAGTTGGTTATATATTAAAAGCTCCCCTAGATTTTGTAGGGGAGCTTTTTAATATCTTCGAAAGTATTTGTTCTCTTAAGATATATCTCTATTTACTTACACGTTCTACCCTAGCCCATTAAATATTATTCAGAGTAATTGGGTTCAAAAAGCAATACCCAAACGGTTTGGAAAACAATCTTGATATCAAGTAAAATGCTGTAATTATCTATATAGTAGTAATCATAAGTTACTTTATCTTCAAGCTTAAGATAATATCTAGAGTTCACTGCTGCTAGTCCTGTTACACCAGGCTTTACAGATAAACGCCTTCCCTGAAACGCATAAGAGTCGTTAACAAAGAAAGGCCTTTCAGGTCTTGGTCCAACAACCGACATGTCACCAGTAAGAACCAAGAAGAATTGAGGAAGCTCATCAATTCCAAACTTTCTAATGAATTTTCCAAGCTTAGAAACCCTAGGATCATCAGCAGTCGAAACTGTCGGACCACTTTGTGCTTCTGAACCCATTCGCATAGATCTAAACTTTATTACATCGTATTCTTTGCCATTAAGTCCGACACGTTTTTGCTTATAAAAAACAGGCCCTGGAGAGTCTATCTTTACCCATAATGCGGTCAAAAGCATTACAGGAGATGCTATTATAATAGCGAAAATTGAAAAACATACATCAAAAATTCTTTTAATAAATCGTTGAGAAGGAGATAAAGGGTGTGAACAAATAGTTACCAAAGGGAAATCTTCTAAGCTTCTTAAACCAATGGAAGCCACAGTTTTGCTAGGATCAACAGAGATACGAACATTGAATTTATGAGGTTCCTCCTTGCGTTGATAATATATTTGAGCCCAGAATTTATCGAGATTAATGTTTGGATCGGTAACAAATACTTCATGAGCATGCTTAAATACCACTTCTGAAGCTAATTCATCAATTTCATCAGATTTCATTGAGCGAACAATTCGAAATCTTACTCCACCCCTTCGATGAAAATGGTTGATTATTCTCTTTCCTTCAGCAGGATCACCTATTATGATTGCTTTAACAAGATTAGGATGTGGTCGGAATAACCTGGTAACTAAAATTCTCAATAAAAAAACGACAACAATGCTTATTGCTGTTGCAATAAGCATAATAGGACGAGGGAAATTATGCGACAGACTAGCAAAGCTTCTCGACATAAAGCCGACAAGATTGAAAACAATAAAAGTAGACAACAGAGAACTAGTTGTATGGAAAATAATATCTGAAGCCGCTTTAAGAGATCTTAAGCTAAATAGACCTGATATTATTCCAAAAAAGACATAAAAGGAAAACAGATACCATTTAACTTGATTATAAGATGTTATATATAGATTTAATGGATTAGAATCTGCTAACCAAATTTGGAAAGTTTCCTTGAAGACAAAATTCAACAGAAACATATCGCAAATAACTAAGAAAAGCGATAACATTCCTTCCGCCCCTTGGGGCAGTCTAAAGCTGAATCTCTTCAGTTTTGAATTAAAAGACATAATAAAAGCCTATTTCAGAGTTAATTCTATTTCGTTAGCAATGTCGTCAAGATTAATAATTCTTACGGCTGCTTGTTGTTCAAGAGCCGCTCTAGGCATTCCATAAACTACTGAAGAGGCTCTATCCTGAGCAATAGTAAGACCTCCCATGAGCTTTATGTTCTTTAAACCTCTTACGCCATCTTCGCCCATACCAGTAAGAATAATTCCTATAGCATTTTGAGCAAATTCTTTGGCAGCAGAAAAGAAAAGAACATTAATAGAAGGAGCAAACTGTTCCTTTTCAACCTCATTTGAAGTAATAGAAAAATTACATCTTCCATCAAGATTCCTTATTACTCTAGTCTGACAATCACCAGGACAGATATAAACTATTGAATTTTGCAATTGTTCCCCGTCAAAAGCTTCTTTAACTTTTATTCTACATACCATGTTCAATCTAGAAGCAAAAGCTGTAGTAAAAGCTTTCGGCATATGCTGAGCAATTATCACAGGAGCAGGAAGATTTGAATCAAGTGAAGTTAGAATTTTCTGTATAGCTGGCGGACCACCTGTTGAAGCGCCTATAAAAATCGCTTTTTTAATGCTGTCGTCTTTTACAGAAAAATGCTTAACAGTATTATTAGGCTTTGGAGTAAATTCTAGTTTAACAGCATGAGGTTTGCTATTGGCAGCATTATGAATTTTTTCTACCAATTCTGTCTTTAGTTGAAGAATATTGGTGGAAAAAGCCGAACCAGGTTTTGGCACATAATCGACAGCCCCTAAATCTAATGCATCTAGTGTTACTTTTGCGCCTTCATGAGTAAGAGAACTAACCATAACCACAGGAGTCGGTCTAATGCGCATTATTTCTTTTAATGCTTGTAAACCGTCCATAATTGGCATTTCAACATCCATAGTGACAACATCAGGTTTTAATCTTACTGTCCTATCTATAGCTTCCACGCCATTAGCAGCCGAACCAACAATTTCGATTGAAGGATCTGTTTTCAACATTCTTTCAATCGCAGTTCTCATAAAGGCAGAATCATCTACTATGACAACCCTAATCTTCTTATCTTCCATATTTATTTGTTTTCTGGCTTTCTATAAGCATAACTTCCTAATATATCTACTGTTTCAAATTTATTGTCAGGCATAGGGAAACATTCGCTTTCGCCTAAGAACAATAGACCATTAGGATTCAAATATTTATAAAATGTTTCAATCAATTTATTTTTTAAAACATCATCAAAATATATTAGCACGTTTCTACAAAAAATAATATCAGAGCCTTGCATTATTTTTAAACTAGAAATATTTTTTAAGTTAAGCCAATGAAAATCAACTTTATTTTTTAAATCATCAGAAATAACACAATTTCCATTTTCATCGTATTCACCAATAGAAAAACCCAATATTTCTGAAAGAGATTCCATCTTTCCATGCAAAGACTTTGAATCATATATTCCTATTTTTGCAGTTTTAAGGTTATTTTTATTTATATCTCCAGCATTAATAGTAAATTTTGCCTGAGGATTATTTTGTTGAAAATCCTTTGCTATCATGGCTAGAGAATATGGTTCTTCTCCATGAGAACAACCAGCACTCCATATTCTTAAAGGGAATTTGAAATTATTTTTACTAAAAAATTCAGGAAAATAATTATTTATTAAATATTCGAATTGTCTTGGATTTCGGAAGATATAACTTTCACTAATTGTTATTTCACCAACAAAATTATCTATAGTAAAAGAATTATTTTTATAGTTTTCTAAGAGTTCTATATAGTTATCAATACTTTGGCAGTTTAACAACTTCATTTGCTCAATTAATTTCTTTTCAACTCTTTTTTGCGGAATTCGCTCTAAAACAATTCCTGCGTAATCTTTTACTATTTTACTAATAGTTTTATAATGTTTCTCGTTTATAATAATCATGCTTTATGGTAAGGTTCTCCAAACATTATGGAAATAGCTCTATAAAGTTGTTCTGCAAGAACTAAAAGTGCTAATTGATGATTTAAGGTTAAAGGGGAAAGAGAGATGAACTCCTTAGCCATAGCCACAACTCTAGGATCATGACCTTCGGCAGCTCCAAGACAGATAGTTAATCTGTTACACCCTGATTTTAATTTTGTATCAAGCCACTTAACAAATTCATCTGTATTCGGGCTTTTGGAATGTTCATCCAAAGCAATAATAAATTCTCTGCCATTCAAACGTTTTACAAGCTCATCCTGAGTTTTACAATTTATTATTTCTACAGGAAGCCTATTTGAACATCTATCTAAATAAAGATCTACCAATTTCTGGTAAGGTTTATCCTGAATTTTTCCAGGCATAAGAATTTCTATTTTCATCCTAATGCCTCTTTTTGTGAAAGATTCAAAGTAGGTTCAGAAATTAATTTTCTTTTTATTTTTTCAGAAAAATAATTATTTCCTATAGTAATTCGTTCGCTAGGTGTTTCTTGGTCTGCAACAGTAATATGCATTTGCCTAAAACCATTTCCTTCAAATTCAAAAAATGATTCAATTGTTGCTAATGCTTTTTCTTTCGTGTTAGATTCCTGACTAAGATGCATCAGAATTACATTTTGAGGCACTTTAGTCATTTTAGAAAGTATACCTATAACACCTTCGTTTGGAAGATGACCATTTCGGCTTTTGATTCTTTGTTTAAGCCAGCTAGGATATGAACTTTCTTTTAGCATTTTAGAGTCATAATTACTTTCTATACAAAGCAAATCAGCATTATGTGTATATTTTATAACTTCTGGAGTGACACAACCTAGATCTGTAGCCATAACCATTGAATAATTGCTGTTGTCAATCCTAAGCCCCATTGGTTGAGCAGCATCATGAGGAACCTTGAATGCAGTGCATAAACATCCGCTTATTTCAAAAACTTTTTCATAATCCATAGGATAATATTCATTAAAAGGAATACCTTTTGCAGCTAAGGCATTGGCAGTCCCAGAAGTACAATAAATATCCAAATGTGATGCTTTTTTTAATAAAACTTTCAATCCTTTTATATGGTCGTCATGTTCGTGGGTTATAAAAATGCCTTTTAAGTCATTTAAAGATAAGTTTTTTGTTGATAAATAATCGCAAATTTTTTTGCATGACAAACCCGCATCAAGCAGATAATAAGAGTCATCTAGTTCTAATAGAGCAGAATTTCCTTTACTACCAGAACCAATAAAAGTTATGCCAAGCACGATTATTCCTTAAATAATTAGCAATGTTGAAATTATGCTACTTTTCAAAAAAAAAATCAATAGACTTTTTAAAGTTATGCTTATTAACAAGCCTTTATTCTATTTTTTTTTGAATTTCTTTTAACTTGTTAATTACTTCAACATTGACTGGTTCTAACATTTGAGCTCTGGTAAGAAAAATTAAAGCTTTCTCTTTTTCTTCAGGCATTTTCAGTTCAGAGGCAAGTTTAATCAAAACTTTAACATGTTCAGGAGAATAAGTAGTTTGAATTTTATTATCTTTTAAAATCTTGCGTGCTTTTTTAGAATCCATACTGAAATCAAAACTAGGAATAAAGTTTTTCATTCGCAATATGTGTTCTTCTGCATCTGTATTATTCGGTTCAAACTCTTTAGAAAGAACCATAGCAGCAACAGATTCTTCAAACATATTTCTTGATGCAAAAGCAAAACCAACACCTCTAAGAGCAGAAGCAAAATCTTCTTCATTATCAGCATATTCCAATGCTTGTTCATAAGCTACTTGAGCACTAATATAATCAGATTCGACACCAGAATTCAGGAAGATAAAACCTCTTTCACAATAATAAGGAGCTCGAACAGGATTCCAGAAGATACATTTTTGAATATTTTCTTTAGCTTCTTTATAATGCTTTGCCTGAAAATCAATTACTGCCAGAAAATAATAACCGTCTGCAATAGGATCGTCTACCCAGACAACTTTCTTCTTACTGTTTTTATTTTTAAGAAGATATAATTCTTTTTCCATATTTGAATAAAAATTTTTATATTCAACATCTGCAGTATCAGTATATTTATTTGCAAAAGCAGTCATTTCTTTCGCTATTTTTCTAGCTTCAGTAACATTTCCACTTTTCATTCGCTGAACAAAAGCCAACATCATCTGATTATTTCTATCTATTGAGGAATTTTGAGAATTATTACCTGACGTATCTTTAGGCTCAGCAGCAGAAAGATTGTTTTCACAAAAAGGAAGAAGCAATGAAATAATTATAATAAGTAATAATGTTTTTTTAGTCATATTTAATACTTCCTTAAAGAATAAAATTTATAAATTTTTAAAAAGCATATTTAAAGCAGTTTTACAAACTCTTTGCCGAACCATTTCTCTGCTACCTGGCCAATCAACAAATTCAGTAGATGTGCCTTCAGGTCCTGCCAAAGCTATCCATGCAGTTCCTGGACGTTTGCCCTCTAGATTACCAGGTCCGGCAACCCCCGTAGTAGAAACAGCCCAATCCGTTTTAAAAAGCTTTCTTATGCTTTCAGCCATTTCTATGGCAGTTTCTTTAGAAACAGCACCAAATTTTTCTAAGGTTTCAGATTTTACACCAGCTAGTTCTTTAATTTCGTTAGAATATGAAGTTATAGAACCTTTAAAGCAACGGCTTATGCCTTCACAGGAAGCTATTTGAGAAGCAAGCATACCTCCAGTTAGTGATTCAATACAGCAAAAAGTCTGATTCTTTGCATCTAATTTCCTTTTAATTACAGAAACAATTGTATCGTCATCAAAACCGAAAACATATTCGGAAAGAATATTACAAATATCTTTCACGACAGGTTCTACAATTAATTTTGCTTCTTCCAAAGTATTGCCAACTGCTGCAACTCTTATGTCTACTCCACTGCCTCTAGCATAAGTTCCAACGCCTGGCTCTGAAATATTCGTATATTTGGCTATCTTTTCAGTTAGAAAAGATTCACCTAAACCTATAGTGTGTATTATTGTATGATAAAGACATTTACTACTAACAGGTAGTTTTGGTTCTACTTCTTCTATCCACATTCTTGTCATTTCCTGAGGTGGACCAGGAAGAGTTATGATTATTTTTTCATCTTTTGTTTTAACAAACCATCCAGGTGCAGTTCCTATCGGATTAGGCAAAGTAACGGCACTTTTTATCAACCATGCTTGTTTTGTATTATTTGATGGCATCGGGCGATTTCTTGCCTTAAATTTTTCTTCTAATTCTTTAAAAAGCTGCTTATCAACATAGGGTTCTTCATTCATATAAGCAGCAATAGCTTCTCTTGTCATATCATCATCTGTAGGACCTAAACCTCCGCCTAGTATAGCAATATCAGACCTGGCTAAAGCATTTTTTATGGTTTCTGTTAATCTCTCTAGATTATCTCCAACTGTAGATTTTCTATAAACAGTTATACCCAAATCTCTAAGCCTAGTGCTCAAAAAAGTTGCATTAGTGTCAACTATCTCACCCAACAATAGTTCTGTTCCTACACTGATTATTTCTGCAACAAGATTTTTTGCCATATTATACTTCCTAACTTATTAATTATTATCTTGAACAACAAGTTCATCATTATCTGCTTCAATTCCTGAAACAATCATAAATTGATTTCGTAAAGAGTTATTATCAGATTTCATTTTACACGGAACATATTCTTTGGAGTATCCCATTAACCAACCATTTTCTAGGGTTTCCCAAAGGACTTCTACCTTTTTATTAACAAAGTTCTGGGCAAATTGATGAGCATATTTCTGCCAAACAGCCTCTACTCTATCTGATCTTTCTATTTTTATTTCGTTACTTACTTGGTCAGGCATTATTGCAGCAGGAGTTCCATCACGCTTTGAATATCTAAAAATATGAAATCTTGAAAATTTTATTTCATCTAAAAAATTAAGAGTGTCTTGAAAATCAGATTCAGTTTCTCCTGGGAAACCAACAATTAAATCGGTTGTTATTGCAGCATCTGGCATTATTTTTCTTATATTTGATACTACAGACTTAAAATCAGCTGTCAAATAGGGTCTATGCATAGCTTTTAATATTTTGTCACTTCCTGACTGCAATGGAAGATGAAAATGATGACAGGATTTTGAAGAATTAGCTACCCAATCAATTAATTCTTCTCTAACTTCTACAGATTCAATAGAACTTAAACGAATACGTTCCAAACCATCTATTTTTTCTAGTTCTTTAAGTAAAGCAACAAGGGACGGCTTGAAATGACCAACATGAATGCCTGTTAAAACTATCTCTTTATGACCTTCTTTAACAAGTTCTATTGCTTCTTTTACAGCATCTTCTATAGGTCTTGACCATTCAGGTCCTCTAAGATGTGCAACAATGCAGTAAGAACAAAATTGGCTGCAACCATCCTGAATTTTTAAATAAGCTCTTGTTTTATAAGTATGATTGAAACCTATTTGAGTCTTTCTATTATCACTATCAATATCGAGTGAAAGAGCTGCAAGCATTTCTTTTATTGAATCAGTATCATTATAAGGCAGTAGCCAATCTATTTCTGGAACATTTTCTTTATGCTTTTTTATTAATCTAGCTTCACAACCTGCCAAAACTATTTTACAATCAGAATTATTTCTTTTTACGGACCTGATTATCTGTCTTGCTTTCTGAGAAGCTCTACCAGTAACGGAACAACCGTTTAAAATAAATAAATCCGGATTATTTTCATTTTGATCAAACCCGTATTCTTTCAGTTTTTCTATAATTCTTTCGCCATCATACTGGCTAACTTTACAACCTAGAGAACGCAAAAAAAATGTGGCCATTAAGATTTTCCATAATAAATAGATATATATTTTCAAAGTAAGATTATCATATTTTGAAAAATAAAAAAATATTGAATGACAAAAGAAATATCAATATTATAAATAAGGTACACAAAATATTTAAACTAAATTAGATTTGAATGGTATAATTATTAATATTGGGAGATAAATATGAAAAATAAGTACTCGTATATATTGATGGCCTTATCTATTTTAGTAATTTTGAATAATTACAGAGGAAATGCCATAGCCTCTCCTTTCGATAACAATGTTGAAGTAAAAGAAGTAAAAGCTTCTGATGATTCAGAAGAAAGTAATTCTACAAAAGGCTCAAAAGTAGGTAATTTTTTTAGTAAAGTTGGCACAGGAATAAAAAATACCTACAACAATGTAGCAGACAAAGCATCTGATATAAAAGACGCTGTTGTAGACAAAGCTGGAGATGCAAAAGATGCTATTTCCAAAGGTTATAATAATGTAAAAAACAAGATTGGTTCAGTTATCAGCAATAAAAAATCTTATATAAATGAATCCATTTTTTTACCTGGTCATGAAAGTAAAGAAATGGTATGTCAGGGAATTGCTTATCTGCCCAGCAAAGTTATGGATGCAAAAGAACAATGTAATGGGAATTATTGCCGATATGTTCTTTTGTCATATTATCCCAAAAACAGCAACCAGCCTTCACAAATAGTAGTTGTTGATAGAAAGACTGCTAAAGCCGTTAAACGTTTCCCTTTATATAAATCAAAAGGGAATGCCTATACTGGTCATGCTGGAGGTATTGCAGTAGCAGGAAAATATTTATGGGTTGCATCTGGCAATAAAATTCTAGGTTTTGACGTACAAGAAATAATAGATTTTATTGGTGATACCCAAACCCAGGCAAAAGCAGTTGATGGTCTACCAAAAAGCCTTGATAAGCTTCCAGCTAAGAATCTCACTGCTGTAAAATCTTATAGCGTTGATAGTAAAGCAAGTTATGTAAGTTTTGATGGGAAATACATTTGGGTTGGAGATTTTACAAAATCATCATCTAGTAGTTATGAACCTGTTAAGCATCATAAAATAATGGGAAGAAACTGTTGGATTGCTGGTTATTTAGTTGATTCAAACGGTTATCCAAAGTCTAATACTCAATATACTTATACTTCAGGTAGTGACAAATATACAGTCAACAAACCTGATGCAGTAATCGCAATGAGAGAATCTGTCCAAGGTATGGCCGTTTGCGGTAATTATGTTGCCTTGACAGTATCTTATGGTGCTACCAATTCAAAACTTGCTGTTTACAATAATCCTTTAAAATCAGATAGCACCGAAATAACATATAAACCGGAAGGACAATCTAAAAGCTTCAAAGTAAAAGCCTTTGAACTTGCAGATAAAAAGAACTGGGTAAATACAGTTAAATTGGCAGCAGGAGCCGAAGATTTGGAATACGATGGTGAAAACCTCTATGTAACTTTTGAATGTTCTTCAAAAAATTATAGAACAAAATGGAGTCTTAATCCTGCTGTAAAAATTACAGAAAACTTCTTCCTAATAAATCCAGAAAAAGTAGCTGAAGCAAAATAACAGAATAAAAAAAACGAGGTTTATTTAAAACCTCGTTTTTTTTTGCAATTTTTTCTAACTTTTTATTTCATCATCTGTTAGATAACAAGCTGGATCTGACTGCCAAGGGTCGTTATAAACTCTGAAAGCTCTAACTCTCAATGAACCTCCGCACATCTTTTTGAACTTACAATTTGCACATTTACCTTTTAAAAGAGGCAAACGGTTTTTCAAACCAGCCATAAGCTCATCAGAAGTATCTTGCCAAATTTCTGAAAACTTCCTATCTCTGACATTACCAAAAGTTTTATCCATCCAAAACTGGTCAGGATGAACGTTTCCTTGCCAATCTATTTCACCGATTCCAACACCTGTTGAATAAGCTCCCCCACCATTCCATTCTAATAGTTTGCGAACTTCCTCAGCTTTTTCAGGGTTTTCCTTCAAAAGCTTCATGTAAAGATATGGGCCGTCAACATGATTATCAACAGTAAGTATATCCAGATCAATTCCAGAATTAATAGCTTCTTTCGTTCTTCTGCAAATAATATCCAGTGCTTTACGACTTTCTTCATGAGTTAAATCATCGTTACTTTTTCCACGACCAGAATAAACAAGATGATAGAAGCAAGCCCTAGGAATCTTTTCTTCTAAAAGAAAATCAAATATTTTTTCCAAATCTTCTACGTTTTTTCGGGTTAAAGTCAGTCTTAAACCTACTCGTTGCTGGACTTCTACACAGTTTCTAAAACCAGCCATAGCCTTTTCAAAAGCACCTTTAACTCCTCTGAACATATCATTGGTTTCACCTATTCCATCTAATGAAATACCAGCATAAATAAACCCAGTCTTTTTAATTCTTGTGGCAATTTCCTTTGTAATCAAAGTTCCGTTGGTAGAGAGAACTGGTCTGACACCTTTGCTAACAGCATATTCTGCCAAATCAAATAAATCAGGCCGCATTAGAGGTTCACCGCCACTCATAAGTAATGCTGGAATCTTAAATTTAGCTAAATCATCAATAAGTGCTTTACCTTCTGCATTTGTTAATTCATTTGGAGCAAGATTTCCATCTGAATTTGCATAACAGTGTGTGCATTTTAGATTGCATCGTTTCGAAACATTCCAACAAACTACAGGTTTTCGTTCAGAAGCAGATTTTGCTACATTATGACCAATGTATTGATGGGAATGGGTAACATTACCATGATGTTCCTGACCATATCTTAATGGATCGCCTGTTGTAGAGTGGTTTGCATAAATCTTGCTTATATTAATCATTTGTTTGCCTTTTTATTTGTGTGCTTTTTATTTAAACAATATAACATTAATAAACAGACAGAGCAAACGCTAAGCTAATAGTTTTTTGCCTATATTATTTTGATTAAAAATAGCATTATAAGTAGCTAAGTCTTTTCATAGAATTAGTATTCATTGGTAAGTAATAGTAAATTAATTGATTAACTGCTTTATGATGTTGCATCATAAAGCAGCTAACAAAATAAACTTTATAGAACTAAATAGCCTTAACTCCTGGACCACTTATTTGGCTATGTCCATTTCCTAATGGAGATACTTCTATTTGCAAGCCTATTCGTTCTTTAACCAACGGAACATGAGATATAATACCGATAGTTTTTCCTTCTGCATTTAAAGAAGCAAGTGCATACAATGCTTTTTCTAGCGATAAATCGTCTAATGAACCAAAACCTTCATCCAGGAACAACGAATTTACAGCTACTTTATAACTGGCAACTACAGAAAGACCTAATGCTAGAGACAGACAAACTATAAAAGTTTCGCCACCAGAAAGATTTTTAACTGGTCTGATAATACCCATTTGATCATAGTCTTTAACATTCAAAGTTAGCGGACTAATCTCATCTCTAACAAGTTCATATCTTTTTGATATTTTTTTCAAATAATTATTTGCCGAGGCAACAACAGTTTCAAACATTATTCCTTGAGCAAAAGTTCTGAATTTATCACCTTTTGAAGAACCAACCAGTTTGTTCAGATTTTCCCATCTTGTGTATACAATCTTCTGGTCTTTATATCTTTTTTTACAATCGTTATATTTTTCAAGCTGTTTCAAGTTATTAGATAATTTTTCTTTCCAACTTCCGATTGCTTCCATAATATCATTCTTTTTTTCTGTTAATTGCTTTTGTTCATCAATTAAATCAGACAATTTCTTATCTGTGGTCAACTTTTCTCTAGACTCTTTTAGATTTTTTTCTGTAATAGAAATACTTTCTTCATTTTTTGCCAAATCTATTTCAAGACTTTTTGCTTTTTCAGCAAGTTTATCCCGAGATTTTTTATCCATCAAGCTTGATTCAAAATCAAAAGCCGAAGTAAAACCATAATCATTCAATTTTTCTTTAAAAGTTTTTTCTGCTTCAATTAAATTATCATTTAAAGAAACAGATTTTTTAGCATATTCTTTTTCGAGACTAGTCAGACTAGATAATCTATTTTTAATAATTTCCAGTTCTTTTTGAGTATCTTTATAGTTTTTTTCTGCTTTATCAACAGCTTTTATAAGTTTGTTTTCTTCTGAATCAGGGTCTTTATCGCCATACATTTCACTTCTTTTTGTCTTTTCATGATTTAGTTTAGAATTTATATCGTTAAATTTTAGTTTTTCTTCTTCAAATGTCTTTCGATTGAAATCTGTCATTTTTGTTAAATTAGAAATATCGGAATCTAAAGATATGATTTTTTCATTTCTATTTTGTAACAACGAATTATAGTCATCTTTGAGTTTCTGATTTTTTTTTAACTCTTTTTCGACTTCACTTAAAAGGCTATCTAACTTCTTTTCTTCATTATCTGGATCTTTTTCTCCATATAATTCATTACGCTTTGCTTTAACTGTTTTAAGTCTTTCTCTTTCTTCATCTATTGTTTTTTGCAAATCACTAATATTTTTATTAATCTTTTGAATAGAATCAGAAATACTATTAATTTTGACATCAATAGTCTGCAAATCTTTATCAGTATTCTGTGCCTTTTTTATAAATTTTTCCAATTGCTTTATTCTAAGCTCTGAATCATCAAAAACAGGAGAGTGTTCGGCATAAGGATGTTCTAATGAACCGCACAACGGACAGGCTTCACCATCTTTGAGTTCCGCTCTATGCTGTTCTAAACTTTTAACTCTTTCTGCAAGTTTTTGTTCATTTAATAAATGATTTTTTTCATTTTCACAAATATCAATAAGAAAATCTATTTGTTCTTCACCATTTGATTTTGGCAAAACTTTTATTCTTTCTGAGTTAAAAGATTTAAGTTTGTTTTCTTTGCTTTTTTGTAATTCTGACAGTTCGTCTTTTTGTTCATTACAGTCGTTATTAAGCTTGGTAAATTGCTCTTCATTCTCAATGATTTTTTCTTTAAATTTTTGAATTTCATTATCATAAGTTCTAACTGTTTTTACAACTTCATTTTCTTTTTCTTTGTCCTTTTTCAGATTAGAATACTTTACTTCTAATTTATTTAAAATGGAGTCAAAATCATCAGAGCCATTAGTTTCAGCTAAAACCTTATTTATCTTTTTTGAAAAATCTTTTTCATTTTTTTCTTTTTCTTTTACAGCTTTTCCAATGTTTTCTTCTGTTTTTGCCAAATCTATTTTTGCTTTATTACATCTAGAATCAGCTTCTTTTGCCTTTTCTTCAATATTATTTATTTTGATATCCAAAGCCCTGACTTCTTTTAATATTTCTTTTTCATCTTCATAAGCTTTTTTGCAATTTTTCAAATTTTTATCAGCTTCAACGAGTTTATTTTCATATTCATTTTTTTGCTTTTCAGCTTTTACTTTGTTGCTTAAATTTTCTTTAATCAATAAGTTTAAATCAATATTTTCCTGATCTAAACGATGATAATCTTTGCTATAATGTTCTATTTCAGAAGCTTTATTAGCTTTTTCAAGTTCATTTTTTCTTGGAATAAAATCTTGATATTCTTTATTTAATTTGCTTTGTTTTTCTTTTAATTTACTTAACTGATTTTCGATTTTATCAACATTTTTAAGTTGATTAATTTGATCAGCATTTATCTTTATATTTTCTTCCAGCTTAGCAGCAAAAAGATTATTTTCATTTATATTTTCTGATAGCTCTTTTTGTTCTTCATCGCTTAAACATTGATAATTAGATAGTTCTGTTTCAATATTATTTAAATATATGTTTTCTTTATTGCTACGATTATATATATATTTTGAAATTTCTGAATACTCATAACCACCTAATATTTGCTCCAATAAAGCAGCCTTTTCAGGTTCTTTTGAATTAAGAAAAGAAGTAAAACTTCCTTGAGCAAGCATAGCAGAACGTGTAAAATTAGCAAAGCTCATTCCTGTTATTTCTTCTACTATTGCAGGAACTTCTTTAACAGTATTTGCCAATAAAATATATTCGCTTTTTTCCTCATAACTATTGCTTTTTGTGTTTATACTAATTTCATGACTTTGCTGTTTTAAATTCTGTTCATAATCAGCATTTTCTTCTATTTGAGAAGCAGATTTTTTCTTAGGTCTTGTTCTTTCCTGTGACCATTTGCACATATAATATTTTGATTCACATTCAAAGATAAGCTCAGAAAAACAATCATTTGTTTTTCTTGTAATAACCTGGTTATTGTTTTTGTTTATATCACTCTGTCTTGGTGTCTGTCCGTAAAGAGCCAGACAAACAGCATCAAGAATTGTAGATTTCCCAGCACCTGTAGGTCCGGTAATTGCAAATAATCCTTCATTTAAATATTCCGAAGAATTAAAATCAATTGTCCAGGTTCCAGCCAAAGAATTAATATTTTTAAATGTTAATTTAATTATTTTCATAATTCACTCCTTACTCCTCTTCTTCATCTTTATAATGAATCAAAGCTTCAGAAAAAGTTTCCAATAATTCTTTTTCAGCTTCTTCATCATATTTCTTAGTTTTCAATATCTGATTAAAAACATCTAATGGTGTCAGTTTAGAAAAATCTTTAGTTTCTATAGTTAAAGCTTGAGAATTTTCAATATAAGGATGTTTAGCAAGAACCTCCACATTGCTATCCTTTATACACTCATCAATAGCGTTATTAATAGTCTGAACAGGTTCTCCGCTAGTTAATGTCAAATCTACCCAAACTGGGCAATCGCTATTTTTTTGTTCCTCAAGTTCTTTCAACAACTCTTGCAAAGTTCCTTTTAAACGAATTATTTTTTTGAATTTTGGCACTTCTAAGTGTTTGATATTTAAATCTTTATTATTAAACTCAAGTAAAAGAATTTGTTTTTTATTATTAACTTCATCAAAACTTATTGGAAGAGGCGAACCAGAATATCTGATATGCTCGTTATTATTTATTTTCTGAGGTATATGCAGATGACCAAGAGCAACATAATCAAAATATTCAGGAAATATATCAGCTCCAACTTGAGACAGACTGCCTATTTGCAATTCGTCTTCCGATGAAGTAACTGCACCTGCTGCAAATAAATGCCCCATAGCGATAACGGGAAGATTATTCTTATTTAATTCTTTTGCCTTTTCTGCTACTTGCAAATAATGATTCTTAAATCCTTCTTTAAGACGTTTTTCTTTTTCTTCTGTTGTCTCTCCAACATAAGCATTTCGTAAATCTTTTTCTCTCAAATATGGAACAGCACATACTATCGCAATTTCTTTTCCATCATTATTTTTAATTACAAATACTTCCTCGCTCACATCGCCTGTGACAGCTCCACAAACATACACATTCATCTGTTTTAGCAATTCTTTTGGCGCATCAATCAAAGTTGGAGAATCATGGTTTCCACCCGTTACAACAACGTTTTTACAGCCATGCTTTTCAGCATTAGCCAAAAAGTTGTAATATATTGTCTGAGCAACAGGGCTTGGTGATGCAGTATGAAACACATCACCAGATACGAGCAGAATATCCGGTTTATATTTCTCTATTTGTTCATTCAACCAGACAAAAAATTGTTCAAATTCATCATATCGCTTCTTTTCATGAAGAATATGACCTATATGCCAGTCAGATGTATGAATAACTCTTAATGTGTTTTCCACTTTTACAACCTTCCTTAAATTAATTATGTTTAACTATAAAACGATAAGGTTTTATTTACCATAATAAAGTTTGTAAAAATATTACTGTTCAAAAATTTTTATATTATTTTTTTCTGAAAACAAATATTTACATCTTTGAATTCAAGCTTGAAAAATCGGCAGAAGTAGCTCTAGACCAGATTATTAACAAAGAATACTACAACCCCTATTTAAATTCAGTGAAAAAGTATTGAAGATGCTTCCCAACAAAAACCAACTTCAATAAAAACTTTAATATTCTTGTATCAATCTAAAATCAGCGTTTCATTTGATTGCATAAACTTATCAAATTCAATTTTAGATTGATACTTTAATGAAATGCCCATTTGATTAGCCAAGCTACCTATAGTTTTAGTGGCTAATTCGTAATTATTCCCATTAATAAGATTATCATCAATATTATTAATTATTCTGTTTAATAGGCTAATTTGCTCTGCTTCATAAGCTTTTAATTTATCTAGCAGTTCTTTTCTATATTCTTCTTTTAAAGCAGTCATTTGCTTAACTATAGCTTCAATTTTTTCAGATTGAGCTTTTGCCAGATTTGCCTTTTTAATTATTTCACGCCCTGAAGCCAATGCACAAGAAGCTGCAGTAAAAATTACCATAGGTAATAATGCTCCAGTAGCAGTTCCGACAACGGTTCCTATTGCTTTTGTAAGTATAATCGTGGAAACACCTTTTACAGACGAATCTATAATATTATTCTTCAATTCAGCTGAATCTATCTCGTTATTAGCATAAGCCCATAAAGCAACCCCGCAATCAACCAATCCACCAGCTATTACAGTAGTAACGCAAGAATCTTTTAAACCAGTAATCTCATTAATATTTCCGAAATATCTGATGCTAGCTGAAACAGCCCCAGTAACCCCACCTCGGGCAGCACCTTTTGCTGTATTTATTCCAATTTCTTTTAAAGCTTTATCAAGCTCTTTTCCATCACAGACAACTTCGTAAATATTTTTTGCAGAAGAAACTATTCCTGTTGTAATTGCGGAAGCAATAGCCATATTTGCTGCAGTATCAGTTATTTCAGCACCTAATTGTTTTTGCTGCAAATCTTTGGCATAGGCTTCCGGATTCTCTTTAGCTTTTTTCAACTCGTCAATAGAAGTCCCTTCAGATGAAATTTTACCATCTTTGGTTTTCAACTTGTTTTCAAGGTTTTCATAAACATCTTTATAATGTTTTGAATTATCTAAACCTACTTCTGATTTTGCTTTTGCAAAATTCCTAGCCTCTTCAAGCATTTTATCATCAGCGTCTTTTGGAATAAGCCTAGCCATACCATCATACTTACCAATTTCACCGTTTCTAAAACCAGTATGCTCAAAAACTAGATTTTTAGCATTTGTTCCCGCTTTTGCCTGTATTTCTTGAATTATTTTGTCGTTTTTAGTAAGCAAAATATCTGCTGGAGAATGTGGATTATAATAAATATTTGTGCCTTTATTTGAAGCTGTAACTACTGCTCTTATATCAGAACCTATTTTAGCTGAAGCAACATTAAATTTAGCAGCTTCAATGTATTCAAAAAGGTTACCTTTTGATTGTGCTACATCTACATTTATAACTCTATCAGCTTCTTTCAGAAATAATTTCATCCCTTCTGTCATTGTGTCAGTTGCAAGCTGACTATTTCTAGACATCTCATTCCCAGTTAATATTCCGATTGTTCCAGCAATATCTTTAGCCAAAGCTTCTCGATTTTTTATTTCTTCCTTGCTAGATTTATTAGCAAATATTTTTTTTATAAACTCAAACATTTTCCAGGAAATTCTTCCCTTCTGTCAGTTTTTTTTGCGCTTCTAGATTGATTTCTGATTTTTCTTCCATATTATCTCCTTCACCAATCTGTTTATTGTTCAACAATGGCATTTTCATTAATTCATGCAATAAGATAGCCATCAATACGGTAATATGTATTTCTTCCTGCTGCTTCATTTTAAGAGACTTATAATCAATTTTATCAGAAGCTAATCCTGTTTTAATTAACATATTCTTAATAAAGGATCTTTTTGTCAATTCTTCGTCTCTTATATTTCTTAAAGATTTCAAAGCTATTTGAAATCTTTCTCTATATTTTTTAAGAAATTCGATAAATTCGTTAGAAAGCAGCTCGACCTCACGCATAAAGTTTACTATAAATTCAACTTCTTTTACTTTATCTATATTTTTAGCATAATCTTCTTTTGCTTTTGCAAGATTAGCTTCGGAGTTTCTCTCTAATATAAATCCCGCAGCAAACAATGCGGGAGCAACAACTATTCCGCCCAGAACTACGGTACCTAATGCAATTCCCCCACCACCAGCAGCCAAAGCACCTCCGCCAAACCAAGCTAAAGTAGCATTAGTAGCAGCAACACCATGCAAAGTTGCAATAGCTGTTCCTGTTGAAGCATAAGCTAACCCCATAGCACCAGCATAGGCCCCTACTCCAGCTAATGCTCCAGTAGTTAAAGAAGCTATACCAGCCCCTAATATTTCAGAAGCGTTCAAAGCAGAAATTTCTATTTCTTTTATTTCGTCAACATTTTGAATATTGATACCTAACCCTTTGGCATAATCAACTTCTTTAAGTTCAACGTTCTTAAAATCTTTGAAAATTCTCTGGAATTCGTTAAGATCATTGGCCCATATAT
The DNA here is from genome assembly GCA_905236675.1 of Candidatus Rifleibacteriota bacterium. GTDB lineage: Bacteria > Muiribacteriota > Ozemobacteria > Ozemobacterales > Ozemobacteraceae > RUG334. The sequence continues at coordinate 4,413 of CAJOND010000010.1, read as the reverse complement.
TAAGCTTAAGCTCACCCAAAGTTTCCAAAGATTTTTTAGTATTTTCCATTTGAGTTTGAAAAGCTGCAACAGCTTCTTCGTAACTTCTTTTGCCTTCATCATGCAGACGTTCAGCTTCGCTATTATTACAATAGGAATTATATGCCCTTCGAAGTCCATCAGCAGCCCCGCCCACAATACCGATAATAGCCAAAGTCACCATTACAGACATTTTCTCGCTCCTAATTTATTTATAAACTATAATACTATATCTAACTTATTATAACAAAAGGTCATTTCAAGAATGACCTTTTGTTTTTTATAATATTAAATATTTTGTTTTCTTTACTTTATTTTTTGTATATGTCTTGGAAATTAATTTCTGACTGTTCGTTTCTTAATCAAACTTTACCTCTTGGACATATTTTTTAAATTTTCCATGGACATTTTTTATGTCCAAGAGTTTTTGTAAATATTATTGGTGATTGATTATGGATAAAACTTTATTTGGAAACAAGAGAACTGAAAGAAGGAGGGCAAAAGTTTGAGAACCTACGGCTCTATGGAATTTGGGATAATTGCAAAGCTTGCTAAAATGATTATTTCAGTTTAAAATTAATCTATAAAACATACAGGGAACAAAAACATGTCTAACAAAAAGCCATTGCCAATAGGAACCGATATTTTTGAAAAGCTAATAAACGACAAATCTTACTATGTTGATAAAACAGGGTTAATAGAATATCTGAAAGAAAAAAAAGGTGACGTAAATCTTTTCACCCGCCCTAGACGTTTTGGTAAGACTCTTAACATGACCATGCTTTACGAGTTTTTCAGAATCGGAGGCAATCCCAAATTATTCAATGGTTTGAAAATATCGAAAAACAAAGTTCTTTGTGAAGAATGGCAAAACAAGTTCCCTACTATTTTTATGACTCTTAAAGGGGTTGAAGGAAACAATTTTGAATCGGCAAGACTTCATCTTATGGGTCTAGTTCTTGATGCTATACTTTCTTTTAGGGACTTATCTAACAGTGAAAAATTAAATGATGAAGAGAAGGAAATATATAAAAAACTTAAAGATATAGAAAAATACGATAAAGAAAAACAAAACGATTTAATTACCAAAAGCCTTAGATTTCTTTCCGAACTAATATACAAACATTACGGCAAAAAGACAGTTTTCATAATAGACGAATACGACGTTCCCTTAGATAAAGCAGAAAATAACGGCTATTTCAATGAAATGATTTCTCTTATAAGGGGAATGTTCAATAATGCTTTCAAAACCAATCCTTATTTGGAAATGGCTATTCTTACTGGCTGCTTGAGAATTTCTAAGGAAAGCATTTTCACAGGAATGAATAATTTTCAGGTCTTCTCTGTTGCTGATGAACTAGCTAACGATTATTTCGGATTCACTGAAGAAGAAGTAAAAGAAATGTTTGATTATTATGATATTTCTGCAAGACTAGACGACGCAAAAAAATGGTATGACGGATATAGAATCGGAAACAAAGATGTCTACTGTCCTTGGGATATTATACTCTTTTGCAGTGATTTAAGAGAAAAAATAGACATTTTTCCAAGGGCATACTGGGCTAACACCAGTGGAAACAGCATAGTCAGGAAAATGTTAGAAAATGCTGATGATTCAATAAAACAGGAACTGGAAGAACTTGTGGCTGGTGGTGTCATTTCTAAGAAAATTAAACAAGAGCTGACTTATCAGGACTTATATAAAACCAATGAAAACATCTGGAGTGTGCTTTTCTGCACTGGTTATCTTACAAGCGTAGGAAGAACCAGTTCTACAGATTTCCAGCTAAGAATTCCAAACAGAGAAATAAGAATTTTATATGAACAACAGATTATGGAATGGCTCAAAGAATCATTCAGAGAAAAACAACCTTTATTGAATAATCTTTATGACGGACTCTACGAAGGTGATGCTGAAAAGGTCGAAAAAGCTCTAACCGAAATACTTGCCCAGTCTATCAGTGTAAGAGACAGTATGGCACGAAAAGATTACAAAGAAAATTTCTACCAGGGTCTTCTTATCGGTCTGCTAACTCCAAACAATAAGGGACTTGTTGTCGAATCAAACAGAGAATCTGGCGATGGCTATCCTGATTTAATTTTGTATACACGTAATTACAGTATAGGCATAATCATAGAACTAAAATACGCTGAAAGCCCCAAGAAGTTTCAAGAAGCTCTTGATGAAGGTATGAAGCAAATCGAAAATAACAGATACATCAAAATCTTCGATGACGAAGACGCTTATGTTGTCAGAAAATTTGTTATTGCCTGCTATAAGAAACGCTGCCGAGTCGCAATAAAATAAGATATTTATATATCTTATTTTATCGCAAGAGAAAAGAGATAAGAGATGAGGGATAAAGGGGGATTGTTTTAACTTTTTATTGTCAGTGCTATAACTATAATTGTTGAGCAACAAAGTTTTGCAAAGCAAACCAATACCAAGAAGAGAAATAGGATAATCTCATTCTATTAAACTAATGCATAAAGCATTTTGTAGTATTTTTGGCTGTTCGTTTATTAATCAAACTTTACCTTTTGGACATAGTTTTTATTTTTTCCATGGACATTAATTATGTCCAAAAGTATTTTGCAAATATTATTGGTGAGTGATTATGGGCTGTATCACACAGGCAATGTCAGTTGCCGTCCCACGGCGAAGCGTCTCACACTTTGTTTGCATAAAGCAACAATTACAATAAAAACTATAATCTTATATCTTCAATCTATATTGTTAATTATCCAAATTCCATCGAAATCGTTTCCTTTTCTAACAATGTAGTGATTTTCTCGAAGAACTCTTATGGCTCTATAAACTGTTTTTTCAGATTTACCAATTTTTTCAGCTATCTTCTTTGCTGTTATACTGGTATCGGCTTTTATAGCAGCAAATACTGCCGATTCCGTCTTGGACATTTTTTTATCTATGTCTTGGACATTATTATGTCCAAGAGGTCTCATAAATGTAAACCTAAAGCCAGATTTGGTATTTTCATAACTATATTTCACTCCAGCTTTTTTACATTCTTTAAATGTCCTTTCAAAACCTGTTCCAAAAGATTCTATCAACGCAGTTTTAAATAAAACATTTACTATCTTAGGATTGAGCATTACAGGTTGTTCAGCCTTTTTGGCGAAATCTTCAGGGGTATAACCCAAGGGAAAATGTCCAGGACTATATATAGTCACTTTATTTTTAAAAATATTTATTTCAAAAGTTGTATTAGAATTATAATCGCCGTGAGCAAAAGCATTGATAACAATTTCACGAATGGCAGGAATAGGAATTTCTGGTTGTTCGTTTCTCGAAGCCGTTCTACCTATTTTTACATTCCAAGAAATTGAATCAATAATATATTGAATCGCTTCATCAACACACTCATAAATATTTCCTTCAAAATGATTGAGTTTTGTGAATGTTTCCTTAGAATTAGTCGCAAAAGTTGCTAGTTTAAGGATTATTGGTCTTTCATTTGAAAAAAGGAATTTTCCTGCATTTGTTAGATGCTCATCATCTTTGGCGATTAAGCCTAATTTAGACAGAATTACTTTTGCATTTTTAAATTCATATCGTATCCGACCAGATTCCCTACCCTTATCAATTAAGTCTTTTAAGAGTTTTTTGTCTACATTTGTAATTGAAGAATCCGAAATTTCTTGCTCCCATAAAGAATAGTCTTTTTGCCTAAGTTTGAATAGTTTTTCAAGTTCAGAATCGCTAATAGCCTTATCTTCATCTGCAAAACGTTCATAAAACTTACCAAAAGCTGAATATGGAGCATTGTTTCCGTTGAATTGAACTTCGATAAAACTTTTGTTGTCCGAAGTCTGTTTTGTTGATATTTCATACCAGCAAGCAGGATTAATATTTCTAGCTATATCTCTAGATAAAAATCTCAAAGTATCTTTGCCAATGTCTTGCCCGACAACATCTCCGTTATCTTTTACACCGAAATACAAAGTGCCTTTACCATGTTTGTTTAAAATACTAGAAATAGAAATAATACCCTCTTTTGTTGCAGAAGTTGTTTTTTTAAATTCTATAGTTTCGGTTTCTTTTCCAATATTCATCAGGCATTACTTCTTGGACATAAATTTAAAATCTTCCCTGGACATTATATTATGTCCAAGAGTTTTTTGCAAATATTATTGGTGATTGATTATGGGCTGTATCACACAAGCAATGTCAGTTGCCATCCCACGGCGAAGCGTCTCACACTTTGTTTGCATAAAACAACAATTACAATAAAAATTTTAATCTTCCTGATTCAGTGGAACAATGCTAACTTCTTCCCCAATGTCATTAAGTTAAGCTGAAATTATTTATTAGAGCCTGTTATGAGGCTCTTTTTTAATGCCTTTTTTTATATAATTACAGTATTTATGCTTATA
>CAJOND010000009.1 GCA_905236675.1 Candidatus Rifleibacteriota bacterium | reverse complement strand
AAAGAAATGCCTTTCATATTGGCTTATTATAATAAAGAAATAACGAATAAAATTAATAACAAATATGGAATAGAACCTCTTGAAGCTCTTAGATTGTTTGTTTCATCTAAAACATATAAAATGCTTTCTGATGAAAAATTAGAAATGTGGGAATTCTCTCCAATAGGTATATTTGATATGTGGGAAAGCGAACGTATTACAGGAGACCCAAGAAATTCTTTATATTTAAGGCGAGATTAATATGTCTAAGGAAATGGAATTCTTTATTTTTCTTTTGGAACAGTATGCTTTTGCAAGAAATTCATCAGCAGATGTAGTTTTAAAGAAATGGGACGAAGCAGGTATTACCGATACTATCTATAATATGTATGAGATGTATCATACAGAATACTTAGAAAATGCCTATAACGATATAGACAAACTCTTAGAATCTGCTAGAACCAGGTAAGATTATTATTTCATCCAAGTCAACCAAGCTGACCAAGCTAACCAAGATAACCAAACTGACCAAACTGACCAAGCTAACCAAACCAACCAAACCAACCAAACTGACCAAACTAACCAAACTGACCAAACTGACCAAACTGACCAAACTAATACCAAAACATTTACAGGTAAAAATCGCAGGTTGGAAGTATCTGATGAATGGTTCCAAAACTTAAGATTAGAAGAACAACAACTTATAAAAGTTTTGGTTAAAGAACCCAAAATAACTCAAAAGAGAGTGGCTGAATTATTGTCGTGGAACATTAGCACAGTAAAATATTATATAAGGAAACTTATTAAAAAAGGAATAATTCAAAGAGAAGGAACTTCCCATAACGGCTTTTGGAAATTGCTTTGATATAACCTATACGAACTTAGTTTAAGTTTGATAAAAACCAGTAAGCTAAAACAATAAAATCCGCTTTTGGAGCGGATTCCTTTAACTGATTTTAACCTGTATTAACTACAGTTCGGTGGACCATGGGGGGGTCGAACCCCTGACCTCAGCGTTGCGAACGCTGCGCTCTCCCAACTGAGCTAATGGCCCGATTTCTTTTTTTATTGTAACATATTTTAAATATTAAAAAAATAAAAAATATTTTGTCCGATTTTCCGATTTCGGTTGATTATTATATGAGTGAATGAAAATTTATTAATAAGTTCGATTCTTCACTCCATATTGCTCAAAATTATGCAATATGCTATTATCTTACAAAATAACAATGGAGGCAAATATGGCCGAACAAAAAACATCTTTAACACCAGCTCAAGAACGTATGAAATCATTAGAAACTGCTATTTCAGGAATTGAAAAACAATTCGGTAAAGGCGCTGTAATGCGACTTGGCAGTTCTAGACACCTTCAGGTTGAAGCTATACCTACAGGTTCTCTTTCTTTAGACTACGCTTTAGGCGTTGGTGGGATGCCGAGAGGCAGAATTATTGAAATATTTGGTCCAGAATCTTCTGGGAAAACAACTATAGCGCTTCACTCAATAGCTCAAGCTCAAATGGCCGGCGGACAGGCTGCTTTTATAGATGTTGAACATGCGTTAGATCCATCCTATGCAAAAAAAGTTGGCGTCGATATAGACAATCTTCTTATAGCACAGCCAAGCAGTGGTGAAGAAGCTTTGGAAATTACCGAAATGCTTGTAAGAAGCAATGCAGTAGATATAATTGTTCTCGACTCTGTTGCTGCTTTAACAAGTAAAGCTGAAATAGACGGCGACATGGGGGATACCACAGTAGGTATGCAGGCTAGATTGATGTCACAGGCAATGCGCAAGCTTACTCCTGTTGTTTCAAAATCTCGCTGTGTATGTATTTTCATCAATCAGATTCGTGAAAAGATAGGAATCATGTTTGGAAATCCAGAAACAACTCCTGGTGGTCGTGCTCTTAAGTTCTTCTCTTCTGTGAGATTGGATATTAGAAGAAAAGACGCTATTAAAGAAGGAGAAGACATAAAAGGCTACATTACAGAAGTTAAAGTCGTTAAGAACAAAGTCGCTCCGCCATTTAGAAAAGCAAGATTTGACATGATGTTTGGTGAAGGCATTTCTAAGGAAGGTGAAGTATTGGAAATGGCTGAAGCTGCTGGAGTAGTCGATAAATCAGGAGCATGGTACTCCTATGGTGATACTCGAATGGGGCAGGGGAGAGAAAATTCAAAGACTTTCTTGAAAGAAAACCCTGATGTATTTGGAGAAATAGTTTTGAAAGTTAAACGTGCTCTTGGTATGCTTCCACCTGAAGAAAAGAAAGAAGAAACTAAAGCAGCAGCAGTTGATGAAAAAAAGAAAACTGCATCTAAAAAATAAAATAAGCCAGGCAAAGCTTGGCGTGGTGAGTGGTAAGTTATTAGCGATATAGAATGAATATCAATCACCACTCACCATTAACCACCTATTACTCCCAGTAGTAATTACTTTGAGGCATTAGCTTAACATCTCTTCTCTCTTAACTATGGATAAAAGCAGCTACAAAAAAGCACTGCCAACTTATATACTGCTGATTTTGGTGCCAAGTTTATTTGGGCTATTTCTTTATCTATTGATTTTAAATATAGATAAAAATCACGAAATAGAAAAAATAAAATCCAATTTGTCAGAAAACGCCACTGATTTTATGGCGAAAACAGCACCAATAGACTATTTTAAACCTTTTTTTCAGGCCTTTTCAAAAAAAATAATACCTTTTATAGAAAATAGAGTTACTGAAAAAGATAGTATAAAAACTAAAGAAGATCTTTCTAAAGGTATAAATGAAATTAGTAAAAATCTAGGAGAAAATATACGTTGTGCTCTTTTTAATGAAAACGCTGAAATAATTAATCAAGATGATTTAAAAGATTATGAAATTAGATTTTTTACTTATCTTTGGATAAAAAGTCATGATTTAGGAGAGGCCGACTACAAAAACAGATTGCTGGATCAATTGGCAATTATGGGCAGAGAACTTAATATTGACACTATGCGAACTTATTCTGCCAATGAAGAAATTGCTGCAACTACATTCAGCTTAGGAAAAACAGGTGTTTTCTATATTAAAAATGCCAATCAAATGAAAAACGGGGTCTTGATTTTTGTTGAGTATAAGAGGTCAAATATTGAACTGGTTCAGGCAAAGATAAAAGATTATGCTACATATGAAGAACCAATTATTTTTTATGACATTCAAAAAAAACAGCCTCAGTCCTCTTTTTTAGGGCACAAAGAGATACCTTATGAAAGAACTTTAACCGATGAGTTCTTAGATGGATTTATTGAGGATAAATATGTTTGGAAAGGTTTTAAATCGGATAGTTATAAGCTTCTTTTCGGTCATCCATTTAATCATGCTAAAATTTATGAACGAAACCTTATTATAGCTATTGTTGTTTTTCTTATTTTACTAACAGCTTTTTCATGGGTTTTCTTTAGAAATTTTACAGGTAGGCAAGGAATGTTTGTTTCTATTAGATACAAACTAATTTCCATTTTTGCTTTAGCTATCTATATGCCAGCTTTGAGTTTGTGGGTGCTTTCTTATACAAGTTTACATGACCATAGAAAAGCGATAGAAAACAAAGTAAAAAAAGGAATGTTAGATGTTCTGAATAATATAGATAATGATTTTAAGAAAGTTGAAAACGATATTCTAAATAGTTTTTTGAGCCTGGATAATTATTTAAAAAGTTTCAGTGGAAAAAGGCATCCTACTAAATCAGAGATACAGACAAAATTAGAAGAAATAGTTGGAAAAGATAAAAATATCAGAGAAAGGTTTAATTGGCTAGATATAAGGACTATTGATCAGACTCAGATATATACAACTTCAAATAGAAAGGAAAGCCAACAAAGACTTGTAAAAATAGGAAGAGTTATTTCTATCCTTTGCTTAGAACGGTATTGCCCGGAAAGATTGAATGCTGCTGGTATTAAACCAAATCAGTCAGATATTTTGATAGGGAACCTTTTTGAAAATCCTATAGCAGGTTTTTCTTCTGCATTTGAGCGTCCTAAAAAATTAAATTATTTAACCTTTGATGGAGCAGGTGTTTATTGGTGGTGGAATTATTATCCTGACTTAAACAATGAAATTGCTTTCTGTATGGGAACTTCTGCGTCTAACAAAGTAAATACTTCATATTTTAAATCAATTTCTAATAATAGATATACATTTGAAAACATTAATCTTAAAATGGCATATTTCAATTATATTTCACAGGAATTAATTCCTGAAAATCTTTCTAACTATAAAGAGTTATTGTCGCTTATTAATGTTTCAAATATTAATAAAACGGTAGAATCCACAATAGTAAATTATAAAAACAATAAATATCTTTGCCTTTGTATGCCTGGAAGCAAGTTGAAAGATACTTACAGTCTTTGTATGTATCCTGTTTATGAAATAGATTATCAAATAGAAAAAGTTAGAATGGCAATATATACTTTGATGATTTTGCTTTTGGTTATATCTGTTTTTACTGGTTTATTATTGTCTAAAACCTTTATTACACCAGTGAAAGAACTTGATAGAGGATTAGAAGCGTTGAGAAATCGTGATACGGGAACGACAATCAACATTGAAAACCGTGATGAATTGGGTCATCTAGGGAATGCCTTCAATCAGATGATGGCAGAAATCAAAGACATGCTTCTTGCTGGAGCTGTTCAGCAATGCTTGATTCCAACAGGCAGATATAAAATGGAAGGTTATGACTGTATTGTGTATAACCAGATGGCAACGGACGTTGGTGGTGACTATGCGGATATTTTTGAGCTTCCGGATGATAGGTCTTTGATTGTTATTGGTGACGTCACTGGTCACGGGGTAGCTTCTTCACTTTTGACAGCTATGGTAAAAGCTTCGGTATTCAGATTCGCTAATAAAAATGCTTCTCTTAATGAAATAGTCACAAATACAAGTAATATGATCTGCGATCTTTTAAATAAAAAGAAGCTTATGACTTTCTGCGCAATAATACTTGATAAAAAAACAGGAGAGATGGCTATTTGCAATGCAGGTCATCCTTATCCAATGATAAGAGCAAAAGAAGAAGGTGTAATGAGAACTCCTTGCAAAACTAGCTTGCCAATGGGGCTTTCTAAAAAAAGATGTCGTTACAATTCTGAGATGGAAATATTAAATCCGGACGAAACTCTTTTCTTATATACAGATGGATTCCCTGAAGCAGAAAATGATAAAGGGGAAGAATTTGGTTATGATAATTTTAATAATCTTATAAGAAATTATAAAATAACTAGTTCAGAAGATTTAAAAAACCATTTGATAGACGTTTTAAAAAATCATCATGGAGAAAAAGAATTAGCAGATGATATTACCTTTATTATTTTAAGAAGGAAGCCTTTTCAAGATAGCTAGTGTTACATCGTCATCTGGTTCAGTTCCATCTTCCCAAATTTCATATCTTTGAAAAAGTGAATCCATAATATTTTTGGCGTTATAAGTTGCCATTGTGGAAAGATGTTTTTTAAACCTGTCGTAACCATATTGTTCTTCTGTTTTCCCTGTTGCTTCAACGATTCCATCGGTATAGAATACTATTGTTTCTCCCTTTTCTATTACAAACTCATTGATTTTCTGTCTTTTCAATTTTTTCAATATGCCTATAGGTAGACCAAACATTTGTAATTCTGTTATTTCATTAGTTATAGATATTTTCATTGGGAAATTGTGCCCTGCATCTAAGAAAGTAGCTTTGCCTGTCGGTAGATTTATTATTGTTGCAAAAAGAGTAATCATCTTCTTTACAGGTGGTGTGCTGAAATAAGTATTTACAACAGAATTTACATCACTGAATAAATCTATAAGATTCCTGGTTTCTTTAAAACCATGATAAAGAACAGCTTTGGCTATAGCCATAACTAGTGCTGAAGCTACTCCATGGCCAGAAACATCGCCTATAATAATGCATAGATTGTCTTTATCTAACAACAAAGTATCAAAGTAATCACCGCCAACTGCCGAAGCCATTCTATTTGAAAAACATAGCTGGTAGCCTTCTATTTGTGGTATAGATTGAGGTAGTAGTGATTCCTGAATATATTTTGCCAGTTCCATTTCTTTAAGGTCTTCTATCATTTTGTTGAAACTCACTGCTAGACCGCCGAATTCATCATTTTGCAGTGTTTCGATTCTGAATTTAGAGTTTCTTTCTTTTATGGCCTTAACACCATCTTCAAGTCTTTGAACAGGATACAGGAATGTTCCTGACAGATGATAACCTATCGCTATTGCCATAATAATAAAGAAAATAATTGCTGCAATAATTGCATAAGTAACTTTGGACAATTTGTTCTCTATTTTTTTGTAAGGATATAGAGCAAAAAACGAATAACCTCTTAATTTACTACTTTTTATTCCTAATAAAAGATGTCGTTCTGATTTTATATTAATCTCGCTTTCAATTGGTTTCCCCATATATTTGATTCTATTCGAGATGGTTTTTAACTCGGATTCCAGGGAATTATCTGGAAACCATTCTCCATTTTTATTATTGCATACAAAAATTCTGAAATCTCTTTCTTTAATATTGTTTTTGCATTCTAACAGGCGATTCTTTAAGTGTTCGCGTAAAACGATATCTGTTGATCTTAGTATAACGAAATATTCCGGATTATTTGGGGAAGTATTTAAAAAACACCAGTATAAGTAGAATTCAATAGAACCGAAAAGAAAATCCTGGACGTTGTCGGGCCTTGCCCAAAAACTTGCCATTGCACTTTCAGGACTTTTTAAAGCATCTCTCAATACGGGATCTATGCTGTCTGAAAGATTTGAATTCATAATAGTATCTATACAACATTTGGAAAAAGGATCTGTAGCGACATTCATTTCTTCAAAAACGACATGGTTTGTCAGCTGTTTTAAAATAGAAGCATCTGAAACTGATCGTCTTTCTGCTAAAACCAGGTCATGCTTTTCTATGCTTTTGGAAAAGGCTTTGCGAATATTTGCATCTTTATCGTAATCCTTAAAATCTTCGACCATTTTTCGAAATTCATCTCTGAAGACATTTCCAGAACTTCCAAGTTCTCTGTCTATATCTAAAAGAACATTACGGCTTTCATTGACGAATTCGGTATAGAGATTGTCACGCATATCGCTTTTATATTGATATCCAAGATAAGAAAAAGCCGCAACAGGTGTAAATACTGCAATCAAAAATAGACCTATTAATTTGGTTCTGATTGATAAAAACGAGTTTTGTTTCTTTATCATCCAGATATAGAATAAGATAATATTTATTCCTAGAATTATAATAAAAGCAATATAATAATTATGATAAAGATCATACTTCAACGAGTTGCTTTTTAGTGAGGCAAGTAGCCAGATATTATCTAATTTTAGAAATCTCCAGACTAATCCGTTTGGGTCAATATACCTTTCATTAGAACTCATAAAGACTGTTTTTAAAAAGATATTTTCATAGTTAGTATTTGAGTTTTTGGTAATCGATATATTATTACCCGATAAGTTTCTGGTAAAACCATCCTCAAATTTATCTGAATAGCGATTTATAATTTCTTTTAATCTGAAATCAAAGGCTGGGGTATCCCAAAAAACAATCATTATCCCTTTGTGAGGGTTTTTCGGAAAATTCATCCAATAAACATAGCCAACCTGAGTATTTACTATTATTGGCATTAGGCAGTTTCTGCTGTCGAGAAAGGCACTCAATCTAAATTCGTTACCTAAAAAACTTTTAAACTGTTTTTTATATTTGTCAGCATATTCGGTTTTTTTATCGTAAGAAGCCTCGATTATACTCCAGAGTTTTGATGCTAAAAATCTGGATTTTAAATTGATTTCTTTAGGGGTTGATAAATGACCTTTATCGTCAAATAGATAAAAATCAGGTTCTGAATCAAGATAAAAACAGAGTTTTTTGTAGTAATCCCAGAATTTATCTGGATTGTCTTCATATTTTTTTAAGGAATACCATGCTCCTTTGCCAACTTTTAACATAAAGGATTCTGGAGCAATTTCGCTTTCAATGTCTTTTAGACTGTTTTCTATTTTTGTTGAAAGTTGTGAGACATGTTTATTCCGCTCTTGTGTGATAATATTATGACCAAGAGAAAATGCGGCAAGCAGTGGAAGGATAACAAAAAGCCCAACTGGAGCCGAATGTTTTAAAATAATAGAGATATATTTATAAACAGAACCCATAACGAATTTTATTATATCATTATAGTATTTTAATAGTAAATAAGCATTGGAGACAAACTAATTTAGTTGCAAGTAAGCGATAAAAAATCAGTATTTATTTGTTTGTTGCTACACATTGTTATAAACGTATAGAAGATTATTTTGGTTATTATTGTTGTGATTGGTTTTACTCCAATCACACCCCATACCTATAAAACCTAAAAATCAGCTAAAGCCCATACGCTATACTTTTTATGACAAATGAGTAGCCAATTAGTAAAATCTAATTTGGGCTTAAGTAAAAAGATATATAAGTAAGAAGACAGAACTATAAAACCAGTTAGAAATTCATCTTTTCACCTAAGTGCTTATTGCTCAAAAATATCTGATATGATACAATTTAAAAATGGATAGAAGCTGTCTGAAAAAAGTTTTACCTCCTTATATACTGCTGATTTTATTGCCATGTATATTTGGACTCTTTTTGTATTTTTTTATTTTAGATATAGATAAAAAGCATGAGATTGATTCCATAAAGTCTAAGTTATCAGAAAGAGCTGTTGACTTTATGTCTAAAACTACGGCAGTAGACTATTTTTACCCATATTTTAATAAGCTTACAGAAGAGCTATTGCCTTATATAGAAAATAGACCAAGAAAAAATGGTACTTTTATGACGGCTCAAGAAGTAACTAATAGAATAAATAATTTAAGCAAAAAATTAGGCGAAAACATACGTTGTGCTATTTTCAATAAAAAAGCGACATTATTAAATCCTCAAGATTTGCTTCCTCATGAGCAAAGATTTTTCAGCTTTGCCTGGAAGGATATTCATAAATTTAATAATATAGATTATGAAAATTATAGATCAGACAGAAATACGGTAATCGGCAGAGAATTCAACGTAGAGCTGATGTATGACAAATCAGAAATATGCATATCCACTTTAAATTATGGTAAAACAGGGGTTTTCTTTTTCAAAAACGCAAATCATAATTTGAATGGAATAATATTATTTGTAGAGCATAAAAGAACTAGTATTGAATTAGTTCAGGCGAAAATAAAAGATTATGCTACTATGAACCAGCCTATAGTGCTCTATAATATAGATAATAAAGAAATAACTGCTCCTTCTTTTGTTAATAATGTAATATCCTATGACCAAACAAACAGTGAAGAATTTCTAGATGGCTTTGTTAAGGATAATACAGTCTGGAAAGGCTTTAATTCAGCTAATTATAGGCTATTGTTCGGGCAGACCCTGGATGTTCCTCAAAAATATAATAAACATATAATAGCTGTAGTCATTTTTATACTTTTAATACTGATTTCATCAAAATTTTTCTTTAAGAATTTTTCTAACAATAAGGGAATATACCTATCGATCAGATATAAACTGGTTTTTATTTTCGCAATTGCAGTATATATGCCGGCTATCAGCTTGTGGGTATTATCATATACTAGTCTTCATGACCATCGAATAGCTATAGAAAATAAAGCTAAAAAGGGTATGTTGGATATATTGAATAAAGTAGATATAGATTATAAATCAAAAGAAGACGAAGTAGACAGATGTTATTCTGAATTAGATAAATATTTAAGTAGTTTAAAAGGGAAGACACTTCCTAGTCGAAAAGAATTAGAAAAAAAGCTTGTAGACATTACTGGAGATAATAACTTAAAGAGAAACTGGGTGTTTAATTGGATAGATATAAGAGCAATAGATAAAACCCAGGTATATACAACATCTGCGGATGATACAAACAGCAGAATAAATTCGATAGCTGGGGTTTTATCTGTTCTCAGTCTAGAAAAATATTGCCCGGAACGTTTGAATTTTGCTGGGGTTAAACCTAGTCAATCGGACATACTTGTTGGTAACTTACTAGAAAATCCTGTAGTAGGTTTTTCAACTGTAATTGAACGCCCAAGACAACTTATTCCGCAAAATTTAGATAATGAAGGAATTTATTGGTGGTGGAGTTATTATCCAGAAAACGATAATCCCATTGCTTTTTTTATTGGAATTGCAATAACAAGAAATGTAAACATATCTTATTTTAATTATCTTTTAAAAAAGCGATATAGTGTAGGAAATGTAGAGATTAAGATACTCAATTTCCATAGTGAAATCCAAAGATTTTTCCCGGAAGTTTCAAATTCAAAAGACTTTCTTGATTTAATCAATGTATCAAATATTAATAAAACCGTAGAATCTTCTATTATCAAATATAACAATACAGATTATCTTTGCTTATGCATGCCTGGAAGTAAAATAAAAAATGCTTTTATTCTGGCAATGTATCCAGTTTATGAAATAGATTATCAAATCAATAGAGTAAGCTCGGCTATATATACTTTGATGATATTGCTTTTGCTTATTTCTGTACTGACTGGGTTATTGCTGGCAAAAACATTCATTACACCGGTCAATGAGTTGAATAGAGGACTCTTAGCTTTAAGAAAAAGAGAAACAGAGACTGTTATTAATATTGAAAATAAAGATGAATTGGGCAAATTAGGGAATACATTCAACCAGATGATGTCCGAAATCAAAGATATGCTTTTGGCTGGAGCAGTTCAACAATGTTTGATTCCAACAGGCAAACACGAAATAGAGGGTTATGAGTGTATCATTTATAATCAAATGGCTTCAGATGTTGGGGGAGATTATGCTGATTTATTCGAATTACCAGACAATAAGTTGCTAATAGTTATTGGAGATGTAAACGGTCACGGTGTATCCTCATCATTGATTGCTGCTATGGTTAAAGCTTCTGTTTTCTTGTCGGCAAATCAGAATTTGGCTGTTAATGAAATAGTTACGAATATTAGCATTATGTTGTGCGAACTTTTAAGCAAAATAAGATTAATGAAATTATGTGCCATAATACTTGATAAAACTACAGGTAATTTGGCTATATGTAATGCTGGACATCCATATCCTTTCATAAGAGCAAAAGAAATAGGGGAAATGCGAATCCCAAGTAACATAAATCTACCTATGGGGATTTCTAAAGCAAGGTCGAAATATACTTATGAATCAGAAAGATTAAATCCTGAAGAAAGCATATTGCTTTATACTGACGGTTTTCTTGAAGGCAACAGAGATGAGAAAGATGGATTTGGTTATGAAAATTTAAAAAACTATGTTTTAAATATTTCTACCAATATTCTTGATGAAGCAACAAATCAACTGATTAAATTCTTTAAAAATAATCTCGGTGAAAAAGAATTAACTGACGATGCTACTTTTATCTTTTTGAAGCGCAAGCCTCTTCAAAATGAATAAAGTTACATCATCATCTGGTTCTGTATCATCTTCCCATATTTCATAATTTTTAAACAGAGTATTAATCATTGTATCTGAGCTATCGTTGACCATTTTGGTAAGAGAATTCTTGAATCTGTCATACCCGTATTGTTCTGTTGTTTTACCAGTGGCTTCTATTATACCATCTGTATAAAACACAACTGTTTCACCTTCATTAATAGTATATTCTTCTGTGTTTTTCTTTCTTATTTTTTTCTGTGTACCTACAGGAAATCCTGTCATCTTTAATTCTGTAATTTGTCCATCTTTAGATATTTTCATTGGAAAATTATGGCCTGCGTCAAAGAAAGTAGCTTTACCAGTAGATAGATTTACAATTGTTGCAAAGAGTGTAATCATTTTCTTTACTGGAGGCTTGCTAAAATATGTGTTAATAACTGAATTTAAATTATTGAATAAAAGAATCAAATCTCTTGTTTGTTTGAAACCATGATAGATTACGGCTTTGGCAATTGCCATCACCAGTGCGGAAGCGACACCGTGCCCTGATACGTCACCTATAATAATGCAAAGATTATCTTCATCAAGAAGCTTTATGTCAAAATAATCTCCACCAATTGCTGAGGCCATTCTATTGGAAAAACTTAATTGGTAGCCTTTTATTTTTGGCAAAGATTTTGGAAGTAAAGATTCTTGAATGTACTTTGCAAGTTCCATTTCTTTAAGATCACCTATCATTTTATTAAAGCTTTCTGCTAGACCGCCAAATTCATCATTTTGTAAAGCTTCTATTCTAAAATCAGATTTTCTTTCTTTTATAGCTTTAACACCTTCTTCAAGACATTTAACAGGATGAAGGAAACTGCCAGATAATTGGTAAGCAATAGCCAGGGTCATAACAATAAAGAACAATATGAAAGCGGCTATTATTCTGCTGATTACTATGAGTTTGTCATTAATTATTGAATATGGGTAAAGTGCATAAAAAGAATAGCCTTTTACCTTAAAACTTTTTGTAGCCATTAAAAGATAAAATTTTGAATCTATAACTATTTGGCTTTCTATTGGTTTCCCCATAAAATTTAATCTTCTTGAAACGTCTTTTAGTTCATTAGATATGTTGTTATTGGGAATCCATTCTCCATTATTATCATTTCTAGCCAATATAATATAATTTTTTTCTTTTGGATTTGTTTTACATTGTTCAATTCTTTTATGTAATAGTTCATGCAACACTTTTTCTTTCATTCTCATAATTAGAATAAATTCTGTTCTGTCGTTAGAATTTGTAAAACACCAATATAGATAATATTCAAAAGCTCCCATAACAATGTCTTGAACAGTATCGGGTCTTGTCCAAAAGGTAGATAAACCAGTTTCAGGGCTGTTCATAGCACTTCTTAACCCTGGATCTATTGTTTCCATCAGGTTTGTATTAAATCTAGTGTCGATACAGCATTTAGCAAATGATTCTATAACCTGATTCATGTTTTCAACAAGAACAAGATTTGTAATGTGTCTTATTCTAGAGGCATCAGAAGCTATTCTTCTATCTAAAACTGCAAAATCCTGTTTTGCTAGACCATCTTCAAATTTTTTACGTATATGTTCATCATTTTCATAATTTTGAAAATCTTTGGCTATTTTTCTGAAATCATCAAGGAAAATAATACCTGATCTCCCTAATTCGCTGTCTATGTTTAGAAGAATATCTCTGCTTTCATTGCTGATTTCTGTTATAAGATTCTCTTTTGTATCGGTGACATATTGATAACCAAGATAAGAAAAACCCAAAACAGGGGTTATTACAGCTATTAAAAATAGAGTAATTAATTTAATTCTAATTGATATATAGTAGCTTTTACTTTTTATAGTCCAAAAATAAATAAAAACTATGATAATAGCTATAAGAAATACAGAATAAATAAAGCTATTATAATATTTCTCAAAAAGTTTATTCTTGCTTTTTACTCCGCCTATGAGCCATGAATTTTCTAGCTTGATTGGTTTCCAAAGAATACTTCTGTAATCTAGGAAACCTTCTGGTGGGTCTATTAAAGCAGTTCTTAAATATATATTGTCATATACTGAATCTTCTAAGCGGTAATTTTTTTTTGCAAAAGAATGTATTTGTCCATCAGGTCTTTTTATAAAAATATCGTTAAAAAAACTAAAATAACGGTTTATTACATTGTTTATTCTTAGTTCATAAGAGGGAATATTCCAGAATATTAATAGTATGCCTTTTTTATTGTTCTCATCTGAATTCATCCAATAGATATAGCCCTTTTTAGAATTTGATATCATTGGCATCAAATTATTGCGACATTCCAAGAATTGACCTAATTTAAATTCATTACCTAAAAAACTTCTTAACTGCTTATAGTACTTGATTGTGAAATTGGTTTTTCCCTGATAATCACTAAACATACTATTCCAAAGTTTGGTAGCTAAAAATCTTGATTTTAAATTAATTTTCTGAGGTGTAATCAGTGAACCATTTTCGTCAAAAACATATAAATCAGGAGTGTCTTGTAAAAAATCACATAAAGTTCGGTAATAATCCCAATATTTTGTTAAGTCATCAGGGTTTTGGTTAAAACTGAACCAAGCTCCTCTTCCAACCTTTAATAAAAAAGATTCAGGGGTTACTTCATTTTCTATGTCTTTCAATGTATAGTCTATCTTTGTAGATAGTTCATAAAAATGCTTATCCTTCTCAGAAGTTATTATATTATGCCCAAGATATAATATGACCATTAGGGGAATTAAAACAAAAAGCCCTAAAGGTGCAGCATGTTTTAAGAATATGGAAAAATATTTTTTTAAAATGTTCATTATTGTCATATTACAATAAATCTTGTATTATTTACAGTCTAAAGAAAGAAGATTGAAGATTGAAGAAAAAAGAAGGAAGTTAGAAGCTTTAAGCCAGATAATACATTACCAGTTGTCTGGCTTGTAACTTTAAACTTTATGCTTAAGGCTTGTTGCAAAAATATTTTCTACCTCAATTTTTGGTCTTTTATCTTTTATCTCAAAAAAGCTTGCTATTTGAATTGGATGTTCTAATAAATGAATTTATTAAAGAAACTATATAACTGGGTTTTATCATGGGCGGAAAGCAAATGGGCTGTTCCTGCCCTTTTTTTACTAGCTTTTATGGAATCTAGCTTTTTCCCTATTCCACCAGATGTTTTAATGATAGCTATGGCATTAAGTAAATCAGAAAAGTCTCTATGGTATGCTACAGTCTGCACTGTTGGTTCTATCTTAGGGGCTCTTTTTGGATACGCAATAGGCTATTGGTTCTGGGAAGCAGTAGGAGAATACTTTTTCCACATTCCTGGTTTCACAAGAGAACTGTTTGCCCATGTTACAAAACTATATCAGGATAATTCTGGTTTTATCGTTTTCACTTCTGCTTTTACGCCTATACCCTATAAAGTTTTTACAGTTACTGCAGGGGTATCAAAAGTAGATCTATTTCCATTTATAATTGCTTCTATTCTGGGAAGAGGCGGACGTTTCTACCTGGTTGGCCTACTGTTTAAATTCTTTGGACCAAAAGTAAAATATTATATTGATAAGTATTTGAATATTCTGACTATACTTCTAGTTGTTATATATATTCTTGCTTTCTATTTGATTCCAAAATTATTTGGAGCTAAGTAATGAAAAAAGCCCGAACTTAAAAATCTAAGTTCAGGCTTTTTAAATTTAAACCCCGCAATTGCCGTGTAAAGGAAGAAATTGAACCCACTTTACAGTACGGTTGTCAGTCTGGCTATCGACCAGGACTTCGTGGCAAGTAACCTTACCCGTAAGTGACCCTGGAAAATGCCTAGAAGCTGATTCCCTTTAAGGAACAGGTGTCGGCTCAATTTGACCTGCACCATCACGCACAACGCAGGGAAAATGGTCAAATATTTTTGTTTATTTCAAAGAACTATCTCTATTTAAACTCTAACAAATTTATCGACCTTGTGGCAAGAGAATTTTAATTTTTTTTAATTTTTTTTATTTTTTTTTAACTTTTAGCTTCTGCCGCAACCTTTTTAAGTAATTCTGGAATATCTAGCTTTTGTGGACATTTTGTTTTGCAAAGTCCGCAAGCTACACATACATCTGCGTTAGATTTTTCCATTTGGCTATAATTTCTCTTAAACTGATTCTTTTTCTTTTCATCAATTTTATACTGATTATAGTTCCCGAACATTGTTGGGATATCAACTCCAAAGGGACAGGGCATACAGTAACGGCAGGCTGTACAAGGAATAGCTAAGCTTTTTCTATAAGCAGCAAGAGCAAGATTTAAAGTTTCTCTTTCTTTGTCACTCAAAGGAACAAAGGGGGTGAAAGTTTTTATATTGTCTTCTAGATGTTCTGGTAAAGTCATTCCAGAAAGAATAACAAGAACATTCGGTAAAGACCCAACATATCTTAAAGCCCAGGAAGATACACTAACATTAGGATTAGCATTCTTTAATATTTCTGTTGCAGTAGGATTAAGTGTAGATAAAGCTCCACCTCGAAGAGGTTCCATAATTATTGCAGGAATACCAGCTTTTTCTAAGATTTCATACTGTTCCTTAGACTTATATAGTTCCCAATCAAGGTAATTCAACTGAATTTGAGCAAATTCCCATTCTTTATCATTTACAATCTTCTGCAAAACATCTGGTGTATCGTGGAAAGAAAAACCTAACTTACGTATTTTCCCTTCAGCCTGTTTCTTCTTCAAAAATTCATAAGTTCCTATTTTTTTATGCTTTTCCCAAAGATCATTGTTTAAAGCATGGATCAAATAGAAATCAAAATATGGGGTTTTGCAAACTTCAAGTTGTTCATTGAAGATTTTTTCAACGTTTTCTATAGTAGTTGCAGAATTAGGTGGCATTTTATTTGCCAAATAGAAAGAATCGCGTGGATACTTAGAAAGAACATCACCGACAAAAACCTGGCTCTTTCCGCCATGATACATATAAGCAGTGTCAAAATAGTTCAAGCCTGCTTCCATAGCACGGGCAACCATTTTTTCTGCAACTTTATAGTCTATATCCTGGCTTCCTTCTTCAACTCTTGGTAATCTCATCATGCCAAAACCCAATAACGGAACAGTCAATCCTGTATTTTTATAAGGTCTTCTAGTTACAGGTTCTCCTTTTATTATGTCTGAAGTTTTATTGCCATCAGGGGTTTCTTTGGCAGAAAGCTTTGCTAAAGGACTAAGAGCAGCTAGAGTTAGAGTAGCTTTTAAAAAATCTCTTCTTTTCATCGTTACATCCTTTTTGATAGTCTATTTCTCGATTATAACAAAATTTCTATATTGTTATAAGACTTTATTGTTAAGATTTATTAATTATTAAATAGTATAGATAAAAAAATATGCCGGTAAATATTTACTGGCATATTTAGAGCTTTAATTAACTATTTAGTAATATGATCAGTTTTTAGAAGATTCTGATTTTATAACGGATTCATTATCAAATGTTAACTTCAATGTGGAGTTTACCATAGATTCATTCATTCTTTGAACATATTCAATTTGAACACATGGTTTACCGTCATTGATTTGAACATTGATTTTGGGTTGAGGCAAAGTATTTTCCCAAATAGAAATCCATTTATCTTCTTTTTCTTTTATGATAGCTATATCATAATAACCACCAGAACCACCACAGTCCATTGAAACGAGATATTCTAGTTTTCCGTCAGTATTAGTATCTAATGGAAAAACTTCTTTGATTTTTCTTCCTTCGGAATTGAATATTACGGCAGGTTTTCCTTCTTTGCTGATTATTAAACTATCAAAACTTCCCATTTCACCTGGGGTGTAGCGGTGTTCGAGTGTTACGCCTTCGGAAATTTGACTTTTTTCAATAACCATCTTTGCTTCTTGGGCAAAGATTGCTGATGAAACTATAACTAAGAAAACTACAGTTAGAATTTTAAACAGTCTTTTCATTTCAAATAACCTTCTTACAGACCATAACCCTGAGCGGTTGAATAGCAAGTATTGCAATAGGTTTCTAAATCCTGTCCCCCTGTCATGTTATTTCTTGCATAGGTCTTTTCGTCTTCAGTTAATTCTAAACCAAGACACATTTTTAATTTAATACCATACCCTTGAACAGAAGAACCAGTGTTCTTAAGATCTTGCCATGTTCCTTTAACAAGACTAGACCAAGGACCAGCATTATAACTACAAGCTACTAGCATAAGCTTGTCAACACCAGTGGCTTTACCGGCAGAACCATAGTTGCCGCTAAATATCTTCTGGAAGAGTTTGCAACCACCTGCGATATTCTGTTTTGGATCTGTAGCATCAACACCTAATTCAGAAGCAGTAGCAGGCATTAACTGCATGAAGCCCATTGCTCCACAGTAACTAGTTACCAGGCTGCCATCGCTCTTTCTTTGAGTACAGTTAGATTCTATAAACATTATGCCCTTCATATACATTTCGACGCTTATGGTTTGTCCATATTTGTTTTTAACGGCAGGCATATTCCAATCACCATATGTGTCTAATGCAGAATCAAGCCATTCTTTGAATTGAGGAGACTTGCCATTGATGCCAGAACCACTGGGTGAAGCCTGGGTTCTAAGAGAAGGAGCACCAGTTGGATTGTCAACAGCTCTTTTGGGTGCTTTACCTGCTAGAACTGTTGTCTTATCATCAGAAGATGGGTTTGCAGTAGGATTATCTGTATTGGAGCTAGAACTTCCACTGTCTGCAGAGGTACTGCTAGAAGAGCTTGAAGAACTAGATGAACTTCCACCAGGTATTGTTAATACCCAGCCAACATAAATCAAGTTTGGATTACTTACCAATGAAGGATATTTGTCTTTATTAAGTTCAACTAATTCAGGCCATCTGCTCGCATCACCGAGTAAATCACGGGCTATTGCGCTCAGACAGTCACCAGCAACAACTGTATATTGTGATGTCTTTTTTTCTTCTTTTTTAGAATCAGCTTTTTCTTCTTCTTTTTCGTCCTTATCTTCAGCTTCTTCTTCTTCTTCTTCTTTCTTATCTTTATCTTCTTCTATCTTTTCGTCTTCCTTTTTATCGTCATCTTTGATTTCTTCTTCATCGCCCTTTAAAAAGGCTTCTACTTTTGCTGTTGTTTCATCTATTTCGTCAGAAGTCGAAGAGTTATTATCTAGATCTACCTTTTGATTCCCAAAAGGGGTGTCAGCATAAACCATTGAAGAGGCAAGTAGCAAACAAAGCCCCAAACCTGAAATTTTCTTAAACATTATCTTTCTCCAAAAAGAAATTATATTTTATATGATACTCTATTATTATATAAAAGTTTATATATTTTTTGTAAATAACTCTTTTCAAATAGACTGTTTTAAAAGAACAATATGTACATTTAATTCTGGTTTGATACAAATATTTTTATAGTTTAATTATTTTAATGAAAGTACAAACCAAATTGTCTAAATAAAACTTGACTAACTGGCTAAAAAAAAGCAAAATAGAGGCAATTTTCCGATAGGAGATATTTAAGTGCAAGATTTCAGAGAATACGCCAAAAAGAATATTATCGTATTTGATGGTGCGATGGGAACTCGCCTTTACGAAAAAGGCGTTTTTATAAATAGAGTTTATGATGAATTAAATCTTTCTCAACCAGCATTGGTAAAAGAAGTTCACAAAGAATACCTTGACGCTGGAGCCATAGTTTTAGAAACAAACTCATTTGGAGCTAACCGTTTCAAGCTTGCTCCACATGGTCTAGCTGATAAATTAGATGCTATAAACTTCCAGGCAGCAAAAATAGCCAGGGAAGTAGCTGGAGCCAATGCTTGGGTTTGCGGTTCCATTGGTCCTCTCGGCAGTAGAATTGAACCTATGGGAAAAATTACTATGAAAGAAGCGGAAGAAGCATTTACAGAACAGGCTTCGGCTCTTCTTGCTGGTGGAGTTGATGTTCTTGATTTTGAAACCTTTGTGGATGAAAATGAACTGGAATTGGCTATAAAAGCAGCTAGAAAGCTTACGGACAAGCCGATTATTGCTTCTATGACATTAAGCGAAGACGGTTGCACAATTTACGGCACAAATATCGAAACTATTACTTCTAAATTGAACAATAGTGGTGTTGACGTTATCGGTTTGAACTGTTCAGTTGGTCCAAAGCTCATGTTTGACGCAATGGAAAAAATGCGTGCTCTTACAGAGCTTCCTCTTATTGCTCAGCCAAATGCTGGTCTTCCAAGAATGGTAGATAATCGCCAGATTTATCTTTGCAATCCTGAATATTTTGGGGAATATGCCAAACGTTTCATTCAGATTGGCGTTCATCTTATAGGTGGTTGTTGCGGAACTAGTCCAGAACATATCAAATGGGTAGCTAATGCTGCCAGAGCTAATACAACTGGCGGAAAAGCTTCTATTGTTAAAATTTTAGATGTTCAGGTTGAAGACGCAGAAGGTGTTGTTGTCACTCCATCAGAAGAAAAATCAACTCTTGCAAAGAAAATCCATGATGGAAAATTCGTTATAGAAGCAGAACTTACTCCTCCAAAGGGCTGTGACCCGACTTCAGCAATAAATAAAGCAAAACAACTTAAAGAATGTGGTGTTGACGTTGTTAATCTGCCTGATGGACCAAGAGCTTCGGCAAGACTTAGTTCTTTCGCTTTGGCCCTTCTTATAGAAAAAGAAGCTGGTCTTGAAACAGTGCTTCACTTCTGCTGCCGTGATAGAAATATTCTCGGTCTTCAATCTGACTTAATGGGCGCCTATGCGTTAGGTCTGCGTAATGTTCTTGCTATTACTGGTGACCCACCAAAAGTTGGTAACTATCCACAGGCTGCTGCCGTCTTCGATATAGATTCAATTGGTTTAGTGAATATTGTTCATAGACTTAATCATGGTAGAGACTTAGGTAATAATCTTATTGGCAAACCAACAGCAATTTACTGCGGTGTTGGTGCTAATCCTGGGGCAATAGACTTAGATCTTGAAGTTAAACGCTTCGAAATGAAGGTTAAAGCTGGGGCAGAATTTGCTGTAACTCAGCCTGTTTATGACCCAGAATTACTTAAACGTTTCTTAGATAGAATCAAACATTGTCGTATCCCATTGATTGCAGGTATATGGCCACTTGTTAGCCTTAAAAACGCAGAATTCATGAATAACGAAGTTCCTGGTGCTTCTGTTCCAGACCACATTATGGAAAAGATGAGAAAGGCAGATACGCTTGATGCTCAGCGGGAAGTCGGTATTGCTGCGGCTAGAGAAGCTCTGCTTGGTGTAAAAGACTATGTTCAGGGCGTTCAGGTCAGTGTACCACTTGGTAGAGTAGATTGCTTCAAGCAAGTTATTGAAGTAATTTAGTTTATTTCATTTTCATATGCCCGAAAGTATGTCGTCAGAAAACTAGTTTTATTGCACAGTATTTTTACTGGATCGCCACGATTCTTTCAGAACCTCGCGATGACCTAAAATATACTCTATATCGGTTATAATCTCTATTGCTGTTATTCTATGGCATTAATGATGCTATAGAATAACACCTCTAATCACCAACCACCAATAAATACCCTTAGATTTCTTTCCATTCTTTGTTACTAATTTTTAAATTTGCCTCTTTCTTCTAATATGTTATAATGAAATGCAGAAAGTTTTACCAATAGAAGGAAATGATGATTAGAAAGAATAAATATACTTTTTTATCTGTTTTGTTTTCTCTTTATGTAATGTCTAATAATTCCCTGGTATTTGCTCAAAATATACCTAACAATAAATCAACCTTTAAAAACTTGGAGGCTATCAAGATGAATTGTTCTATCGACAACCAGTTGAAGACTGGTAAGACTCTTCCTCAGACTGCTGAATGGCAGGCTTTGCAAAAGCATTATGAAGCAATCAAAGATTCTCAAATGAGAGATATGTTTGCCAAAGACCCTGAACGTTTTAATAAATTTAGCCTAAAACTAGAAAATATGCTTCTAGACTATTCTAAGAATCGTATAAACGAAGAAACAATGAAGCTTTTGGTTGAATTGGCAAAAGCTTCAGGTGTTGAAGAAGCCAGAGAAAAGATGTTCACAGGCGAAAAAATCAACTGGACAGAAGGCAGAGCAGTACTTCACACAGCTTTAAGAAATAGAAGCAACAAACCTGTTATGGTTGACGGCAAAGATGTAATGCCGGATGTAAATGCTGTATTAGCCAAAATGAAGGCTTTCTGCCAAAAAGTTCGTTCTGGAGAATGGAAAGGCTTCACTGGCAAGAAGATTAAAAATGTTGTAAACATCGGTATCGGTGGTTCCGATTTAGGTCCCGTCATGATTACAGAAGCATTAAAGCATTATGCTGATGGTCCAGAAGTTTATTTCGTTTCTAACGTAGACGGAACTGACTTTGTAGAAACCACAAAGAATCTTGATCCTGAAGAAACTATGTTTATTGTTGCTTCTAAGACTTTTACTACTCAGGAAACAATGACCAATGCTCATACTGCCAGAGAATGGCTGTTGAAGAAGCTTGGCGATCAAAAAGCAGTAGCTTTCCACTTTGTTGCTCTTTCTACCAACAAAGAAGAAGTTGAAAAGTTTGGTATCGACCCACAGAATATGTTTGAATTCTGGAACTGGGTTGGCGGTAGATATTCTTCCTGGTCAGCAATTGGTCTTTCAATAGCCTTATCTATAGGTTTCGACAAATTTGAAGAACTATTAGCCGGTGCTCACGCAATGGATAACCATTTCAGAACTGCACCACTAGAAAAGAATATGCCTGTAATAATGGCTCTATTAGGAATCTGGTATAATAACTTCTTTAATGCTGACAGCGTAGCAATACTTCCTTATGACCAGTATCTCCATAGATTTGCTGCATATTTCCAGCAAGGCGATATGGAAAGCAATGGCAAATATATAGATAGAGAAGGCAATCCTGTAAACTACCAGACTGGTCCAATTATTTGGGGTGAACCAGGCACTAATGGCCAGCACGCTTTCTATCAGTTGATTCATCAGGGCACTAAGTTGATTCCTGCTGATTTTATCGGTTTTGTAAACAGCCATAATAAAGTCGGCGATCATCATGTAAAATTAATGGCAAACTTCTTCGCTCAGACTGAAGCTTTGATGAAAGGTAAGAATGCAGAAGAAGTAAAAGCTGATTTTGCAAAAGACGGCATAACAGGCGAAAGAGCCGAAATGCTTCTTCCTCATAAGATTTTTAAGGGAAATCGCCCAACCAACTCTATATTAATCAATAAACTCACACCATATAATCTTGGTATGCTGGTTGCTCTTTATGAAATGAAGATTTTTGTTCAGGGCATTATCTGGAGAGTTAACTCCTTCGACCAGTGGGGCGTTGAACTTGGCAAAGTATTGGCAAAGAAGATTCTCAAAGAAGAAAATGAAATGCTCGAAGGCAAAAATGTTGATTTGAGCGGTCACGACTCTTCTACAACAGGTTTACTTAAATACTTTGCAGAACACGCAGAAAAATAATTAACAAATAAAGAATCCCCCAAAGCTTATGGTTTTGGGGGATATTTTTTTCTCAAGGAGAAGATTTAGAAATATTACTTCATTAAGAGTTATATAGCACTGTGCTTTTTGCTGTGGAGAATCTTAGTAATTTAATAATTCTTGGTCTCAGGCTCAAAATTCTTCCCTAAAATTGTTACATAAAACTCTTCGCGTGTCTTTTCTAAATCAACATCTGCAAATTCTTCTGGATAAAATGTTTTTGCAAACCACATAAGCCCCAATGGGGAAAAGGTATTGAAAGTCCAGGTTGTAATCCATGCTTGTTTATCATCATAAGGTATTTTATATACTTTTTTATTCTTAACAGCTCTTAGATCTGATACCCATTCAGGAGTTACAAACTGACTATAATCATCTATTACAATATCTGGGTCGAATTTAAAAACTAATTCTGCGCAGGCCCCTGATTCTGCAGGGTCTTCATCACCTTCTAGAACAATTCCGCCAGCAAGTTTAATTAATTCTTTACAAAACAAATTTTTGGAGCCACGAACAGAAATTGCTCCACCATGGGAATTTATCAATATAACCTTTACCCTTTTTTCTTTTGGAATATTTGTAAGATGGTCATTTACTATTTTTAGATTTTTTTCCCAGAGTTTAATATAGTTTTCTGCTCTTTGTGGACAATCTATACTCTCACAAGAAGTTTTCACAAGTTCTAACCAGTCTTTTACTGAGCCAAATCCTGCTTTAACTTCTAAGACCTTTATTCCATTGTCTCTGAAGAACATAGTATTATCTTTCGAACTCTGAATACTTTCTGATGATATTATTAAGTCAGGTTGTAAGCTTAATACCGTTTCAATATTAACTGCTCCAGTAAAACCTACATTAGTTGCAGAAGCCAGATTTGGGGAATAATGAGAATAAAAAGGACCTAGTTCTTTATTTTTTATTCCTATTTTCTGAACAGGAACACCTACGATTTTATCTGATATTCCCATTATATACACAAGTCCAAAGCTTAATGGAAAAGTGACTACAACACGTTCAACAGCTTCTGCCATTATTGGCATCAACATTAAACTAATGCTGAGTATATACTTTATTATTTTTTGCATGTTATTTCCTTTAATTCTCTGTTTAATCTTTGGATTGCCACGTTACTACGCATCACTAACCACTAATCACCAATCACTGACCACGTCAAGCTTCGCTTGGTTTTCTCCCTCCAATACTTTCTAAGAAAGGTCCTACAAATTTTTCAAAGATTCGGTACATTCCAGATGGTGTGCCTGGTAGTGCGAATATTGGCTTGTTTTTGTATTCGGAATAAAATACTGGTCTGAAATGACTGCCGTATTTCTGAAAAGCTGATTCGATTCCTAACTTTTCAAACATATTCCTGACAGGGTCATGTCTTCCCATAGCTATTCCACCACTTGTTACAACAACATCAGCAGATTCTTCTGACTGCTCAAATAGTTCCAGCATATTTGAACCTGTATCTTTTGCAATCCCGAAATTAAGACTTTCTCCACCATATTTTTCTATCAGCATAGATAAAACTGTTGGATTGGAAGTCCTGACCTGCCATGGCTCTGGCTTTTCCCAAGGCATGACGATTTCGTCGCCAGAAGTTAGTATTGCCACTACAGGCTTTTTAAAAACCTTTACCATGAATGTCCCAGCAGAAACTATTTTGCCTGCCAATTCGGGCTCTATTATAGAAAACTTTTCAGCTACGACTTCGCCAATTTTTGTTTCTGATGCTTTTTTTCTAATGTAATCACCAGCTTTAACAGGTATTTTTACGATTATTTCACTTTTATCTGCATTTAACTCAGTGTCTTCGAATTGTACAACACTATCTGCACCAGAAGGAAGGATTCCACCTGTGGCAATATATGCACATTCCCCTTCTTTTATTGAGTTTATAATATGACCGGCGTGTATCTCACCTTTTTGTATTTTGAAAGATAAGTTTTCGCAAGAACTCTCTGGTGTTTTGGCTTTTAAGCAAAAACCATCTCTAGAGGAAGTATCTGCACCTGGAATATCTATATCTGAAACAATATCCGCAGCAAGGATTCTGTTAAAAGCTTTGACAATGGGTATAACCTCTGTTTTTGTTAAGTATTTCTGAGATTCTTTTATTATATAAGCCAAAGCATCTTCATTGCTTAGTGTTGATTTATTACTTTTTTTATACATTTTGCCCAACTTTTATAGTATTATTTTATAGTATACTATTATATAATACTATTGGCAACTTTATTAACAGAACCACCACTCATCACTCACCACCAACCACTCTAAAATATTTTCAAATAATAGTTAAAGAAAAATCAACTCTTGCCGAAACTTACCATGGATTTGTTTGCCTCCTTATTTTTTCGGGCCAGAGTAAAGAATTACTCTGGTTCTTTTGTTTTAGTCAGTTTGTTAAATAAAAGATTTTCTATTGTTTATTAATACTGGCAATGAAATAACGAAAATTTGTGTTTCTGGATTCGCCATTACTAGAGGCTGTGCTAAAACTAATTTTTAAGTCCAAATTAGATTGTGCTAATTGCCTACACATTTGTCATAAAAAGTAATTCGTATGGGCTTTAGCCCTGAAAGAATTACGTTTATGACAATGGGTAGGCTACAAACAAATAAAAATGGCTAAAACAAATTACCCTCCAGCCTAAGCTAGAGGGTAATTATTTATATATAAATTATGCCTTATTGAACTCTAACGAATACTAATGCATCTAGGAAGAGGGTGCAGTTTCCACCGCTGCCTGCTGCATTTGCAGTAAGGTCAATATCAACACCAGAAGTGCTTGAATCAACCTGAATACTGCCGATGCTCATTACAGTTCTTCCCTTATTAGTTTGACTATATGCACTAATATCTTTCTGTAACAATGAACTGCTTAAGATACCATTTTCTCTGATTTCACATTTCCAAGTACCACTTGTGGTATGAGGGAAGTAATATGCGTAAACATTGTATCTATAATATGAACCAGAACTAGCAGGTTTTGGCAATGCATAGTATGAAGAAGAAAGAAGGCTACCAGCACCAAATCTATACTTATCACTGTTAGAAGCCCCTACTGTTGAAGGAACAAGAAGAGCACAACCAGAACCAGAATAATTGTCTATATTTGGATAAGCTGTAGAGTTATAAGCTAAATAAACATGGTTTTGGTTGTCGTTATTAGCAAGAGAGAATTCCCAGTTCGGGTCTTCGCCTTCAAGTATATAAACGCCCATACCACCAGGATAAGCTTTTGCACAAGCACTAAGTTCACTTTCTTTTCCAGAGGAGCTGACTGCTGAAACCTTGAAGTAGTATGGAATACCGAATTCAAGTTTCTGACTCTTCTTTGTTGGGTCTTGATTATAAGAACTTGGATAAGTATTGAAAACTAAGTTAGTTGATTCAGTCCACTGAGTTGTTCCTGTAACAGCTTTAGTATAAGCACCTTCTGCACTAGTTGAGAAGTAAATATTATAAGAAGTAGCATTAGTGCTAGCATCCCAGGCCAGTTTGATACCAGATTCAGTAACTGTAGAAGACCAGGCTCTAAGATTTTTTGGTGTTGATGGAATATTTACATCAGAAGATAATGTAGTGATTGAACTTAGTTTACTGACATTTCCGTTGGAATCTAATGCTCTTACAGCAAAGAGATTGTAGCAGCTGCCATTAACATCTTTGAAACTCTGAGTGAGATTTGCAGTTCCATTATCATCAACTATACCAATAAGTGAGAATAGTGCATCATTTGAACTAGCTCTAAAAATTAGATAAGCTGCAAGGTCCTGAGTTGGATTGTCACCGCTGAAAATGTTTGAACCATCTTCATTAGTGGTTGGCTTACTCCAGGTTATTACAGGATCTGCATCAGAACTTACTGACAAATCATATGGAGCATTTGGAATTGTATCGTCGCCTGATTTAAGAGTTACCTGAACAGGATCTGAATTTTCACTTTCAGAGTAAGCTTCGTTGAAACTTCTAATTATATAAGTATATTGTTCTGCTGAAGCTTTACTGATTGAAGTATCTACAAAACCAGGAGTTTCTAATGGAACTGAAGTTACCCATGTTACACCGCCAGCGCTGCTACTCAAACCTCTATAAACATTGTAGCCTTTTATATTGGCAGAAGTTACTTTATCCCAGGAAACATAAACAGCTTCTGTAGAGGCTCTAGCTTTAAGATTTACAACTCTTGGAGGTCTTTCTTCAGATGGAAGACCGGCACGAACTTGAATAGAATTTGTTAAAGACAAATCAGATTCTTTTGCCTGGGTATCAAAAGCAGTAATCTTGTAATAATAATATTGGTCGTTAACCAACTTGTTGCCTTGGTCATCATCATAATAATTTGGTGCAGCCATATGACCAACAGTAGCAATAAGAGTGAAGGGACCACCAGAATTTGTAGATCTGTAAACACGATAACCTACTAAATCTGCTTCAGTATTTGAAGACCAGGTTATGTAACAGGCTTTTTCCTTACCAACGCCTGTAACGTTTTGCGGAACACTTGGAGCTTCGTTGTCTACTACACCAGCGTCACGTTTAGTGCCAGTAGTACAACCGAATAATCCCAATACCATAACTGTTAGCATTAGGATTGCTATAAAGTTCCGCCCGAAATGCTTATTGGGCACAACTTTGTTCAACATAAGGCATTCTCCTTTTTCTGGATGTCATTTAGACATAATTGACATAATTCTTCTTCTTCTTATCGACAGTAATATGTAAATTTATGAGTTTTTTATTTCGAGATATAAGATTGAAGATTGAAGAGAGCAAAGTAATGACAGTTAGACAACAATATAGTATAGTTTAGCATGAATATATCGAAATAATAAAAAAGACGGAGATAAATGTGAATCCTTCATCATATATATTTTTAGGCTTACTTATTGTTGTGATAATAGGTATAATGATTTTCATTGTACAAGTTATAAAGATTTTTTCCGAGAAAAGAATTGAAGTTGAAGGATTAGATAATAAGATAGAAAAAATAAAAGAAAATACTATCAATTACTGTAAAAATAATAATCTAGAATATAATGAAGAATTAAAAAAATCTTCTAAGGTACATTCTGCTATAAGTCATTCGGGTTTTATGGGAGATCCTTCTGCGAAATATGTTGATGTAATGAGTGGAAAAAAAGATGGGCTTAATTTTTATATACTATATACAAAAATTGAATACCCATCTGCGCCTAGTGCAAAAAAAATTGATATGGCAGGTGAATCAAAATATATAACAAGATGTGTTTTATATAGAGAAGATTTGCAAATTCCTGATTTCGTTTTACAGAAGAAAAGCTTTACAACAGGTGGTTTTTTTTGTGATTTAACATGCAAAATGCTTAATTTTGACGTTGTAAAATTTAAAGAAGATTCTCTTTTTGATAAAAAAATTTATCTTTATGGAACTAATGGGGAATCTATTAGACAATTTTTTAATAAAGAAGTAAGAAATGCTTTTGTAAATAATATGTCTGATGGTTATAGTTTTGAAAGCAAGGACAGTTATTTTATTGTTAATAAAATGAGATTGTTAGACGTAAATGATAGATTAAAAATGCTTTCTAATGCTATAAACATATTAGTCATTTTTCATAATCACCACCCACCAATAGGCTATAAGCTTAATTTCTATTTAAGAAAAATGAAAGAAAACATACTACCATTGCGCTTTTTCATACGTCTATAGGAAAAATACTTCTCAGGCATGCAATATGTACATTCGTTGTGGTCTATTATCTGGTTATCTGGAATTCCAGCCTGAGTTAGCTGGTAGCGATTCAAACCTCTTAAATCCAGGTGCCACTTTTCTTTCTTTATAAAAAATCTTTCCCATTGGCTGTTTTCAGAAACAAACATATCGTATACTTCATCGCCTAGCTCGAAACAACATTGGCCTATACATGGACCTATATATGCACTAAGTTCAGATGGCTTTATTCCGTAAAGCTCATCATATTTTAAAACAGTCTTATAGGCTATGCTTTTTAAAGTGCTTTTCCAGCCTGCATGAGTAGCGGAAACAACTCTTTTACCCGAAATCAGAACAGGGCAACAGTCTGCTGTGTAAACCCCAATTGCAGTAAATGGTATATCTGTAATCAAGCCATCAGCATTAGTTCTTATTGAAGGTATAGACCCACCTTTTACCAACTGAACTATATTATCTTGATGAACCTGATTTACATAAACAGGTAAAGATGGCTTTACAGACATATTTTGAGTCAGTTTTTCCCAGGTATTCTCAAAACACTCATCGTTCATGTTAAAAAAGCTTAAATCACCGTCTTCACGATCAGAAAAAACAGCTATAGATTCTTTTGTTTCGAATATTTTCATTTCTTAGTTAAAAGGCCATAAATGGAGGTGTAAGAGAGAAGTTTTTATTGTAAGTGATTTAGTAGTAATTGTAGCTTGGTTGAAAGTTAGAGAGTATCGGTTATTTGAGATATTAGATACTTTGCAAACTTCTAATAACAATAAAAACGGAAGAAGCGTAAGCTTCAAAAACTTAAAACAATAACAACTAGTTATTAGAAAATTAGTATTTACTAATTTTCTAATAACTTTGAAGCTGTGCCATCATACGTTCAGCGAGTTCATCGACAGCATCTTCTCTTGTTGAAACTTCTTTGACCATTTTCAAAGTTCTGATAGCATCTTCTTGACGCCCTTTCTGGGCATAAAGAGATGCTAGAACCACATAAGCTTCTTTCATGGTCCTATCTAATGCTATAGCTTTTTTGCTCTGTTCGTATGCAAGTTCGTATTTCCCTTGATTATAGTTCAGAAGAGCTAAATCTTTATAAACTTCTGCATTGTCCGGAGCGAGTCTAATAGCCTTGTTAAATTCTTCTTCTGCCAATCCGTATTGACCAGATCTGAAGAAATCTTTTCCCATATCTCTATGGGTATTAGCCCTCTGGTCGTTGTTATCATCCAACTGCTTTTTCACTTTTAGCAGCATATTTCTGGACTGGCGAGCAACCATAGAGGTTTCTGGAGCCATCTTAATAATATAATTAAGTTCACCTGCAGCTTCAGATGTTAAACCTCTATCCATATAAGATTTTGCCAAAGAATATTTCCTTTCCAATTCTCTTTCCTGAGTCACAGAAATTTGTCTGGGTGCAGAACTTTCTACTTTCGCAGAAGAAGCATAGTAAGAAGAAGAAATAGTATTTGTATCTCTTGCGTTTCTTGCTGCTATCGCACTTGGAGAATTATCTATAAGAGGAGTAGAAGTATAGGAAGGTTGATAATCAAAACTATTAGACGATGAAAATGTTGAAGTTGTCTGATAGCTACTGGGAGAATATGATGAACTGTAAGAACTTGTAAAACCAGTTGAGCTTACTGGGGTAAAACTTGAATTTGTATCATAAGAATTATTAGAAGCAACTGTAGTTCGGCTATTAGAAGATTTAGATAAATTACCGCCTCTACTATGCTTATTAAGAAAATCCTGAAGAATAGAACTACCCTGACCTTTACTTTTTGTAGTATTCATGGATTTTGTAGAAGCAAAAAGCTGTTTCTTAGATTCAGAGGTTAACTGTTTTATCTTTTTATTCAAGTGTTTCTTTATAGGGTCATTATCTGCAATTTTGTTTAAAGCTTGTCTATATGCATTAAGAGCATTGTTATCATCTTCTAGTTTTTCATAACAATCACCTAATGAAACATAAGCTTTTGCATAATTAGAATTACATCTGATTGTGTTCTGAAAATTTCTAACCGCAGCAGAATAATTACCTGCCTGATATTCCACTAAACCTAAATTAAAATATGATTTATAAAAGTTTGGATCTAATCTTACAGCTGTTTGAAACTGTTCAGCTGCTTCCTGTATACGATTAGACTTATATAATGCCCAACCTAATGAGTCTCTGAAACTTGGAGTATTAGGAGAAAGCTGCACCGCTCTCTGACAAAGACCTATAGCTTGTAGCAAATCCTGCTCTGTTGAAGCAAGCAAAAAACCTAAATTATTTAGAGCTGAAGGATATGCAGGTTTTAAGTTCAGAGCTCTTTCATAAGCTCTAATGGCATTTTTTATATCTCCACAGCGTTCAAAGGCATAGCCAAGGTTATGAAAAGCTTCAGGTATATCAGGTCGTAATTTGACAGCTTTAGTCAAATCAGAAACTGCTTCTGTATAATTGTTTTCCTGTAATCTGCTTGTTCCGCGTATATAAAGTTTCATTCCTTCGTCCTGGTAAGCAGGAAGTGCATCAAGACTTAAAGAAAACGCAGGTAAATTAAGAAAAAGCACTAAAAAACCTGTTAATGCCAGCTTTTTCATAAAATGCCTCCTATGGCTTTGTCTTTTTATAATATTATTCTTCATCATAATCGGCATTTATAGGTATATACTTTACATTTTTGTTTCTATTGTTTTTAGAAACTTATAATATGCTCTTCCCTCTTAAAATCTTGCCTTTTGATTCTCTATGGTTTAAAATATCAATATGTTTCTAAAGCAAATCGAAGATAAAAAATCTTTTTTTAATAAATATTCCGAGTCCATCAGTGGACTTGTGACTTTTTTCATTCTAGTTATTTTGCCATCTATAACAATTTGGGTATCTTTTTATTATATTCAAAAAAATCTTCAAGAAGATTCCATTAATGAGACATTGAGCGAAATGTCAGAAATAACAGCTCATATGTTACGTAAAACGGAACCCGAATCCTACTACCAAGATGCTATACAACGTTTAGCAGATTCTTTTAAGTGGGTAGAAAGTATAGATGAAGTTTCTAGAATTGAAAACAAAGATTTGTTGGAGTTTGCTTTGTTTGATGAGAATGGAACAAGATTAAAATGGCCTGCTGGTGAGAATTTAGTAAAAACGAAATTTTCTCAAGATTATCTAAAAGCAATCAAACGTTTTTCAGTTAGTCCCGAAGCTTCTCCTACACCAGAAGAACGCAATGCCGCAATTGGTTATTCAGGGAATGAAATGACTTTATCAATAATAGCTGCTTCCCCTAATACTTTAATTAATTTTCAAGGTATCGGACTTCGAAAAATGGGAGGTTGGTTTAAGGTCCGCTTTACAACCGAAAATAAAGAAAAAACCGGTGACTTGCTAGCTTGGTTAAATATGGAAAAACTAGATAAATATAACCTGGCTGACAGAACGATTAAATCTATGCAAAAACTTACCAAACCTGAATACACATTCTCTTACATAGATTTAAAACAACCTGCCTCAAACAAGAGCAGCAGAGGACGCAAATTAAAAAAGAGTGCAACTCTTTTACTTTCAGAAAACTCATTAAAATATAACTTCGTTTATGAAAATGAATTATTTGCGATAAACGATACTCAGGATGGGATAAGATTAATATGTTCACGTCCTTGTCCGAAACCACCTTCATTATTAAAGAATTATAATAACTTTTTGCTGATATTCATACCAGTTATAATTCTTTTTTTAATTTGGAAAAGTGTTTTTAAAGTCAACTTTAATTTTTCTATAAAAACTCAAGCTATATGTGTTTTTGGATTTTCTGCAATTATTGGTTTTATTGCAATTCTTATAAGTACTATTGCTTATCAATATGAAAAAAATAATACTACTATTCAAAAATACAAAAATGAAGCTATTGAAATTCTTGAAAAAGTTGACCAGCAATATACAGACTCTTTCGATGATTTACTATTCCAATATAGGCATTTTATGGAAGTATTGTCCAATTCAGACAAAAAACCAGCAGAAATATTAGCTCCACTTATAAAAGCTCAAGAAGAAGAAGTTATTGCCTATGCTGTCTATGCAGATCATACTGGGAAAATAGCGTTTCAAGCTCCTGTCTCTGGAACATCCAAAAATTCTTCTAGCTTAGCAGCACGTTACAATAAAATAGTTAATAGGCTAGCCATTCAAAGTTTGAGAACATTTAATTCTTCTAGGAATAGGATAGAAAACCAGTCAGAACCGGCTTCTATTAGAGTAATAACTTCAAATGCTGTAGACGGACTTCTTTTTGGTCGATCAAATTTTATTGAAACCAAATTAGATAACGAAGAAACCTTAGCATTTATGGATTTTGCCATAGATGACAAAGACTATGCAAATGGTTGTCTTTTGATTATTCATGATCCAAAGAAATTGGAAAAGAGCTATTTAATTGAAACTGGTCGCAATTTGAGTAAAACAAAAGATTTTGAATTGATAGCTTTCCCTAAAACGTTATCAAATGAACAATCTTATTATCCAAGGCATTCTTATATATTTGAAGAACCTTTGTGGAAATTGAACGACACAGTTAATCAAAACCAGCTTCCTGGATTCAAAAAAGGTAGAGTAAAAGGGAAAGAAGTAATTGTTGGAGCAATATCAGCTAATAATATGAAAAATTACAACCTTTTCTTAGCTATGCCTATAAATAAAATAGGAGACAAAGTATTCAGCCTGTCAAAAGTTCTTCTTACAGGTACCGCATTTTCTCTTCTAATCATGATATTTATAAGTTATTTATTAAGCCATTCTATTAGTTTCCCTATGAATATTCTTAGGAAAAATGCGATTGCTATAGAAAAAAATCAAAGTGTTGAAGATAATCTTATCAATTTTTCTAAAGATAGTAATGAAATAGAAAATATATCAACAGGTCTTACCAATCTAGTATTAAAAGCTAGAGAGTTCAAGGACAGCAAGAATATATCTAATTTTTTATTGCCTTTCGTATCTTTCTCCAACGAGGATTACGAAATAGATGAAATTAACACTCAAGACTCTAGTAATGTTTTATCATATACTTCAGTTCTTGATAACGGCAATATTTTTATGTTTATGTTACAAATAGATGATAAAGATTCTTTAGATGCTGCTTTATGGCTGTCAATAGCTAGTATGTCAATGAAAATTTTTGTAGAACAACAGGGTTATAGATCTCCAGCACAATGTATTAAGAGCTTGGAAGAATTCTTTAGGATAAACTATAAAAGAGATATTGATGGAAGCATAATTAGTATGTTTTTGGATCCCAAAAACAACATAATAACTTATTCTGGGTTGGGTCAGTTTAGTCTGTTAAAAATTAACCATCAGACTTCTGAATGTGAAATAATAGATTTACCCAATAAAGAAAGTTATTTCAATCAATCGATAAAAACAAATGATACAAATTATGAACTTCAAAAGAACTCAGAACTTATAGCGTTTTCAAGAAAAATAGAATCTAATACTCTAGAAGAATTCAAAACAGAATTTCTTAAAAATAACGTAGCGAACTTTAAAAATCAGCTGAATAAAAACATAAATGAAATAATAAACAAAGATAAGGGAAATATAAATGTTCTTTTTGTTCATCACAAATCAGATCTCCCGTCGGCTCAAATAAAGAAACTTGCAGAAAATAATCCTATTGCTTTAATTAGAAGTCAAATAACCAAGAGGTCAACAGATGCCTAGTTATAGCCCAGATATAAGAAGAACATCGGACAAAAACCTTCTAAGATGGTTTTTTATTATTATATTTGTATGGCTTATTCCTTCTACTATTTTTTGGCTAAGCTCATACCTCTTTATTTCTGAAGTTTGCGATAGAAAAGATTCGAATTCACTGAATGAAATAGAAAATGAACTAGAAAATATTGCTTATGGATGCAACAGAGAAAGATACTTTCAAGAAAAATTTTCATATTTTTATAAAGACTTGAAAGGTAGTCCCTGCAATTCAAAATCAAGGTTAAATGACCTTATCAATAATTTTATCAATAGTTTTCCCAAAGGAATGTTAGAAGTTTATCTTTTTAATGGTAAATTGGAAATATTAAATACAGATGGTGCTAAAAAGGAGCACGAACAATTTTTAAAACTCGCTACGTTAGAATTAAATGAAGAAAGTATTACTGAAGAAAAAACAGAAGATATAGGGAAAGTAATACCTGAACCTCTATTAATATTAAGAAGAGTTAGAGCTCAAAAAGGGAGAGCATTAGAACTTGGAAATCCAGACCGATATTCTCTTTGTTATTTTAATTCGGATTTACACAACAATTCGCAGTTAATTGGCGGAATATTAATATTCGTTCATTATAATAAATTAAAAAACAAAATAATAATTTCTGAAACTCTTTCAAAAAGAATACCTAAGGAAGATTTCAAAACCTATTATGGATTTGTTGATTCAGACAATAGTCAACTTCCTGGTAATCTTGAAAATAGTCCAATAAATAGAGATTTTATATATAATTATTACAAGCAGAATTCTACAAATAGATTCAGGCGTTTTTCCAAGCTTGTGTGTGTAAAAAGATTGACGGAACATTGTCTTTTAATAGGATCTGCAGATATAAACCAGCCTAGCTGGGGAATATTTTTAATTATAGGATTATTATTTATTACAGCTAGCGTTTATTTTTTCAAACTTACTTATCAGGCATTAGTTTCTAATCCAAATCAAGGTTTGAATTTAAGACAACGTATTATTTGGCTGTTTGCAATTTGTTTTATTATGCCATTAATAGTTGGAGCAATATTAGCTTCCCAATACTTAACGGAATTAAAAAGTTCATTGTTGTTCATTGAGGAACAGGAAAACTATAAAAGACTATCTGAAATAGATTCCGGTTTTTCAATGTATACGACTTCCAAACTGATTTCATTTAGAAAACAAAACGAACAGCTAAGTAAATATAATGAAGAACCCGACAAAATAGTAGATTATTTTAAACAACTTTGCAATGAGTGTTTCATAGATGGGGCACATTTAGTTTCATCTGATTCAAAGGTTCTGTTAAGCAGTGCACTTGTTTCTTCTGAAGTCAGACGACACAAAGACAAAACTGAATCAGAAAAACAGGAAGTATTAACTAGCTGGTTAGATCGAAACGCACTCCTTTTACCTATTCATATGGCTTATCTTGAAGGGAAGAATACCTTTTTATTCCCGACAGAAGACCAAAAAACTGAAGCTCATAAGGCATTTACAAAAGTTTTTTCCAGCACGGCAGCTTCTGCAATGGAATATTATAATCAATCAAAAAATCTTAAGGTTATGTCTAAAAAAACTAAAAGTGACTTAATTGTAGGAGCACTTGTTGAATCTCATTCAATGGGGCTTTTTAACGCTGCCAAAACCAATATTTCAAGATTTACCCAACTTGAAGCCATAAGTGAAAAACTACTCTGTTACTTAGATGTAATACCTGGTCCTTTGGGAGAAGCCTGGTATGCATATGTAACAATAACAAACCTTGATAATCTTGAGAGAGAATATTTAACAAATTTATTCCACGATATAAAAATAAGAAACAAGAGAATAAATAGAGTATTCCCGGAAGAAGATATAAGAGCAATATCTGTTCACCCTTATGCAACTTGTTTCCCGAGTATAATGGAATATCAAACTTTTAAACCGACAATATTACAAAGTGAAAATAATAGTAAAACCTTCACTCGCCAAATGACCTTGAATGGAGAAGTTTGTTATGTTAGCGTCCTAAGAGGGTCTTACCTTAAACATTATTTACTTTTAAAGATTTTTAAAGAAAAAGATATTTTAAAAATATACAAAAAACAAGCTAATACATTGCTTTTAATTTTTATTATTATTTTAATAATGGGTTTAGCTTTGATAAGAATATTATCAAAAGTTATAATAATGCCAATTACCGATATTATTAAAGCTGTAAAATCATTATCTAACAAAGATTATAATTCTCAAGTAGTAATTCAATCAGGAAATGAATTTGGAATCTTAGCCAATGCATTTAATAAAACTGCCAATACATTACAACAACTTAATTTAAGCAGTAAAAATGAATTGTTTTTCCCAATAGAAACAAAAATAAGATGTGGCAGTTATCTTGTTAATACTGCTAAAATAACATCAGGGATAGTTGCAAGTGATTATTATGAATGTTTGGAGTTGAAACAGGGCAAATTTGCTATCATCTCTGCAAATATTAGTGGAAATGATGTAAAATCTCTGCATTTGATGGCAATGTTAAAAACTTCCTTTATAACTTTAATGCCAATGTATATCAATAATCCTGAAACAATGATGAACAAACTAAATCTATTGTTTGCTCCATATCTTAAAGACAATTATATTGTTAATTGTTTTATAGGGATATTAGACCCGACAAATGACATTATTACTTGTTCAAATACAGGACAACCCTTCCCAATTCTATATGATGTAAAACGTAATGCACAGGAATTTGTAAATCTTCCTTCTACCTCATTAGGTTTAGGCTCGAAATCAGATAATTCATATAGAAGACATGAAATACAATTAAGGCATAAAATTTTTATAATTTACTCGCACGGGGCTGAAGATTTAGTGAACAATAGTAATAATGAATACAATAAAAATCAATTTGCTAAAGTTGTTGCCGATAATATTAAACCAGATGCTCAAAACCCTGCTGAATTAATAATTAATTCAATTAAAACTAATGCTAATCTCTTACCTTGGCATAAAGACTTATTTGTAATAACAATTCAAAATAGAATATAAAAATACAAAATTCTCTTTTGAAACCTGGACTATATTCTTAAAGATTATTACTTATTAAAGCCATTCAAATAGACTATTGCTTTTCTGGTCATAGATTTTTCTGATTCATTTGCTATTCTGTAAAATTCTCTTAAGGCATCAATGTATACTGGGTTTTTCTGATATGACATAGCAAGAATGGTTTGAATTCTTACACTAGAAGATTCATCATTTAAAAGACTTTTTAAAATCTTTTCAACAGGTTCACCTTTCATTCTTGAAAGTACAAATATACCAGCCTCTTTTAGTTTTAAATCTGTAAAAGAAGGCAAATCTTTAAGGGCCTGCATTATTTTAGCAGCTCCAAATTTACTTAAGGCAGTTCTTGCAGCCTGTGCATATAATGGTATTTCTGCTTTTAAAAATGGACATAATGGAATGACAGCTGCAGGGAGCTTAGTTGCTTCTAATCCCTGTATTGCAGCAAGAACAACCCTTTCGTCTTCATGATAAAGAAGACTAGATAAAGCATCTACAACTGCAGGATCAGAATAATTGCCAAGTTCCTTTGCAATAAAAGCAAGTCTCATCGGTTCAGGCTTAGTCATAATATATTCTATTAAATGAGGAATGTGAGCTGGATTTTTCATCGCAAATAATTCTCTAAGCTCTGCATCAGTAATGGCAAGCATTTTCAGTTTACCAACCAGATCATCTTTTAAGGCTTCTTCAGACAAATCTATAGACACATCGCCTAATCTTATATCAGATATTCTATTGTCATGAGAATATCCACTATAAGATTCGGTATTTCCCCCTGAAAATGAGGAACCTAATGAACTAGACAATGAATCACTTTTTCTTGCGAACTGGGCTATATGGCCTTGCATAGCTTTTCTACTTAAATTACCCCATAGAATATCAAGCTGAGTATCTACTGGAGGTAAGGGTTTGTCTACTGTTCTTGAAAAATTCATTACTTTTCCCAGATTGGTATTCGTTTCTGGCAAATAATTTGTATCTTCGTTTTTAGAATTTTCATTTTGAGTAGAAGTATCTTCAGAAACTACATATGAGTTTCCGTTTGCATCTTTGCGAACTCTAACCTTTTTAACTACCCGAACTACTTTTTTAACAGGGGAAGAAGATGTATTAGTCACCACTTCATCTGTTTTTTCTTTAACTTCTTTTGTTGAAACAGGTTTGTTATCAGATTGTGGATTTTGGACTATATTCTTAGTTTTATCTTTTTTGGAGGCTTCTGAGTTACTGTTATCAAATATTTCATTTATAACCTTATCTACAGAAGAACTATCTGTTGCCAAATTAATAGCATTTTTGGAAACATTATCAATGTTTTGAATATTTTCTGAATTTGTATTTTCAGTTGAATTGCTTACTTTATCTGAATCTGTAATATTCTTTTCTTCGACTGTTTTCTCTTGGGATTCAGAACCTGGCTCTGTTTCATCTAAAAGCTTTTGTAAATCAATGTTATCATCTTCTTGAGCATCGCTTGAAGCTTCTAACTTTTTTGCTTTTTTCTTTTTAATAATATTTACTATTATTGCAATTAATAAAACTAATAATACAACTATACCAATAATAGCATACAGACCATAACATTTAAGAAGACAGGTAGTATAAGCGG
This sequence comes from Candidatus Rifleibacteriota bacterium, assembly GCA_905236675.1. Classification (GTDB taxonomy): domain Bacteria; phylum Muiribacteriota; class Ozemobacteria; order Ozemobacterales; family Ozemobacteraceae; genus RUG334. Next base: position 55,791 of record CAJOND010000009.1, on the reverse strand, counting down.
AACCAACATCTTTATAAGGATTTTTGGCTTTTTTAGCTTTATCTAACTGCTTCAAAGCCTCTTTATAATTTGGCTTTTTCTTGTACATAAAGTTAAGAGCTTGTGCATAATAACCTTTAGAAGAATCTTTCTGTAAATTACAAAGTTCTTTCCCAACTGTACTAATCAGTTCGTAATTAGGCTTTTTACCTCTTAATAAAGCATCTAACAATCTTTCAACAAGAAAGGCATCTCTAGTTCTTGCTTCTTTATTTTCTTCTTTAGTCAGAAGTTGAATTACAGCATCATCATCGTTAGCTAGTTTCTTAACTTCCTCTATAAGCTGGTTAGTCCTTTTTACAAGAGCTTCTTCTCTAGCTCTTTCCTCTGCTTCTCTAGCCTTTCTTTGCTCTTCACTTTCTTCTTCTTCACCCTCTTCACCCTCTTCTTCTTCTTCTTCAGAAATTTGGAAATCGTCAACTGGTGGTTTGGCTAAAACAGAAAAAAGGTTTGCGGATGCAAAGAGTATCGCAAACACAAAAGCAATTATTACTTTTATTTTTTCTGTTTTTTTCCTCATTCTAATCTCTAAATTTTATACGGCATTTACGTTTACCATGCACTACATCAGTCAAATACTCAATTCTTGCAGATAAATACTTATCTTCTATATTAATTCTACAAGGAACGCATTGCAAATGAGATTCTTCCTTGGTTCCTCGCCATGGGTAACGGTCAGGCATATATTTGGGGAATGATTTTTCATGTTCCTTTTTAGCTTCCTCTTTTTTCATTCTTGCAAGTTCGCGTTCATAGTATTTGGGTGGTTCCTTAGCAGGGCCTTGTCTACAGCCTGTTAAGAAACCACTGATAATCACAAGTAAAAATAGAATAATTTTTTCAATTTTCTTTTTTTTCAAGTATAACACCTTTTATAGATAAATCGAAAAAACTTATCGGAATACTACTACTTTTATTTTATGATTTTTATTACTGCTGTTCCCTTATGCAATCTGTTCCCTTGGGAGAGCCTCTGTCAGTAACTTTTAATCCAGTATCACAAATGACAACACGAGAATTTGCTGGAACAGACTCTGTCAACCAAACATTACCGCCAATAACACTATGTTCTCCTATAACAGTTTCACCACCTAATATTGTTGCTCCAGCATAGATTACCGTTGAATCGCATATAGTCGGGTGTCGTTTCTGACTTCGAATGATTTTTCCCTCTTTATCTTTAGGGAAGTTTAAAGCCCCTAGAGTAACTCCTTGATATATGGTCACGTTATCACCGATAATGGTTGTTTCTCCAATTACCACACCAGTTCCATGGTCAATAAAGAAGCTTTGTCCAATCACAGCACCGGGATGTATGTCTACCCCAGTTTTTGAATGAGCCCATTCTGACATTATCCTAGGGATAATTCTTAAACCATTCTGGTAAAAGAAATGTGCTATACGATGAACAGAAATCGCTTCTAATCCAGGATAGCTAAAAATTATTTCGTCAAAATTTCCAGCTGCAGGATCGTTTTTAAAAGCCGCTTCAACGTCTTTATCCAACCAATCCCGAATAGCAGGAATAGTTTCAAGGAAGTTCAATACTAATTCATCTGCGGCTTCTTCACAAATGCTACAGCTCTTAGGATCCTTTCGACAGCCGTGTATCATCTCTCTATAAACCTGAGGTCTTAATACCTCATAGATTTTAGCGACACGATAACTAATACGCATTTCAATAGAATCAAAGGACATCCCCGCTCTACCAAAATAACCGGGGTAAAGCACTACAAAGATATCGCGAATCAGGTCATATAAAACGTCCTTGTCTGGAAGAGGACTACTGTCAAAATGTTGTATAGCTTTCTCTGACTGGTTTGTCACAGAGACTAAAATGCTTTCAGCTACACTTTTCAGACGTTTTTTATTCATAGGATTCTCCTGACTCCGAATATATTTATACAGTTCCAAATTTCAAGGAAAAATTTTCTAAGCTATTTACAAACAGAGTTCCAATCAATGATTCCTAAGATTTTTACAACATTACCTACATGGAAAAAATCTCAATTCTCAACTCTCAACCCCAACACCATATACCCTAAACGAAGATTCATTCTGATTAGGTCACCACTCCGGCTACTTTCAGCAGCCACCTCTCCTCAAGGAGAGGCTTTAGGACATCTCCACCTTTCAGTTATCAGTTCTCCGCTCTCCTGCTCTTATCTTATCTCCATCTCTTCACCCATCACCCATCACCAACCACCAACCACTCACCACGCCAAGCCTCGCTTGGCTCTCCCTCCTCTCTCTTCAATCTATTGCAATAATTATTCTATACTTTACAAAGAATTATTTTGAGTTATAATTATTTACAGTTTTTATTCGAAAAGGTTAAGGCTATGTTAAAAGAATTGATGAATTTACCTGATTCTGCTATAAAAAAAGAAGAACAAAATATATTTTTATCTAAATTCACCTCCATCTCAGACGGAGGTTTCAGAGATTTATTTGAAGCACAGTTCTATAGGGAAACTCGCCTAGCAGAGGAAAAACATAACAGCAATCTGCTTAATGTCACTTTAGATACATTAATAAAAGCGATGGCACCTTTAAAATGACTGCTGCGAATCAAAGTTCTAACATTAGACAAGCTTCAATAAAAGCAATTAAGGATGTTTTATCTGGTGGTTATCCAGTTCTGGCAATTGAAACCTGGGAAGAAGAATCAACTATTTCTACTTTAACAGGCTTTTTCAATTCTGCTTTTAAAGGAATGGGTTCATTTGTTGTCTGGGATTTACAAAAGGGTCTTTGTGAACCGTTAATAGGCAATGCAGAAAAAATGAGTGCTGTTGAAGCATTAGAAAAGGTTCAAAACTCTGAAAAACCAGGTTTCTACATTTTTAAGGATTTATCAGATAAGCTTTCAGAATCTGATATTCAAAGAAGAATTAAAAATGTTTACAGCAGCTTTCGTGGTCAGAATAAATTTTTAATACTTATTGGAGCAAAATTCTCTTTACCTTTAGAATTAAACAAAGACGTAGCATTAATTGATTACAAACTTCCTGAAATCAACGAAATCAGATTTATTGTAGACGACTATCTTTCAGCCTTATCCAAAAGAGGAATCGAAATAAGTCTTACAGTTGACGAAAAAGATCAAATATATACTTCACTTAAAGGTTTTACCTCAGCTGAAATAAGATTTGCTTTAAATAAAGCTTGTATAGCTAAAAAGACTATTACTAACAGCATACTTCCAATTTTGCACGATGAGAAGGAACAGTTAGCCAAAAAAGACGGAGTTTTAGAATATGTAAGAGGGACGGAAACCATAGATGATGTTGGTGGTTTGGAAAACCTCAAGGAGTGGTTGGTAAAAAGAAGAAAATTATTTACTCCTGAGGCTGCTGCCGCAGGTTTAAGACCTCCTAGAGGTCTTCTTATGATGGGAATTTCCGGTTGTGGGAAATCATTATCAGTAAAAGCAATCAGTGCTTTATGGAATCTTCCATTATTTAGATTGGATATGAACAAAGTTTATTCTGGGTCCTATGGCACTCCTGAAGGAACTTTCTTTAGAGCAATTAAAAATATCGAAGCTGTAGCACCAGCTATTCTTTGGATAGATGAAATTGAAGGCGGAATTAGTAGCAGCACAGCAAAAGATGGGAGTACAGGCTCTCATATTTTCTCTGCGTTTTTGACATGGATGCAGGAAAAATCTTCAGATGTTTTTGTAGCGGCAACTGCAAACAGAATTGATTTATTGCCTGCAGAAATTATCAGAAAAGGTAGATTTGACCAGGTATTCTTTATTGATTTACCAAATGATTCTGAAAGAGAACATATATTTAAAGTTCATTTACAAAAACGTAAAAACGATTTATCAAAATTCGATTTGCCACTTTTGAGTGTTGCCACTGAATTTTGGAATGGTGCAGAAATAGAGTCAGCAGTAGAAGCTGCGATGATTGAATCTTTCAGTAGAAACGAAACAATGACCCAGGACGATTTATATACCATAATTCGTAACACTGTTCCATTATCAAGAACTATGGCGGAACAAATCAAATTCATAAAGAATTGGGCAAGCGAAAGAGCTGTATCAGCTTCTATCTCTGATGGCAAATAACTCTCTGTCTGTTAAAATCAAGATAAGATTATTGCCATAAAAAAATGATTAAAAGCCAGGAAACAAATAAAAACAAGAGCTACTTCGGCGTAGAAGGTCATTGTTTTACCATATTTTTGTTTCTTCTTTACACATATTCTGTTAGCTTATATGGTTTAAAATTTGTTTCTGGTGCTGCAATATCCTGGTTCACTGGTGGAATAATCTGGTTCTTAAAAATACTTTTTCAAAGTGGTGATGATCCTGATGGAGTAGATAAACCTTTTAGCTGGTTTTTATTTCTATTATTTCCATTATTTATTCCTTTAGCTTTACCTCTCTGGTTAATTCCAGTAATTCTAACAATAATTTATTTAATTACTGTTGTAGCCTTTGGTGGGCATGGTAAACACATTTTCAATCCTGTAATCGTAGCAGTTGTATTTATGCTTTACGGCTATAGCAACCAAGGATTGACAGAACCATCAAGACCTTTTCCTGCTAATAAAAATGGTTATATTATCTGGACTTCCGGAATTCCTCCCAGAAACGATATAAGAGATATTTATTCAGCAATTCCAGCCAATTTAGCATTTTCGGCCTCTGCTCACGGATCTATTCCATCTATCCCTGGAAGTTGTTATTCTGCAATTATACTAATTGCTTCAATTCTTTTTTCTTTAATTTTTAATCGAAGAATAGTCTGGTTGTGTGTTACGTTATTGTCTATTATTGTTTTTGCTTATTTTTTACCTCAAACAAAAGGTTTTAACATTCCTATAACCAATCTTTTATTTTTAGGTATTATTCCTTCATTGCTTTTATGTGGAATTGTTGATCACAAGACAATTCCTGAATCTATAAGAGGGCAAATCATCTCTGCAATCATATTTGCTTTTTTTGCAGTATTAATTGTATTTAACTCATCGGAAATCTTAGCACCTGCCTATGCTTTATTGCTCTCTCAGGTTTTTTCTCCATTGGTAATAGACATAGTAGGGGGAGAAAATGAATAAGAGAAGCTTATGGACAGATATTAAATTCATGCTGATATTGAGTTTTATCTGTGGTCTCCTTCTAGGAGGCACAAACTTAGCTATAGGGAAAAAAGGTGAAATATCACCCAATACTATTTCTACTATTTTTTCTATTACTAATACTAATTTTAATCAAAACTCCATATATGAAGAATTTGAGTCAGAATATAAACAATTAACAAAAGGCCGAATAAAGCTTTGGAAAAACAATAAAAATGGCTCAATTATTGCTTGTGAAGCTACAGGAAGCGGAATGTGGAATGAAATAACAATAGTCTTTGTGATTAATTTACTTGATCAGCAAATTATAGGATTACAAGTAACAGAAGAAAAAGAAACAGCTGGTCTGGGAAGTAAGATAAGAGAAGAAGAATTTACAGCCCAATTTACTGATAAAAGATTCAAAAATGAAGTCAAAGTTGACGCCATAACTGGAGCAACTACAAGTTCAAATTCTGTAGAAAAATTACTAAATAAAGCGTTATATAACATTAATAAATTATAAAACGTTATCTTGAAAGGCTGTGAGGCAAAAAAGCTTTGTAGCCATTTTGTTTAATGCAGACTGCATTTACCCCAAAAACTTCTGATAAAAGATCTGTATTCAAAATTTCAGATACTAAGCCATCTGCAGCAACAATCCCATCATAAAAAACAATAGCTCTTTCAGAAAATAGCAAAACATCGTTAGGATTATGTAACGACATAATCAGAGTTACATTTCGCTTTTTGGAAATATCACAAATTAGGTTAAAAACAGTGAACTGATTTTTGAAATCCAGATGGTTATTCGGTTCATCCAATATCAATATTTCTGTTTCCTGGGCTAAAGCTCTAGAAATAATAGCTAACTGTATTTCTCCGCCTGAAAGTTCATTATAAGGTCTGTCTATATATTTTATAGCACCAGTTTCTTCTGCTGCTCTCATAACAGCATCAATATCTTTTTTGGTGGGATTTCCGAAAGCATCAATTTTTGAATATCTTCCCATCATAATAAAATCTTTTACAGTGAAAGGAAACATTGGCTCATGTTTCTGTGGCACAAATGATATATATTGAGCAATTTCATTCCTGCTCATATCCCTTATTTCTTTATCTTTTAAGTATATAGAACCACTATAACCAGAAATTAGACCAGTTATCAGACTGAAAAAAGTTGATTTACCAGCACCGTTAGAACCAAGTATGGCTACTCGTTCCCCTTTTTTTATATCGCAGTTTACACCTTTAAGAACTGGTTCTTTGCCTCTAGGATATGTAAAAAATAAACTACCTACCGAAAGAATAGTTTCTCTTTCTGTATCATTTTCAATCGGCTTTCGAAATTCTTCGTATATTCTGTCTGCTTGTCTTGTTGGATTTGCTAAATGAGTTGAAATTTCATTGTCTTTTTTTAAATGAATCCCTAATTTATCTTCTATTTTTTTTTCTTCTTTTATAGCATTTTCTGATTCATCAATTTTAATTAATTCCATACAGAGGCTTCCTTTTTACGTAAGTAGTAAATAAAGAACGGGGTTCCAATAAGTGCGGTAATAATACCAACAGGAATCTCTCCTGATGTGGCTACTCTTGCTATATTGTCAGAAATAAGCATAAAAGCAGCTCCGATTAAAGCTGCCATAGGTAATAAAGCTCTATGGTTGGGACCAACAATAGCTCTACCAATATGTGGAATAACAAGACCTACCCAACCGATAGTTCCTGTTCTTGCAACACAGATACCTGTTGTAGAAACAATAAAGTAAATATAAATTATTTTCCATTTCTTAGTATTCATACCTAATAGAGAAGCTTCATTATCGCCCAAAGACAAAACATTAAGCTGCCAGGCAAAAAGAATCATAAGTATTACATTTATTGGAATCAGCCATGTGAAAAAGTCTAGCGTTTTCCAGGTAACATTACCAAAACTTCCCATCATCCAGAAAGTTATTGCAGGGAGCTGAGTTTCTGCATCGGCCATATACTTAACTATCCCTGTAAGAGAAGTAAATAAAGACGAGATTATAGTGCCAGATAATACTAATGATAATCTTGGCACAGAGCCATCTGCTCTCCTTGCCGTGAGAAAGGCTGCTGTAACGGCAATTGCTCCTCCTATGCCAGCACACAAGTCTATAGAATAAGTTAAATGACCTAAGAAAACAATTGCTAAAGCTGCACCTAATGAAGCTCCTGAAGATACACCCAATATAAACGGACTTACCAAAGGATTTCTGAAAATTCCTTGTGAAGCAGCACCACAAATCGCCAAACCTGCTCCAACCAACAGAACCATAATGATTCTTGGCAAACGCAAATTCCAAACAATAACATTCTCATATGATGAAAAACCATGAGTTTTTTCATCTATTTTTTCTTCGACTTCTTTTCCGTTATTTGTAGTTGCATTTTTTAGTGTTTTATTTTTAACTAGTATTTTTTCATAAATTTTATTGGTGTGATAACTTATAATTTTTATTATTTTATTAGGTGGGACTTTATAATTACCCATATTAATTGAAATATAAGCTAATAGAATGACTGCAATAATCATTACAATATAAGCAATAAAATTTTTAAGAATTATTGAAACTTTATTCATATTTTAAACTCATAATATTTTTGACTATTAAATAATACCATAAGTTATGAAATGATAATAGAAAATTTTGTAAACCAAAGAGTCTCTTTTCCTTTAAAAAATTTTACAAAATTTTATAAAAAATAGTTAAAGAATTTACATTCTTGGTCGAATGGTTTGTAGGATTTGTTTGCCTCCTTATTTATTCGTCCGAGGACCTCTGTGCCCTCGGATATTTTTTTTAGGAAGTTTCTAATCAAATTTTGATTACATAGAAATTTAAAGTCTAAAGATATGTTAGATAATTACTTGTTGAAAAAAGGTCGAATTGAGTGTACCATTAATAAGAAATACTATATTGAAAAGGAAAAGAATAAGATGAATTTTAAAAAAATATTTGTTTCTTTAATGGTTGCTCTTTCCCTATCAACTGTAGTTGCAGCTCAAGACACTGCCACAGGAAGTAATTTTTTTAGCAAAATAAAAATAGGTTCTACAAAAGAACAAGTTAAAGCTTCTGAAAAAAATAACACTTTAGTTTTGGAACAAAATACAGAACTAATGTTCAATGAAACTTCTAAATTAATAGGTAAAAGTCAAAATTGCTATTCTTTTGATAAAAGCGGAAAAATGGAAGCAGTTACTTTTAATATAATTAATAACCATTATAATTATGCAAATTATATTGCAGACTTTTACAAAATCAATGAAGCTTTAACAAAAATCTATGGTGAACCAACCCAAGATATAATAGATACAGATAATGAAGAATTAATTAAAGATCCTGTTAAATTAGCTCAAGCAATTAAAGAAGGAGAAGTTGTAGCTATAACAATTTGGAAAAAAGGTAATTTTACAATTTCTCATATTCTAAGTGAAAAAATGTCTACAGAAGATATGGATGATGAAACAAAAAAAGTTACTGTAATCACTCCAATTTGTCATGTTGTTCTTGGACAATTAAATTCATTAGTGAACTCAGAAGAATAATAAGTTAAAAATAAAAAAAAGACAGTTAAGCATTTTACACCTGACTGTCTTTTTTTTATTAGAATTATCTAAATAAACTTAAGAATAATTCAAAATTAGCATTGTTTTATAAAAAAAGTATGTTTTAAAAAGCATATACTAGTAACAATAACTCTTGTAAACCTAGACCAACAGACGATTTAAAAATTTTTTAAAATAAAGCTAAACTTTTTTGCCACTTTAGCCGATATAGATATTAGGGAAAATTTTTCCTTTTGCTATAAGGATGTAGCAAAAAACTCAAGGAGGAGTTAAAACAATGTCTATTCTTCATTCTAACAACTATGGGAACAAAAACATAGTTAAAGCTCTTGATGCATTTTTTGGCAACAAGAAAGTAAGTAAATCCCACAAAGCTTCAAATACTGGTAGTACACAAAAAGCGAAGACTTCTATGCTTGATCAGCTTCAGCTTTCTTCTCAGACAAAGCTAAAAAGTATTATTTCAGAATACAAGCAGAGTGCAGCTTCCAAATTAAGCATCAGTATAAATGTTAAAGCTGACAAGCCTATCAGCGATGATTCCACAAAATCAAAGCTTTCTGAGAAAGCAGATAAAATGCTTCGTCTTATTAGTAGAAATGATGAAGAATACAAACAGCTTAAAGGCAGTTTCGAAAAAATGTTTGAAGATGTTCTCGGTGCTTTCAAAGATAATCCTTCTAAAGAAGAATTATCAGGTATGGATATTGCCCAGAGTGCTTCAATTTCAATAGAAGAAACAAGTGGCGAAATTACTATTCAAGATGGTGATAGAATCCAGACAGTTAAATATTCCTCTTACAAGCTTACTATGAACTTCACTAATGTTGAAGCTCAGGAAGCTTCAGAAAACAAGTCTATAGCTTCTGCCTTCACTAATGCATTGGCAGATTTCTTTGGTTATGGTTCAGAAAAATCAAGTTCTAACAGTCGTTCAGATAACAGCGCTTCTCTAAAAGCTTCTTCAGCTTCTTTCTCTTATGAAGCAGCTTCATTAAGTTATAGCTCTTCAACTTCTGCAGCTTCTAATGCGTCTAGAACTTCTTCTAATGCTAATGTCAGCACTTTAAACACACATTCTTCTTCTTATATGAGACTTCAGGAATTAGCACTCCAAGGTTGCGACCCGATATTGCTTGACCTCTCTGGCGATGGTATTCAACTTACAGAAGCTGGAAAAGGAGCTAATTTTGATATTAACGCCGATGGAATCATGGACAGCACTGCTTGGGTTAAAGGGAATACAGCAATGCTGGTTTATGATAAAAATGGTAATAACAAAATAGACAATGGTTCCGAACTTTTCGGAGATCAGAATGGTGCTAAAGATGGCTTTAAAGAATTAGCCAAATACGATTCAAATAATGATGGTAAAATAGATAGCAAAGATTCTATTTATAAAAACCTCAAACTTTATCGTGATTTAAACGGTGATGGTAAAATGTCCGCAAATGAGTTTAATACTCTACAGGAAATGGGAATCAAAGCTTTGAATCTAGAATGTGATGAAGCAGACGATGATGTTAATGGTAATTCAATCGTTCTTAGAGGTAGTTTTGAAAGAGAAGACGGGACTAAGGGTGAAATGGCTGACGCCATTTTCGGATATTCTGAACTATAATAATCTATAAAAATAGCATTTTGTTGAGGGGCAACTTTTCTCAACAAAAACAAATACTAAAATTAAAACAAAAAAGCTTGGGAATCCCAAGCTTTTTTGTTTATCAATTAAAGATGATTATTCTTCGTCTTCATCATCGTCTTCATCATCATCTTCATCATCATCGTCGCCAATAAGTTCATCAGGAACTTCAAAAAGACCAAGTTCTGAACTATTGGCAACAAGAGAAAGGGCTTTTTCTTCATCTTCTTTATTTACTACAATTCTTGGAAATTGGCGTTCAAGAGGGCTGTTCATTCCAAAAATGCTTCCTAATGTACTAGCAGCTTCATTAGGTTCAACAAACATGAAATCAATTTCATTTTTGTCTAGTAAATCCATAACTTGTTTAAGCATTTCACCATCCATTGATTCAAGTACAACGGCAGCTTTTGAAGGATCAATCTGGCAATAATGTCTCCACAAATTATTGAAGTTTACTTCCGTATTTCCTTGTTCAAATCTGGGTTCTTCTAAAAATACATATTCATCATCTTTGTTTAAAACAGCTCGGAATAATTTTAAACCACATTCTGAACAAGTTTTTTCGCCATTATGATATTCTTTCTGGCAATTTGGACAAAGCATAAATTCCCCTTCAATATTGTCGGGAATATGATCTAAATCTTCGACTAAATCAACATTACAGTTATCACAATGTGTAAAACCTTCTCTAAATTCACCCTTGCATACTGGACAGAACATTATGTTATCTCCTCGTTTTTAATTCATAAAAATACTATCATACCTTGTCAAAATAGGCAAGATTGAAGAAAGCTGAAAGCTCTGAAAACTGAAAACTGAAAGTTGAGAAATGAGAGATGAGAGCAGGAGAGCACTAACCACCTACCAGCATCCAACTACCAACCATATATTAATTTGGTGGTTAATGTAATGTAGAAGTTTTTGAAAAATATGGTATAATATTTTCATGAATCCATTTCAAAGAACAAGAGTTTTATTAGGTGAAGAAGCTTTTGATAAATTGCAGAAAGCTCATGTTGCAGTATTCGGATTAGGCGGTGTTGGCAGTCATGCTGCTGAATCTCTTGCACGATCAGGGGTTGGCGAACTAACTATAGTAGATTTTGATAAGATTAACCCAACTAATATCAATAGACAAATCATTGCACTAAATTCGACCATAGGAATATCTAAAAGCCAAGCAATGGCAGAAAGAATCAAACTAATTAATCCTGATTGCAAAGTTCATGTGTTAGATACATTTTTTGAGGCTTCTAATTCGAATGATATCATAAAAACTGATTTTGATGCGGTTATAGATGCTATAGATACTTTTAATTCGAAAATAAAATTACTTGTTGAATGTAAACATAAGAAGATTCCTATATTTTCAGCGATGGGCGCTGCTGGAAAAACTGATCCTTCCTTGATTAAGGTTGGCGATATTTCCAACACTACTGTCTGCCCTTTAGCTAAAAAAGTCAGGAAAACTCTGAGACAAATGAATATTCATAAAGGAATTCCCGTAGTTTATTCATTAGAAGATCCAAAGCCTCCTTTGTCTTATAAAATGTTCTCTAAAGAGGAAGCAGAACTTAACCCAGGTTTAGAACGAATGATTATGGGCTCTATAAGCTATATTCCAGCAATCTTTGGCTTTACTATTGCTGGAATGGTTGTTCAGAAACTAATAAAAGAAGTAAAACAACAAAAGGAAGAGAATTAGTTTTTTTCTTTGCTCATTCCTTTTAAGACCGAAAAACCTATAGGCAAAGATATTATAAAGCTAAGAATATCTGCTGCTGGTTGTGTGTATATTATTCCATTCAAGCCCCAAAAATAAGATAATATGAATATTCCTGGAATAAAAAACAAGCATTGTCTTGCTGCAGCCAGAAAACTTGCTTTTAAAGTCTGTCTGGTTATTTGACAAAGCATACTGCATGAAGTAAACCATCCAACAAATGGAAATGCCATGCACTGAGCTTTCAAGGCAATTGCACCTAATCTTATGACTTCAGGATCATCAGCTCTGAAAAAAGCAACAATTTGTGGTGCCCATATAAAGGCAATCAATGTATTTAAAGTCATTACACAACTGCCAACTTTTACTAAAAACCAAAATGCTTTTTTTACACGATCATATAGCTTGGCTCCATAGTTAAAACCACATACTGGCTGAAAACCGTGTCCAAATCCTATTAGAACTGAATAAGAAATATGTGCAGTTCTTGTGGCAATAGCCATTGCGGCAATTGCAGCATCACCATAAATTCCTATTTCTTTATTTAAACACAGCATGGCAACTCCACCCATTCCCTGACGGCACAAAGAAGGGAAACCACCTTTGAAAATTTCAATAAGACGGTTTATTTTTGGTGAAAAATCTTTTAAGAAAATTCTGACATTTCCATTAAAACCAGTAGCAAAATAAAGAATAAAAAAACCGAATGACTGGCTGATGAAAGTTGCAAGCCCTGCACCTGCTACGCCTAGATTCAGAAATAATATAAATATTGGGTCTAGTAAAACGTTTATTAGAGCACCGCTCATCATGCCTACCATAGCATGAACTGCGCTGCCTTGAAATCTCAACTGATTGTTTAATGTTAAAGAACCAGTCATAAAAGGCATAGCCAAAAAAATGTATTTAAGATAACTACAGGCATGAGGAAGTATTGTCGGGGTTGCTCCAAGAAAAATGCATATTTTTTCTAAATTTAAAAGGCCTAAAGAGCCTAGTATTAACCCTGTTATAAAAGAGGTGACAACCCCGGTAGAAGCCATGGAGGAAGCTTCATTATAGTTTTTAGCCCCAAGTTGCCTGGAAATATAGTTTCCAGACCCTTGTCCGAAGAAAAATCCTATAGCCTGTATAACAGACATTACAGAAAAGGAAATACCTATTGCGGCTGTTGAGCTAGTTCCATCTTTGCTGATCTGACCTACAAAATAAGTGTCAGCCATGTTGTAAAAAGCAGAAACTAGCATTATTGCTATGGTAGGAACAGCTAAAGAGCATATAAGCCGTTCTACAGACGACTCAGTCATCTTCTTATGTTTTTCTTCAATAGCACTTCCTTTTGGCATGGCTTAATTAATTAATAAAACATTTAACATAACAGTAATAAAGATAGTATCCAACCCCCAATAGTAATGCAGATAATTGTTGATGGAATACCAAAACTGGCAAATTCCCAAAATGAGATTTTACATTTATCTCCAGCAGTTTCAGCAACAATCATATTGGCAACAGAACCGAATATTGTGAGATTTCCTGCAATTGTACTGACAAAGGCTAATAAAAACCAGAATAATTCAGGGTTATTTAAATGAGGCACTGAATGTGACGCCAATAAAACAAAAGGTACGTTGGATAGAAGATTAGAACCAACTAGGGTTACAGAAGAAAATATCCATATTTGTCTGGTCATATCTCCAGAAATAAGTTTTAAAGACCATTCGGCTATTGCCTCTGCTAATCCACTAGTTTGTAATCCACCAATCACAACAAATAACGAGGAGAAAAACATCAGCAAAGACCAGTCTAATTTTGCTAAAATTTCCCCAGGATCTTTTCTATGGAAAGTTATAACTATGACTGCGCCTGCTAGAGCAGAGAAAGCCATTGAGCAGCCTGTAATAAATCCTAGACAGGTTATGACCAAACCCAATATTCCTATTCTTAATCTTCTTGTTTTTAAAGGGTGATTGTCTTCTTCAGAGTAAAGGTTATCTGCTGCCTTTGTTTCAGGAGAAGCAGATTCTATAGTAAGTTTATTTCTGTAGAATATCCAGGCTAAGGCTAAGTTTATTGCCATACAGGATAAGAATGGTAATAGCATAAGCTTTAAAAAATGAATAAAACCCAGCTTTGAAACGTTCCCGATAATCATGTTCTGAGGATTTCCAGTAAGAGTCAGACAGGAACCTATGTTGCTGCTTGTAGCCAAAACAATAAGGTAGGGGAGTGGATTCAAATGCTTCTTATGGCAAATAAGCAGTACCAACGGAGTAAACACAACGCAAACAGGATCATTTACTAGAATAGAAGAAAGAATAGCTGCTGAAAAAGCTATTACAGTTAGAAGAGCAAAGGGTTTATTGAAAAATTCAAGTTTGTTGGTTATTTTTTCAAAAAGTCCAGCTGAACGAAGATGCTCAGCAATAATCATCATTCCTAATAAAAGACATATGGTGTCCCAGTTTATATGGTCATAAGCTTCCTTTGGAGTCACTACTCCAAAGGCTACCATTAAAACCGCACCTAATAAGGCACTAGAAGGCCTGCCGATAGGTAATATACTTAATCTTCTGAAAGATATTAAAATAAATGTGATTAAAAATATTATAGCGGCAGCTAACGGATGCCTTAATACTATACCGTCCATTTATTTTTTATTTGCTTTTTAGAAGTTCTTCAATTTTATCCACGAAAAACTTAAAATCATCTGGACGAAAACCAGCATGAATAAACGCAATTTTACCGTTTTTGTCAATAATTACTGAACTTGGAGTATAAGAAAAACCATATTTTTCAGGAACAGAAAAGATTGGGTCTAAAAGAACAGGATAATTTATATTGTTATGAGAAGCCCATGTAAGCAAACCTTTTTTGCCTAAAAGATCAACTCCGACTGCAACAACGTTAACCTTGTCCTGATAGTTTTCTTTCATAGCCTGGAAGGCTTTTGCTTCTTGCAAACAAGAATAGCAGGCACTTTGTATAAAGAACAAAACAGTTGGTTTGCCCAAATAATCTTTTAATCCTTCCATTTTATCTGTTTTTAAATTGGGAAGAGAAAAATCAGGTGCATCATCGCCAATTTTGAGTTCTACTACTTTTTCGTCATCTAGTTCTTCTTCACCAATAGTGACAAGACTTGTCGGATTATCTGCAAGTGCTATAATATCTGTAAAAACAAAAGCTAACAGAAATGGGATAATAATATTGAAAACCTTACGCATAAGTTTATTTTTTTGCCTCGTTTCAAAATGAAGTTTATATAATTTAGCATATTTTTTCATATTAAGGCAACGTTTACAATATTAATTCAGTGGTTTGTTTAATATTTATTTTCGGAAGGTCGTTTTTTTATATTTTAAGCGTTATTTTCGTTATAACTAATATTATTCTAACTAAAAGTTTACTTTGATAATTGCAAAAATTAGTTTATAATTAAATAGAATAGATGGAGTCTATAATGAAAATTAATAACAAAATTTTGATATTATTGGCTTATTTAATAATTACATCTTGTTCTTCCTATGCTCAAGATGGTTTAATTCTTCCTATGCCTGGTCAGAAACCTAGTACCCAGAATACTAATTCTTCTGAGCAGAATAAAAGTAATACTCAAAAACAACAGAATACCAATAAGCAGCAGAATAACTGGCAGAATAATTTGGCTAATACTGGACCAAATAAAGGGCAGATCAATTCTGGCAATTCAAAAGATTCAATTTTACCGATGCCGAATTTAAATAACGATAAAACTTCTTCTTCAGAAACAAAAAGAGGTAATAAATCAGGTAATCAGTCAGGAAATAAGAATAACGTTATTAATTCTGACGGGCAAACTTTTATTTCTTTACCTGCCTCTAATAATAATAAACAGCAAAGTCAAAACCAAAATAAACAACAGAATCAGAATCAAAATAAACAGCAAAATCAGAAGCAAGATCAAAAAAAGAAGAATAGTAACAAAGATCAGAGCAAACCTATTCCTCAAAAGTCTAATAAAAGAACCTCTTCTACCAAAGTGCCTCTTTCCATAGACGATGATGATTCAGGATTTTTCAGCAAGGATTTAGAAATTCCAGATTGGGATGATGAACTAGAAGATGATTCCTCTCTTTCTTCTTCTCCATCTCCATCTACTCCATCTACTTCACCTTCTCCAGATTCTATTTCTATCAATGATCTTGATTCAGACTTAGATTCAGATTCAGATTCAGATTTTGAATCTCCTGCTTCGTCTGGTGGAAATGACTTGGATGATAAACTAGACACTGCTAACAAAAAAGAAACAACTGTTGCACAAAATTCTTCGGGCGAAAACATTAAGGTTTTCCCAAAAGATACAGGTGCTGCAATTTTTATGGTTATGAAATCTTGGAATTGCGAAGATTACGATGTTGTAAGTTTAATTAATCAAGCTTTGGATGTTTACGGGAAAGAAGCTGGCGAAGAATTTAAGATTCAAGGTATGGAAAATTTTACAAAAGGTTTAACAGTAAGTGTCGAAGAAGAAGATATAACCTATGATGAATTACTTGATATTATAGCGGCAAAATCTGGTAATGACTGGGGTTGTGATCTTGCAAATAAAGTTATTTATATATACCCCAAAGGAATAAAAACAGAATCTTTCCTTTCATGGGATGATGAGTAATTAACGAACTTAACTAACTTAATCAAGAGTAAAGATAAGAATACTATTATGACTAAACAGAAAGCTTTGCCGAGATAATTTAACAACTTGACTCATCTAGTCTTAAAAGCTAAAATAACCCAAATTAAAAATGGAGATGACAGATTAGATGGCAAGATTAACAGTTGAAGAATTTAACAGCATAATTAATAATGGTATTCTTGTTTACGATGGTGCTACTGGCACTAACCTCATTGCACAGCAGCTTAAATCTGAAGACTATGGGGGAAAAGATGGCTGTAGCGAAGCGTTAAATCTTTTTTGCCCAAGGTCTGTTTTAAAAGTTCATAAAGCTTTTTTAGAAGTTGGTTGCGATGTTATAGAAACAAACACTTTTGGCGCAACTCGTATAACTTTAAAAGAATACGGTCTAGAAGACAGAATTGCAGAAATCAATCGAAAAGCTGTTGAAATAGCAAAAAAAGCAATAGAAGAATCTGGTGATGGTAAACCTAGATATATTGCAGGTTCAGTTGGTCCTACCTCTCAACTGCCATCTCTAGGGAATATAGAATTCGATGACATGGTTTCTGCTTACTTTGAACAATTTGAAGTTCTTTGGGAATCAGGTATTGATATTCTTCAAATAGAAACTTGTCAAGATATATTACAGGTTAAAGCGGCTCTATATGCAGCCAATAAACTTTTTAATAAAATAGGCACAAGGTGTCCGACCGTAGTATCTATGACCCTAGAAAGTTCCGGGAACCTCTTAGTTGGAACAGATATTCCTGCCATAGTTACAGCTATTGAACCATTTGATTTTGTTGATGTTCTTGGTTTCAACTGCTCTTTTGGTCCAGATGAAATGGAAAGACATGTTGCTACTCTGTCTAAATTATGGCCACGGGCAATTTTGGTTATGCCTAATGCAGGACTGCCAGAAATGGTAGATGGCAAACCTTTCTATAAAATGACTCCAGAAGAATTCGCTTCATTTCATCTGAAATTTGTAAAAGAATATGGCGTGAACATTGTTGGTGGATGCTGCGGAACCAGAGCTGATCATTTGGGTGCTGTAGTTAAAGCAGTTAAAGGATTGAAGCCGATTGAACGCAAAATAAAAAAAGAGGCAAAAGTATCAAGTTTATTTAATGCTGTAGATGTGCATCAGAAACCAGCTCCAGCTTTAATCGGTGAAAGAACCAATGCAAATGGGGCTAAAAAATTCCGAGAATATTTGTTAGCCGATGATTTTGACTCTATGGTGGCTATGGGAAAAGAGCAAGTTAGAGGTGGTGCTCATATGGTCGACCTTTGTGTGGCTTATGTGGGGAGAAACGAAATAAATGATATGAAAAAAGCCGCATCTATGTTTGCTACACAGGTTAATTTGCCTTTAGTTATAGATTCAACAATTCCTGATGTTATTGAAACAGCTTTAAAACATCATGGCGGACGCTGTGTCATTAATTCTGTCAACTTAGAAGACGGTGGAGCTAGATTAAGAAAAATCGCCAGATTAGCTAAGGATTTTGGGGCTATGCTAATCTGTCTTTCTATTGATGAAGAAGGAATGGCAAAGACAGCAGATAAAAAACTTTCTATTGCTCTAAGAATAAAAGATATACTAACAAAAGAATTTAATATAAAAGAATCAGATTTGATTTTCGATCCTTTGACTTTTACGATTGGCAGTGGTGATGTTGAATTAAGAAATTCTGCTAAAGAAACTTTGAAAGCATTAAAGTTGATTAGTTCAAAAATGCCATCAGCAAGTACAATTTTAGGTCTTAGCAATGTCTCTTTTGGATTAAAACCAGCTGTAAGAGAAATATTAAATTCCGTTTTTATGTCGGAAGCAGTAAAGAACGGCCTTAGCACTGCTATAGTAAATCCGGCAAAAATATTGCCTTTGGTTTCTATATCAGAGAAAGAGTATGAATTAGCTCTAAATCTTATTTATAATAAAAATGAAGATGGAACAGACTTAACAGCTTTTCTAAAAGCATTTGAAAGCCAATCCTCTAAAATTGAGCAAAAGAACAATATAGCTTTAACTCCTGTTCAAAAACTTGAATCAAAAGTTCTTGATGGGGATTCTTCTGATTTAAAACAATTAGTAGATTTATTATTAAAGGAATATAAACCGGAATACGTAATTAACGAAATCTTACTTCCAGCAATGCAAAAAGTTGGTGAATCTTTTGGAACAGGCAAGCTTCAGCTTCCGTTTGTTCTACAGTCGGCAGAAGTTGTCAAAAAAACAGTTGATTGTTTGACTCCTTATATGGAAAAGAAAGAAACAGCTTCTGACCGAATTATGATACTTGCTACTGTAGCTGGAGATGTTCACGATATAGGCAAGAATCTAGTGAATATAATGCTTTCTAATAACGGTTTTTCTGTAGTTGACTTAGGCATAAAGGTTGACATTTCGACAATGATAAAAGCTGCAAAAGAACATAATTCTAATGTTATCGGGATGAGTGGCTTGATTGTTAAATCAACTGTTGTTATGAAGGAAAACCTAGAGGAGTTGAATCGAAAGGCTTTTTTGCCGGATGTTATTCTTGGTGGAGCGGCTCTTACTCGTGATTATGTGGAAAAGGAACTGCAAAGTATTTACAAAGGCAGGGTTTTCTACGCGAAAGATGCTATTGAAACAGTTAAGATTATGCAAAAGATTATGGATGAAAGAACCCAAGCCTAGTTTGCTTATGGTATGTGACATTTTATAGCTTCTGATTTCTTTCTATAGATTTTGGGGTCTATAATTAAGTTATAATGCGTATTTTTTGATTAAAATAAATAGATTTGAATAATAAAAGTATCAATGTTATAATAATTTGATACAAATTACTTGGAGGCTCTATGAAATTAGAACATCAGCGTTTCGGCGCTTTATTTATTATTCTTATATCAGCCTTGTTATGTGGTGCGGATTGTAAAGCACAACCAATGATGCCGCCTTCACAGAATGATATAGTTCCTATTCCCTCAGCTGTAAAAGGTAGTCCAACAGATGTTTTAGCTGAACTTTCTGATATAAAGATAACTCGTGAAGTATATGATCGTGAAGTTGCTGCTTTTAAAGAAGTTTCTCCTCAAGCAGCTGCTCAGCTTGCCACCATAGAAGGAAGAAAAGAGTTCCTTCGCCAGTTGGTTGAAGTAACTATGTTTGAAAAGAAGGCAAAATTAGACGGTTTAGATAAAACCGATGAATTTAAAAGAGATTCTCATAGGATGGCAGTTGCTGCTTTATCTATCGAACATATAAAAAAGTTGCTCGGACAAGTTAATGTTGATGAACAAACTGCTAAGAAGTTTTATGAAGATAACAAAAGACTTTTTACAGAACCAGATCAATATCATATTTTCCAAATCTCTACAGATTCAAAAGAAAAGGCTGACGCTATAGTAAAAGACTTAAATTCTGGTAAATCCTTTATAGAAGTAGCAAAAGCTTCTTCTATTGATGATAATAAAGCAAATGGCGGCGATAAGGGTTTTATGCATTTGGACGATTTGGTTCCAGAAATTTCAACAGCTCTTTCCTCTTTAGGAGCTGATAAAGTATCTGCTCCAATTTCAATCGCAGAAAATCTTTATGTGATAGTAAAATATACAGAAAAAAAAGATGGTACAGTTAAGGCATTTGAAACTGTTTCTTCTCAAATCAGAAGAGATTTGGCTGGGGAAAAACAGATGGCTACTTTCAAAGCTGAAATTGATCGCTTGAAAAAACTATATAATTTTACTTTTGATGCAAAAGTAGCTGAATATATTCGTAAAGATTCTATTACAGAAGCTGAATCAAATGCTGTCTTAGCAAAATATGACGGTGTAGAAATAAAAGTATCTGAAATATATAAAGATTTGGAACAGATTCCTGCTTTTATTAGACCTCAGGTTCTTGGTGGAGAAGGTTTGAATGACTTTTTGAACCAGCATTTTGCTAGAGTTCTTTCTTTGCATGATGTCGAAAAGAATTATGATACTTATGCAAAAGCTAATCCAAAAGTTGTTAACGATACCGCACGTCGTACTATTGTTAAGATGTTATTTGATAAAGTGCTTAGACCTGTAACTGTTAATGATGATGAAATTAAGGACTTCTATAATAAGAATCTGGCTAATTTCTCTGCTCCTGCTCAAATGCAGGCTCATCATATTCTTGTTAAAGAAGAAGAAAAGGCTAAATCATTGTTAGCTGATTTACAAAAAGATCCAACTAAATTTGAAGAAGTCGCTAAATCTTCATCTATTTGTCCATCAAAACAACAGGGTGGAGATCTCGGTAAATTCTCAGATGGCCAAATGGTACCTGAATTTGAAAAAGCTTGTAAAGAAGCTGAAGTAGGAAAGGTTGTTGGACCTGTAAAAACCCAGTTCGGTTATCATCTTATTAGAGTTGACGGCCGCACACCTGCTGGAACTAGAAAATTAGAAGAAGTTCAAGAAGAAATTAGAAGTCAACTTCTTCCACAAAAACAAAAAGAAGTATTTGATACTTTTGTTCAGTCTCTCAGCAAGGAATTTAATCGTAAGGAATATCCTGAAAATATATAATTTATGTCTAATATTTCAAAACCCGAAAAATCAGAAGGGCTAGTGGAAAAATTAACGAATAAGTTACACGGAGGACTCATGCCTGACTATATGGTATATATATTGGGGGTTGTGGTCGCCGTTGTAGCTGGAATAATCGGCTTTTTCATCGCGAAGAACAGCGAAAAGAAAAAAGCAGATGGTTTAGTTGCAGCTGCGAAACAACAGGAAAAAAATATTCTTGAAGAAGCCAAGAATAATGCCCAACGCGAACTTCAAAAAGCTCAAAAGAAAGCTAAAGAAATTCGTGATAAAGAATTAACAGATCGCAAAAATTCTGAACGTGAGCTTCAAAAGAAACGTCAGGAAATTGAAAGACAGGAAACTGCTCTTAACGCTAGAATAGAAAAAGTAGATGCTAGATCTGAAAGTCTTGAAAAACGTGCAGACTTGCTGCGAGATAAAGAATCTGAAATAGCAAAACTGAAACAAGAAAGCGAAGCACTACTTGAACAGCAGAAGAAAGAATTAGAACGAGTTGCTGGTTTAACACCTGAACAGGCAAAAGAAATTCTTTTGAAGAAGATTGAAGATGAGCTTCAATATGAGATTGCACTCAAAATTAACGAAGCTGATCAAAAAATCAAATCTGAAGCTGATAAAAAGACTCGTGAAATATTGGCTACTTCTATTCAGAGATGTGCTACAGACCACACAATTGATCCAATAGTTACTGTTGTTGAACTTCCTAGCGAAGAAATGAAAGGTCGTATTATTGGGCGTGAAGGTCGTAATATAAGAGCTTTTGAAAATCTTACTGGTGTTGATGTCATTATAGATGATACTCCAGAAGCAGTCGTGCTTTCTTCTTTTGATCCAATCAAAAGAGAAATTGCACGCGTAACTTTGGAAAATCTTACTCTTGATGGTCGAATACATCCAGCTAAGATAGAAGAAATGTATGAAAAAGCGCAAAAAGAAGTTCAGCTAAGAATAAAAGAAGCTGGTGAACAGACAATGCTTGCTCTTGGTATACAGAGCATTCATCAGGAATTGATTGAAATTGTTGGCCGCTTGAATTATAGAACTTCTTATGGACAGAATGTATTGCAGCATTCTATTGAAGTAGCTAACCTTGCAGGTAATCTTGCTGCTGAAATTGGTGGAGACATACAATTAGCTAGAAGAGCAGGTTTATTACACGATATTGGTAAGGTTATAGAAAGTGATGAAGGTAATCACGCTAAGTTGGGTGCTGATTTTGCTAGAAAATATCAGGAATCTCCCAAGGTAGTTAATTGTATCGCTGCTCACCATGAAGATGTTCCTTTTGAAACACCTGAAGCTGTTTTAATATCAGCAGCAGATGCAATCTCTGCTTCAAGACGTGGTGCTAGAAGCGAATCCTTAGAAGCTTATATTAAGCGATTAGTTGACTTGGAAACAATAGCAAAAGGTTTCAATGGTGTTGCTTCTGCATATGCTATTCAGGCTGGTCGTGAAATACGTGTTATGGTAAGTCCAGAAGACGTAGACGATATAACTGCTCCTAAACTTTGTCGAGATATAGTGAAGAAAATTGAAAGCGACATGGAATATCCTGGTCAGGTTAAAGTCGTTTTAATTCGCGAAACTCGAAGTGTTGAAATAGCACACTAAGTGACTAAAAGAAAACTATGGTATTTGCCATAGTTTTTTTTTAGTTTATGGATACAATATTCTATATGAAAATATTAATGCTTGGTGACATATATGGTAAAACTGGGCGTGAAGCTATAACTACTCTTTTACCAAAGCTAAGAGATATTTATCAGCCTGACTGGGTAATAGTCAATGGTGAAAATGCTACAGCAGGCAATGGTCTTTCTGCAAAGCATGCAAAAATAATAAAAGATGCCGGTGTAGATGTTATAACTACAGGCAATCACATTTTTTGCAGGGCTGATTGGGCTGACGTGGTATCATCTCATGATTATGTTTTAAGACCTCATAATATGTTGCCTGATAATGATGCTGGAACGGGTTGCCGTATATTTTCAAAAAAAGATAAAGGGAGCATAGCGGTTATTAATTTAGCAGGTCGCGTGTTTATGGAAAGCTGCTTTTGTCCTTTTGAAACTTTTGATAGATTGTACAGAACTTTGCCTCAGAACATACCATTAATTATAGATTTTCATGGTGAGGCAACTTCAGAAAAATTAGCATTTTTTTGGCATGTTAACGGTAGAGCTTCTATAGCTTATGGAACCCATACACATGTTCAAACATCAGATAACAGAATTCTGCCTGATGGTGGAACTGGTGTGTTAACAGATTTGGGAATGACAGGAGCCATCAATGGGGTTATAGGAGTAGATAGAAAAACTGTAGTAGGGCGTTTTTTAACAGGTTTTTCTGAAAAATTTCTTTGTGCTCAGGGACCAGGTAAAGTTGAAGGTTTATTTGCTGAACTAGATGGCAAATTCCCTAAAAAACTTGAATTAGTCAGATATTCTCAATTAAGTAGAGATTATTGATTACTTAATTTGATTCACTCTTTATATCATCAGATTAAATAATTGGTGTTAATGTGGCTGATATTATTTTTCTCTTTTCACCATTCGTTTTTTCAACCATCAAAGAACCATCATTTGAAACCCCTAAAGCAGTAGCGATAAAAGCTGGTTCATTTAAAATCTGGATTTTACACTTTATTTTTTTAAAATTGGAAGCATAATTGTTCCAAAGTTCAGAGAGTTTAGAAGCTGATAAATGGAATATTTTATCGAAAGCTTTTAGAAAGGCAATTAGAACTTCTTCCCTGGTAACATGAATATTGTATTCACTTAGAGAAATAGCATTGATAGATTTATCTGGCAGAGGCAATATATTTATTCCTATTCCTACAACACTTCTTAAACCATGATTTATAGTTGTTGATTCCGTTAATATGCCAGAAAGCTTTTTATTGTTTAACCATATATCATTAGGCCATTTAAGCCAAAAGTCTGATTTTGATACTCCCAATTCTTCTAAAGCAATAGCTAATGCAATGCCTGCAATCATTGATACAGGAAATTCAAATTCTTTAATATCGATACTGAAAGAAAACATAAGGCACTGACCAATGGATGATGAAGCCCATTTGCGTTCATATTGTCCTTTTCCTTTTGTTTGTGTATCTGCTACTTCAATTATTGGGCAGAAATTGTCATTATGCCAAATTGCTTTTATATCATCATTTGTTGATGTAGTTGTGGGTAACCAAAGTAAATCATGGTTTTCCCATATTTTTAAAGATTGAATTATTTCTTTAAGTTTGTTATGCATATCAACATTCATCACCAACCACCAACCACCAATCACCAATCACCAACCGCCTATCATCAACCACTTATATTATTCAATTTATCCATTACAGCATAAGCTGTGTAATCTCTGCTTAGGGGAGTTAGTGAAACATATCCGTCTGCGACCGCATTATTGTCACATTCGGGGTTATGATCTATTACATAAGGCTTGCCATTTACCCAGTAGTAAGGTTTTCCAAAAGTGTCTATACGTTTTTCAAAACCGCCTCTATATTCAATAAAACCCATTTTTGTTATTTTTAAGCCTTTGATTTTATCCTGTTCTAAATTAGGAACATTTATATTGTAAATGAATCTCTTATCAGCATTGATTTCTATTAGCTTTTGAACGCATTTTAAGCCCCATTGGGCTGCAATTGAATAATCAACATCAGTGCTATAAGAATCTAATGAAACGGCTAGTGAAAGTATTCCTTTATAAGCACCTTCATATGCAGCTGCAACTGTTCCAGAATACATAATATCGCAGCACATATTGGGACCTTTATTTATTCCGCTGACAACTAAGTCTGGTTGTTCGGGCAATAAGTATTCGATACCTAATTTAACGCAATCGGCAGGTGTTCCACTTATGGCAAAAGCTTTTACATTCGGAACTTCAAAAGACACTTCTTTTGCTCTTAGTGGCATTCCAAGGGTTAAAGCATGGCTTGCAGCACTTCTTTCTATATCGGGTGCACAGACAAAAACTTCACCAAGGGTAGTCATAGCTTTTGCCAATGCAATAAGACCAGAAAAATGAATGCCGTCATCATTCGATAATAATATACGCATACAGGCTCCAAAAAATAATATTTAAATAAAACTTGATAGCTAATTTAACCTATGATAAAATACCGCAACTTTGTTTTCAAGGTTTTTAATGTGAAAGGTTTATCTATATCACCAGGCTATGCCTTGGGTAAAATTTATTGCTTGAAACACTTTCAGTTGGATAGTTTGCCAACTGAAGATGTTCAAGAAGTCAATGTTGAAGCTGAAATAGAACGCTTCAATGTGGCATTGGAAATTTCTCGCAATGAAATCACTCAAATGCTTGATATGCCACAAATCAAGAGTAGTGCTGAAATATCAAATATTTTTCAGGCTCATTTGACTTTGGTAGATGACCCAGATCTTAGAAAAGAAATTATTAAACGAATAAAAGAACAGAAACAAAGTTGTCAGTCAGCTGTAAGCAGGGTTATAAAAGATTATAGTACTTTCTTTAAAAATCTTCCTGATCCTCAATTCCAAAGTAAAGCTATAGATATCTTAGACATTGGAAAACGTATTCTTAAAAATAGCCAAAAGTCAAAAAGTCCTACAACTAAACTAGAAGAATTAGAAGAAGGGATGATTGTTTTAGCAGAAGATTTAACTCCTTCCGATATGATGATCTTAGATCCATCTAGAATCCTAGGAATAGCTATTGAAGAAGGCACGACTACATCTCATGCTGCTATTATGGCACGTTCCTTAGGAATTCCTGCTTTAATTCAAGTTAAAGATTTAATGAAAAAAGCTGAAGACGGCTCTTATGCAATAATAGACGGTTCTTCGGAACAAATATTTTTAAATCCTGATGAAAAGTTAAAATATAGATATCAAAAAGAATTCTTAGAATACCAGAATCGCCAACGCCGAATTTTTGAGGTTCTATCAGAACCTTCAGTTACTAAAGATGGTGTGGAAATTAAATTAAAGGCGAATGTTGGGCAGTTAAGTGATATTGAGCAGGCTGTAAAGAACAATGCTTGTGGAGTTGGTCTTTATAGAACAGAGTTTGCTTATCTGACAAGAAGAACTTTCCCTACAGAAGAAGAGCTTTATGAAAGTTATGTGGAAGCTCTCAAAAAGATGAATGGTAATCCGCTAGTTTTCCGCACAATTGATTTGGGTGGAGATAAAATATCTCACTTAACTGGTAATAATATTGAGCAGAATCCTGAACTTGGTTGGCGCGCCATTAGAATATCCTTAGAATGTAAGGATTTATTTGTGACTCAGCTTCGTGCTATTCTAAGAACCGCAATAGATGGTGCAAAAGATCAAGTTCGAATTCTTTTCCCAATGATTTGCAGTATGGAAGAATTGGATGAAGCTAAAAAAATCCTTTTTGATGTTAAAGCACAGATGATTAAAGAGGGTTATAAATTACCCAAGAAGATTAAAATTGGTATGATGGTTGAAGTTCCGTCTGTTGCTATTATGGCTGATTTGTATGCCAGCGAAGTTGATTTCTTCGCGATAGGCAGTAACGATTTGGTTCAGTACACTTTAGCTGTAGATAGAACTAATCCAAAAGTAACACATTTATATAAACCGACGAATCCTGCTATTCTTTATTTGATTAAACATGTGGTTGAAGCTGCAAAGAATCATAATACAGAAGTTTGTATCTGTGGAGAAATAGCTGGCGATACAAAATATACTATTTTGCTTATTGGACTAGGTCTGCGAGAGCTATCTATGAATTCTGTATTAATTCCTTCTGTAAAAAATATTGTTCGCAATATTTCATTAAAGGAAATACAAAAACTTATAGCTCCATTACTTAATCTAAAGAGTTCAGCAGAAATAGAATCTGAGTTAAGCAAACTAAATAACAAGTTGGGGTTGCTGTGAAAAAACATTTTGTTAAAATATTATTGTTTATAACTTTTGCCCTGATAGTTATATTAGGTTGTAGTCATTCTTCAACCGCTTCAGCCCAGTATAGATATCGTGATCCTAGTTTATACGAACCACAGATTTTACCAAGTGTTGAGGCTAAACTTAATGGTCATAACCTTAAGATTATGCTGGCAAGAAGTGATTTTGAAAAAGCAAAAGGATTGATGTTTTATAGAGAATTAGCATCAGATACAGGTATGCTATTTGTTTATAATTATTCTCATAAAATGTCTTTTTGGATGATGAATACACGTATTCCACTAGATTTAATATTTTTTTCAGAAGATTTAACTGTTTCGGAATACATAAAGAAAATGGTTCCTGGTTATGGTAAAAAACCGGATACCTTACCTCAATACGATTCAAAATTCCCTGCTAGATATGCCTTGGAATTAAATGCAGGTTCTATAGAAGAATTAGATATAAAAATTGGCGATAAGCTTGAAATTCCTCAAATATTTCTATATTCTGATAATTAATGTCATCGAAAATATTAAATTTACTAATACGTATAATAGGTTTAGTAATAACAATTATATTGTTAGTCCAACCTTGGCTAATAAGATTCAACTTCAGAGATCCTTTTGTTATTAGTGGTTGGACGATTGTTTTTACCTCAATAATTGCTATTTCTGTATCTTCGCTGTTACTAGCTTTTTATCGTCCAACTAAAGGTTATAACAGTCTTACACCTGTTTTATTAATACTATTTATTGCTATTGGAATATCTCTTTATTATACGAATTATAATGCTTGTCTTAGATTATCAATGATTGGTCTGGGTTTTATAATCTGTTTAGGTAGTTTAAGACTTTTTAGAAAAAGTATAGATAATTATTCAATAGCAGTTACTATTGCCATTAGCGGCTGTTTTATGTCCATTTATTCTATCTTTCAATATTATGGTTGTGATTTCCTGTTGTATTTAGGTAGTATGACAGTTGTTGGTACATTGTCTAATCCAAATTATCTTGGATTATTCCTTTGTTTGACTTCATCCATTACTTTTGGTTTGATTTTCGAATTTTACAAAAAAAAATTAATTGATTCTCTTATTTTTTTAATACTATTTATTATACAAATTGCTGCTATTATTCTTCTAAAAAAAGATGGTCATATGCTTTGTTTAGCATTTATGACTCTAATTTGGTTTTGGGCAAATACTTTTAAATATTCTGGCAGGATTTCTAAAAAAAGTCCGATTATTGTTGGTTTATTACTTGCAGCAATATTATTAGGCCTTCAATGGACAGTCTATTATGAGACCACTAAATATCCATGGAAAAAAATAACAAAAGTCCCTTATACTTCTCAACCTTTTGTTTCTAGATTAATTCTTTGGCAAATGGGTTTTGGTATTTTTAAAGAACATCCTTTTACTGGGACTGGTGTTGGATCTGTTCCTTATATTATGCCTTTAAAACGTCCTCCAACAGCATCATCTCTTGGAATAATGCCTTATAATAAAGATCCGCATTCTCGCAGAAACAGGAATATTAGGACTTTGGGGATTTTGTTCCCTTTTAATTGCTGTATATGGTTGTTTTATAAGAAAAAACTCTAAATATGAACCAGTAGACGAACTCTTGGAATGGGATAATGCAAAAAAAATAGCAGATGAAGAAAAAACAGATACAGAAAATACAGAAAATACAGTAAAAACCGATAATAAAGATGCAGAAAATGCAGAAAACACAGAAAACACAGAAAACACAGATAATTCAGATAATGAAAATACTATTTCAGAAGAAAGAATATTTATATTCCCTTGGTTGCCATTATTAATAATTATTTTAATAGCATTTTTAAGTATAAGTGCTGGTTTTATTCCCAAAGAATTTACCGCAGTAGTAATTGCACTAATTTTAATAGCTTTTGGACTGACAACCTCTTTAATAAATTACGATTATAAAGCTTCGAAAAATGATTATTATTTTGTCAGCAAATCTACTTTAACAGCTATATTTACTTTTGTTTTTTATGGATTGTTTAATGGAACAATTTTACCTTTAGCTGGGTTTATAGTATTACTAATAAGCCTGCATTTTTCTTGTTGTCTCCCTGAAGTAAGATTCAAACCGAGATTTACAGGGGTATCATTTTTGTTTATATTCCTTCCTGTTATTTATACTTTCGCAGCCTGTATGTTTGAAATGTCCTATTACAAAGAGCAAAAAAATATTACAAATGGTATTTTTTATGCAAAAGCTGGAAAATTTGATATGGCAGAGCAATGCTTTAAAACAGCTATTAACATAAATCCTCAAAGTCTTGAATCATACAGCGGTTTAGCTCAAACATTAGAAGCTCAAGAAAAGTTAGATGAAGCACAGGATGTTTTTGAACAACTAGACGCTATGGTTCCTAATATATATAGATCGAAATATAATATTGCTAATATTCTTTTTAAAAAAGGAAAGATTCTTGAAGCTCACAGAATTGCCGTTAAAAATCTGGAATGGGCTGAAGATGCTGTATCTTACGAGTTATTAGGTTTAATACTTTTGTCGGAAGGTCGTCAAAACGAGGCAGAAGAAACTTTTAAAGAAGGTTTGATTACCGTTCCTTTAAATTATGAAGAAATACTGGCGGCTGATCGTCTAAGGTTGAATCTTTCTTATTTGGCGATTAGAAAAGGTGATTACAATAAATGTAAAACTTATTTAGATTCTATTAGAAGTGGAATTAGTGAGGAAATTGATTATCAATATCTTAAAGGTGTTATTTCTGTCAAAGAGAAAAAATATAATGAAGCTCTTGAAATATATGAAAAATTATTAAAACTTTATCCAAATGTTCCTAGAATATTAAATGCTACTGGTTATGTTCTTACGCTGATGGACAAGGATTTGGACAGAGCTCAGTTGCTTATAGAAACAGCTTATGAAGTTATGAGTAAAGATGAAAAAGCAAATAACTTAGAAGATTATTTAGACATAACTAATAGTTTAGGTAAGCTTTATTTGAAACAGAACAAATTGAAAAGAGCTGGCGAACTATTAAAAATTGCATATGAAGAAACTCCTGATGAACTCAAAGAGTTAAAAGCAGAACGTCTTAAAGATTTGAATGATTTCTATAATTCTTTTGGAAAAGCAGAATAAGTTCTTTAGATATAAGATTTGAGAGATGTAATTATTATATTTGTTCAGCTTTCATTTCTAAATTCTTCCATCTAGCTCTCTTCCCTCTTCCATATTCTATCTAATATTCAACTTTTGAAGTTTAACAAAAAGATTTTTTCGATGCATTCCAGAAATTCTAGCTGCTTCTGATATATTTCCATTAGAGCGTTTTAGTAAAGCTGTAAAATACTCTCTTTCAAAACTTTCTAAAATTGTTTCTTTTGCAAGCTTATAATCCATATTTAGCATAGCTTCGGAAATTAACTCTTTATTCTCTAAACGTATTAAATTGTCGGTTCCATCTTTTTTTCTGTCTATAACGCTCTCATCACCAAGTATTATTGCCTTTTCTATTAGATTCTGCAATTCTCTTATATTTCCAGGCCAATGATATTGTAATAACTTACTCATGAAATTTTTTGAAAAAGTTTTATAAGGTTTATTGAATTTAGCATGAAACTGATGTGAAAAATTTTCTACTAATTCAGGAATGTCAGCTAATCTATCTCTTAAAGATGGCAATCTTATATTTATAACATTTAATCTATAGAATAAATCTTCTCGGAAATTTCCCATGGCTATACTTTGTAATAAATCTTTATTGGTAGCTGCAATTACCCTGGTATCAACTCTAATAGTATTTATTCCACCTACACGAACAAATTCTCTTTCTTGTAAGACTCTTAAAAGCTTAACTTGTGTGGCTTGATTCATTTCACCGATTTCATCAAGGAAAATAGTTCCAGAGTTGGCTATTTCAAATTTACCTAGTTTTCGTTGATATGCACCAGTAAACGAGCCTTTCTCGTAACCAAATAACTCGCTTTCAATTAAGTTTTCTGGAATAGCAGCACAATTGATTTTAACAAAGGGATTATTTTTCCTTTTGCTTTGCTGATGAAGTGCCTGTGCTATAAGTTCTTTGCCTGTACCAGATTCACCTGTAATTAAAACTGTTACATCATTTTCCCCAATTCGGTCCAATAATTCAAAAACTTCAAGCATTGCCTGGCTTGAACCGATTATTTTTTTGTTATTTGATTTGGGACTCATTCTAATTCCATTTCAGAATGAGTTTGATTATCAACAGTATTATTTTCTTCCAAATTAATTTGATTGGCAATTTTCTGGTATTGTTGTTCTGCTGCCTTTTTGATAGCATATGAATTAGTGCTATCTCTTAAAACAGCAAGGACCTGAGCAGCAGCCAAGTTTTCTCCCAGTTTACTTAAACAGCGAGCATAGCTTAATATAATATCTGCCCTTTTAGGATTGTTTTCTATAGCTTTTTCTAAGTATTTTTGTGCTTTCTCATAATTACCGATTTTTTCAGCAATCAAACCTAGGCGTGCAATATTATGATTTGAGTTTAGACCTAGGAAATAAGCATTTTCATAAGCTTCAAAAGCATCAGGAAGTTTATTCATCTTTTCAAAGATTATGCCAACCATTTCAAAAGATTCTGCATTTCTTCTGTATTTAAGCACTTCAAAATAGAAGGGGAGGGCACCTTCCCAATTCCCTTGATAAAATTCAGAAGCACCTTTTTCTTTGATTTTTTCTAACTTTGCCCTGAGTTCTTCGCTTTCAAAAATAGGTTTAGGTTCTAGCGGTTTTTCATATTTTTTATTTGCTTGTTTATCTGTAGAATCGTTATTTTTATCAGATGTTTTTGTTTTATCCGATGTTTTTGTTATTTCATTTTCTTTATTGTTACTGTCTTTTATTTTTTCAAATAGAACTTTGCCACCAGCTATTTCTTCTTCATCTATTTGTTTTTCTTCTTTTTTATCTCTTTCATTTATAGAAGCTTTTTCTTCTTCTTTTAGTCTATCTAAGGTCTGCTGATTTATATTAGGTACTATATGCTGGTTCTGAATTTCTGTGGGAGATAAAGGACTAAAATTAGGTTTTATTACTGTTTCTTCTTCTTGGTCTGCTTGTTCAACATTGTTATCATCGGTTAAAATAATCTGGATGTCATCTTTATTATTTTCAGGTGCTTCGTATAATACTACACCTGTATTTCTTACTTGAAGGTCTTCGTTTGAGGTTTTATTAAGAATACTTGTTCCTTTTTTGCCTTGGATTATTAAAACCTGATTGTTACCAAAATCATTCCCTTCTGATATGTTTTCGTGGTTTTCAATATCTGAATTATTATAAATAGAAGGAACATCGGCAGAAACTATTAAAGGGGTATTTGCAGAGTTATTGTTATTATTCGATGCAACTTTTGTTTTTTCATATTCTTTAACAAAAGTCGTTACTTTATCACTTAGCTCTAAAAGAGTCTTTATTCTGTTATCAACGTAAGCTTCAATCTGTTCCTGTGATATATTAGCTGGTTGGGTATTCTGGACGACTTTTTGTGACAATGAGTTTGGACTGGGGTTTGGGGTTTGAGTTGAAGTTTGGAATGAACTTGTTTGAGTTTCTGGGATTATCGAAGTTTGAGCATTTTGTTTGTTTGTTTCATTATTAGGAGTTTTAGGAATATCAAAATTCTTAACTATTTGAAACGAAGCTTCGGACTGGTCTTTTTGAAAATAACAAGCTATACCGAATCCTATGATAATAAGTGTTAAAAGGCTTCCCCAGTAAATTTTCCATGAGTTAGAGTTCATATAAATCAAGTCCTCGTTTAAGTCTTCTGAAGAATCTACATTTTCTTCATTTTTTGTCTCTGTTTTATTGTTTTCAGCTTTTACAGCAGATATGTTTATTACGGATTCGTCTTGGTTTTCATCTTTAACTATTTCAGCGTTATCAGATGAATTGTCAGATATTAAAACTTTTGCAGTAGATAAATTGGTCTTATTTTCCAATAAATCCATTGAAGTATTATTGGAAATCAACTTATCAGAAGGGACTCCCATAGATGGTAACAAGACTCTTTCTACTTCAAACCAATCTCTAAAACTGCTGAATATAGAAAGATAATAAGCATCTTTTATATTGTAAATCCATGTAAGTATAAAGATTACAGATAATATATATTCGATTATGATTATTATATGAGGGCTGGCAAAAGAAATAAGCCAGGTATACACTAATCCGCCATTAAATAGGCTGTAAGCTGAAAATATATAACCAATGTGAAAAAATAATAAAATAATTCCTCTATCTATGTGTCCAGAATAAATCTGACCTAGTCCCATAATAAAAAAGGACATTAAAGCCGCTAATCCTGGGTTTCTAGACGATTTTTTTATGTGCTCATTCCTGAAATCTTCTACCCAGCTAAAATCATCTTTATTTCTAGAAGCCATTTAAAAACCCCAATTCAGAAAGCTATTTTTTAAACTTTCTGTTGTTTCATCTAATTTTTGTATGAGTTTATCTTTGTAATACTCAAATTTTTGCATTATTACAATACTTATAGGAACCATTACTGCTTCTGTATTGTTTTTATATTCAAATGAATCGTCTGATACTTCCTCGTTTATTTTATAAGACTTAACAGAAAGAACGCTTTTTAATTTACCTTTGGTATCATATTCTTTAACTTCTACAGGCAAATATATTTTTTCTGAAAAAACAGCTTCATAATAGCCTAATTCAAAAACTTCAATAAGAATATTTTTAAATTTAGGACTTAGTTTTAAATGATAATGATAATCATTGTCTGGCTTTTGCTCTCTTTTTATTGCTTCAATTTCAAATAAGGTTTTCAATGTGTCTCTTGTCATATTTAAAAACAGCTTTTTAGGATTAAATAAAGAGACTACAGAACTAAACCTGCTTAACCATGTAGAAGAGTCAGAACTGTGATAAAAACATTCATTAAGATCTTTAATATAAATCCAGAGATTTGTGCCATTAAAATACACACTAGTACTGCCATCTTTAAAATTAATGGAAAACTTATCTGGACTTTTTACTCTCAATATAACACTAGATGAACTCGTATTGTCATACAGCATTACTTCTGATTCGATTGCATTTATAGTTTCCGATTTTTTTTCCATTCGATCAAATAGCTGGTCGGAAGTAAAAGATGCAGGTAAGGGAGCTTCATTCTCTGATAATAATGTTGATGAGGCTATAACAGTAATATTATTATTGTTTACATTAATTTCTGTAGCTAAAACAGCTATAGGTATTAATGAAATAATAAAAAGAAAAATAAAACACTTTATTTTCATTATTCTGGCCTCATGCTTTTAAATAAATTATCATAATAAATTTAATTATTTTTAATAAAATGTAAAGTTAATTTATTTGTTCGCTAATCTTTTGGGATAATTTTAAAACCTTTTCGAAGCTTGGTAACAAAGAATTTGGTGAGTTAGTATCTTGTTCAGTCTCTTTTGCAACTACCTTGCTTGCTCTTAATAACATTTCGTCCGTAAGGACTCTAGATTTTGATTTTATCATTCCAAGACCTATACCTGGAAAAACCAGAGCATTATTGCATTGAGATATAGGTATTTGACGACCATTATAAATAACTGGCTTAAATGGACTGCCTGTAGCAATAAGAGCGTTGCCTTCAGTACATTTTAGAACTCTTTCGGGGGTGGCTTCCGCCTTTGAAGTAGGATTAGATATAGGCATAATTATAGGTTTTTTATTGAAAGAATACATTTGAGTCAGTATTTCATCAGTAAAAGCGCCTGAAGCTGTCGAACAGCCAATTAAAATTGTCGGATGTACATTTTGAATTACTTCTAAAAGAGTTATCTGTCTTTTATCTTTTACAATCCATTTAGATACTTCTTTTTCTGAATGACAGAAATCTTTTTGAAAATATAAAAGATTATCATCGTTATCTAGAAGTAATCCTTTCTTATCTATAAGATAAAAGTTCCTTTTTTCTTCTTCAAAAGAAATGCCAAGTTCAAGAGACAGACCTTTGCAAATCTGGTTTGCAATGCCACAGCCTGCTGTTCCAGCACCTAAAATACAAACTTTATGTTTATTCGTTGGAATACCTGATTTTTTTATTCCACTCAATACTGCTGCCAGTGCAACTACTCCTGTTCCTTGTATGTCATCATTGAAAGAGGGATGAAATTCTCTATACTTGTCAAGAACCGGTCTTGCATTATCTCTCCCAAAATCTTCCCAGTGCAGAAAGCTATCTGGAAAAACCGTTGTAAATGCATGAACAAACTCATCTATGAAATCATAGTAATCTTTACCCGTTATTCTTGAATGTCGCCATCCTTTATATTCATCAGCTTCTAATAGAGTTTGATTGTTGGTTCCTACATCTAGCATGATTGGTAAAGTGGTTGACATATCTAATTGGCTACAGAGAGCATAGACCATTAATTTGCCTAACGAGATATAAATAGCTCCAACCCCTTGGTCACCTATTCCCAAAACACCTTCACCATCAGTTACTACTGCTATGGTCATTCCCTTATCGGCAAAAGTTTTTTTTGCATTTTCTAGAATTGCTTTTATTTTCCCTTTATCTTTATAGAAAATAGTTAGTCCAAGCGGATATTTGTAGTTCTTACTGTAATTGATAACAGCATCTCCTATGGTAGGTGTATAAAGTATTGGTAAAAACTCTATTCTATGTTCATTTGCCAGTTTGAAAAAGGTTTGTGGGTCTTTGTGGTATAAATCGTATAGATAAAGACATTTGTCTAAGTCGGTTTCTTTACTTAAATATTCTTCATATAAGTTATCTGCCATAATAAACTCCATATTTTACTCTGTTATGACTGTTATTATTTGGTTTTGCTGCTCACCACTCACCACCCACCACCCACCACAAAGAATATACAAGGTAATTAAATGCAAAAATTTTTCTATCTTAGCATAGTTTTTTCAACTTGCTCTTGATAGGTTAGAATTGTAATATTTTGGGTTCCCTGTTACTTCTTTGCCTATCCAGTTCGGCAATTCAACACTTTCATTAACTGAGTTTAGTTCTACCTCAGCTAGAATTAACCCCTTATGCTTACCGGTAAATTCATCAATTTCCCACTTATGACCTTCAAATTCAACAATATGTCTTATCTTTTCGATTCCTGAGTTTTTACAAAACAAGTCAAACATTTCTTCAGCATCTTTTGTCGGAATCTCATATTCGTATTCTGGGTGTGCAATAGAACCATTCCCTTTACCCTTTATAGTAATAAAACTTTTTGAATCAGTAATTCTGATTCTGACTGTAGATTCAGGATTAGTCGAGATATAGCCTTGTTTTATGATAATTTTTTTTGTTGATAAACTTCGCCAATTATCGCTTTTTAACAAAAACTTTCTTTCAATTTCCATAATTCATATGCTTCTTAATTAATTATTTTAATCTAATGGGCATTATAAACTTATTACAAAGTAATGTAAAGAGTGATAGAGGAAGGGGTACTTTATGAATTGATTTTGTTAATGATCGCAATAACGTTTATAATAGAATCAATATTCTTTTTAAGTTCCAAAAACTATGGTTATTGCTGATTTTATTTATTTTAAAGTTTTGTCTAATGTTTTACTAAAAAAATATTGTAGATAGTTTTAACAAGTGTTAATATCTATTAGATATACTTTGATTGGCACCTATTCCCCATATAAACATTTAATAATAGGTGTACACTAGGAATGGAGTGAACAATGTACAATTTCCCGAAAGACTTTTATTCAGACGTTCGAATTGAGCACATTTATAGCTCACACATCAGAATAGAAATGGGCCGTTTGGAAGAAATCAAGGAATCTAATGATTCTGGTGCATTCATTAGATTATTTGATGGCAAAAAATGGTATTATTCTTCCACTACAGACTTAGATTCTATTAATGAAGAACTGGCTTCTTTAGCCGCTTTGGCAACACCAAATCCAGATGTAAACAAGCATCCTCTTGTTGTACGCTTGCAAAAAAATTCTGGTGACTGTTGCCGTTTCCAGAAAAATAACGTTAAGAATATTCCTTTGCACGACAAATTGGCTCTTGCAAAAGAATACGCAAAAGTTGTCGAAACCGACCCAGAAATAAATTTCTGGTCAGCTAATTATTCTGATTCTAATTTGGTAAAAGAATTTTCTTCGAGCATCGGTTGTAATGTTAAATTTGATACTCAGATTTCTGGAATGAGAATTGGTTTCAAATTTGGTAGCGGTGCTGATGGTTTTAGCGAAATGTGGTGCAAAGCCTTCACAAGTTTTGAAGAATTAAAAGGCTTGCAGAATCTTACTAAAGAACACATTGAAAAAGCTAGAAACTTCTACAAAAATGCTCAGACTATTCCTGGTGGAAATTATACCGTTGTGCTTTCTCCAATGGCTGCTGGCGTTTTTGCTCACGAAAGCTTTGGTCATAAAAGCGAAGCCGACTTTATGGTTGGCGATGAAGAAATGATCAAAGAATGGCAGCTTGGTAAGCGTGTAGGTTCTGAAAACTTAAGCATTCTTGATGATGGTAACATTGTAGGTAGTGGTTACACTCCCTTTGATGATGAAGGAAACCTAGCCTGCAAGACCACACTAATCGAAAAAGGCATATTAAGAGGTCGATTGCATAGTGCTGAAACAGCAGCAGCTTTAAATGAAGATGCTACAGGCAATGCAAGAGCTATGAATTTTGAATTTGAACCCATAGTTCGTATGACCTGCACCTATATTGATGCAGACAAGAAAATGACCAAAGAAGAACTGATTAAAGGCGTTAAATACGGCATTCTAATAGATACAATCAAACATGGTTCAGGAATGTCAACCTTTACAATTGCTCCTTCAATGGCTTTCTTAATAGAAGATGGCAAAGTAACAAAACCTGTTAAATTCTCTGTTATTTCTGGAAATGTTATGAAAACACTAGACCAGATAGACGCTGTTTCTGATGAGCTTGAACTATTAAGCTTTGTTGGTGGTGGCTGTGGGAAAATGGAACAATTCCCTCTACCCGTTGGTTTCGGTGGCCCTTATGTAAGAGTCAAAGAAATTAACGTTCAGTAAAGGAGAAAAAATAATGAAAGAAAAATTTACACATCATTTCCAACAGACCTCATTAACAATCGTTTTGAGTGAAATTCAGGCTATCAGACGTAAAAATACAACTAGAACAGCTTGCAGAGTCTATAAAGACGGCAAAATCGGCATTGCAGGGAGCATTGGCAAAGCTGATACAGAAGAACTCTATGCAAAAGCTGAACAGAATCTTGAATACCAGATAGATTATCCTGTTGAACCAACTAAAAACGTTAAATCTCATTGCAAAATTGATACTTGCAAAATTACAGATGGCGAACTTTGCAATGATGTAGAAAAGATTCTTAAAGAGCTGACTCGTTTGCATCCTGATTTTACTGTTAGCCATAAAGTCAATCTAAACCAGGTTGAAGTAACTATGGAAAACGAACTTGGTATGGATTTAAGCTTCTCAGACAGAAACATCAATGTAGCAATGCTTCTAAGGCAAAAAGGCTCTTCTGATATAATGAATACCATATTCGGTGATATTACTAGAACCTTAGAACCTGAAAAAATCATAAAAGCCTCTTCAGAACTAATTTCAGCATACACAAATATGCTACCTTTCCCAAAAGAATCACTGCCTTTAATTCTTCAAGACAATATCGTTACTCCGATATTCGAAAGAGATTTAAGTGCAAAGCTTATGGGAACAGGCTCTTCATTGTTCCAGCATCAATTGGGCAAAGAAGTATTTGCAAAAGATTTCAGCTTGAAGATTGTAAATGACCCAATAGAAACCTATGCTCCACCATTCGATATGGAAGGTGTAATAACTACAGAAAGTGTTTCTTATCTTGTTAAAGATGGAGTTATTCTTAGACCATACTCTGACAAGAGAACTTCTATGATGTACGGTTATGAAAACACTGGTTGTGGCGAAGGAAGTTATGATAGCGTTCCAACTCTTGGAGCAGCTGGAGTAAAAATACAGCCAGGCAAAAAGACTATAAAAGAATTGCTTAATGGTCAGATGGGTATATTAGTAATGCTTGCCGGCGGTGGTGATTTCACTCCTGATGGCAAGTATGCTTCACCTGTTCAGTTGGCTTATCTAACCGATGGTGAAAAGCTTATTGGCAGATTACCCGAATTTACTATCAAGAGTTCTATTTATGACATTTTTGGCAAAAACTTTATTGGTATGAGCAGCGACAGGCTATATACAAATAATAATGACAGAATGTTAGTAACAAGAATGGATATTGAACAGCTCTAATTTTCTAAGAATACTATGAAACGAAAAAGCCGATTAATAACACTTATAGTCGGCTTTTTTGTTTTTGTAATACCTCTGTATTTTCTCAGTTATAGTTTAAACAGAGAATATGAACTAATCAAGAACAGAACAGAAGAAAATTTAAGAGAGAAGTTACTTGATAGAGTAAGTGAATTACAAGAAGGTCTGGATCCATATAATTATCTTCAATCTGAATTTGATGAGATTCATGCCCAGTTACTTCCTGATTTTCCTAAAGAAATAATAAAAGGCGTTCCAGATGAAAAATATACAAAGAATCTTTATTCTAAGGAACTCTTTGATAAGCTCTTAATATTAACTAAAAATAAATATACGCCTATAGTTGCAACTCTTTTTACAGAAAATGCAAATGAAGTTTTCCCTTATTATTCAAAAGAGTTAGATAAGGAACTTACTTCAACAAAAGAGAGAAATGTTTTCTTGCGAGCTAAAAACTATTTTGATTTAAAATTAGTTAAAAAAATATATTCTCAGAATTTTAGTTCAAATCCAAAAATTATTGTATTAGATAAAATTGAAGATTTTAAAAATAGAAAAGA
The DNA here is from genome assembly GCA_905236675.1 of Candidatus Rifleibacteriota bacterium. Lineage (GTDB taxonomy): Bacteria > Muiribacteriota > Ozemobacteria > Ozemobacterales > Ozemobacteraceae > RUG334. Next base: position 15,667 of record CAJOND010000009.1, on the reverse strand, counting down.
CTTAAATTTCAAATATTTTACAGATATTTGTTATAAATATATCAGTAGATTTTCTGATTACGGTCGTGGTTTGAAACCAATGTACACAGATTATTTCCGAAAACAAGTGGTGTATACGGTTATAAAAGGTACATATAGCTCAAAAGCTATTCATGGGTTCTATAGCTTATTAATCCCTCAAAGTCAAATTGTTCCCAAAAAGATTGTCGATAAAGCATTAGAAAGAGATGATTTAGATGTAAAAATACAATTGGTAGATAAAGAAGAGAATAGTTCTGGATTAAAAGAAAAGAATAATCAAGGCTTTGATTATTATCTAAATCTTCCTACTTCGCTAATAAGCCAAGTTTATTCATATAAAAGATTGAATAAAATAGATCAAACAGATCTTTTAAATAAAAAATTCAAAGTTAGTATTTTTTATCCTGAAGATTTAATAAAGTTTAAAAAACTAAACTCTTTGATGAAATATTTTTCTAATATTTTTATTATTATTTATTTCCTTACAATAATTATTGTTAAAAAAATTCACACAAGATTAAAATTACATATTACAAGAAAATTAATATGTTTATTAAGTTTAATTGTATTTTTACCTATTATTGGTATAGGTTTACTTACTTATCTGACAGCAAGAAATCTAGATAGTCTGATAGACTATAATGTTTCTAAAAAAATGCATAATGTATTAGAAAATTATTCTTTAATAAATAAAGAAAATCATTTTAGGCGATTATCTTCAGTATTTGAAATGAAACGAAGGATTTCTAAATCATATTTTTCAAACGAAAATCTTTATAATAATATTATTCTTGAGAGTGAATCAAAAAAATGGTTTGGGATTTGGAACAGCAAAATGTTTGTACTTTCTATGAATGGTGATTTTTATTGTTTTGATAATTATGGAAACATTAAAGCAGAAAAGCATATTGAAGAGAAAAATTTAAAATTTGAAAAATTTATTATGTCGAAATATGTAAACAATCTTAATACAAGTAAAAATACAAAAAAAGATAGCAAAGAATTGCTTACATTGGGTTTTCTTGAAGATTATATTAATCCAAAAGTTGAAGAACAGATAGTTGCACAGGAATCAATACATGATAGAGCTTTATTGGCATTAACTTCAACAGAAACAGGTACATATTATTACGCAAAAGATAAATTTAACAAAGGTTATTTTATAAGAAGTAAACTTAGAGATAATCCACGTGAATCTTTTGATTTTTTTAATGATTTTTCAGATAAAACTAATACATTTTGGTTTAGACCTATAATAAAATATGCGGATTTATCTATAGGGGTAATGATTAATTGTCACGATGAAAATAAACGAACGAAATATCCAAGAATCAATTTGACAAATGATGAAATAGAACCTTTTTTGAATGAATCAATTAATTCAGGTGATAGTTCCAAGATAAAAATAATAAATAATGACGGAAGTATTTTAAAAGAAAGTATCATTTTCGATCATGATCCTTTTTCTGTAGCAGCAGTAGCTCAAAGTTATCATAACTCTTTTTTATCGTTTAATTATAAAATGATTTTCCCTGTTTTATTTGGCTATACTCTCCTGCTTTTAATACTATTAACAGAGTTTATATCTGCTTTTATTAATAAACCTGTAGATATTTATGAAAAGGCAATTAATGAATTAAATAATAATAATTTTGGAGTGACCATAAATTCATTCTCAAAAGACGAATTTAATAATATAACGATGGCATTTAACGAAATGTCGGTTGCTATTAAGCAAAAAGAACAGATTAAACGATATGTCTCAGATAAATTGGTAGAATCAGTCAGTGAAAATAAGATTCAAGAAGCCGGCAATGGTAAGATGGAAAAAGTTACCATACTTTCTTCTGATATTAGAAATTTTACTGGTATCAGTGAAATGCATGAACCTTCAGCTATAGTAGATATGCTTAACGGTTACTTTACAAAAATGCAGCAAGCTATTTCTTCAAATGGAGGAATTATTGACAAATATATAGGCGATGCAATTCAAGCTGTATTTTATGATGAGCCCGATAATGATAATCCGGTTTTTAGAGCTGCTAAGGCTGCATTGCAAATGCGAAAAGCTTTGGAAGAATATAATAAAGAAAGAGAAGAATCTGGTTTGTTTACTATCCAGAATGGAATAGGTATAGATACAGATTATGCTATTACAGGGACGATAGGAACTGAAAAAGGCAGAAAAGATTTTTCTGTTAACGGTGATGTTATTGCCAGAGCTGCAGAGTTAGAAGCTAAAACGAAACAAACACAAAGCAAGATACTGTTAAGTAAAGCTTCTTTATCTTTAATAAAAGACCCTCTCAGTCTCGATGATGCTTGCCACCAATCACAACAAATTATATTTACAGATTTTGACGAAGATTCGGTAGAATTGATAGATGTCAGATAATAAAATAAAACAAATAAATGAAAAAGTAGAAATACCAAAGCTCAGACTATGGTCAGTCTGGCTGTTTCTATTTGTTATTCCATCAATATTAACAGTTATCGTTTTTGAAATCTTTAAAGAAGAATATGCATACTATGCTGATACAGATTTAGTATCTACCTGTTATGAGAATATTAAGAAATTTAATGATGCTATTGCGCCGGAAGCATTTTTGAAATCTAAAATAAAAGATATTAAAAAAATAAATGTAAATCAATCAGAAGAAGAATTAAAAAAAGAAATAGACCAATATTTATGTGGAGAAAGTCTTTTTTGTGTGTTTTTTGATAAAGAGGCTAATGGAATAAAATGTGCAAAGAGCAATAATATTAAAAGTGTTCCTGTAGTATTTATTAAAAACTATATAAGTAAGTATCTAAATTCAAGCTTCTATAATGATAAAGATGAAGCTAAAAAAAAAGAATTTAATGAAGTTCAGAAACTTTTTGGTAATTTTCTTCAACAATACTTTAAAACAGTTACTTCTATAACAATTTCCAAGGATGAGGTAGCTAAGAATTTTTCTGTTCTTTATGATGGAGAACTATACTTTTTATTTGTTTTTTTTGAAAATCCTAGCAAGGAGCATTCTGGCGTTTTCTTAGTCTTGAAGGGAAGTGATTTTTCATTCCGTGAAATGCTGGAACAAACTCATGTCATTTTTCCTGAAATAAAGATTATGTTTAAAGATATGGATGTTAAAAGAATTTATGAGAATCCAACAGCATTTTATAGTGGAATAAAGAGAACTTCTAGTGGAACTTATATAATTGCTCCAACGAATATGAAATTTGCCCGTCATGTTATTCATAGTGGTAAAGCTAATTTAGATAAAAGATATGGCAATCTTTTACCTTTTATTATATATCGCGTTCCTTTAGAAAAATATAAAACTAATATAATTATATTTTCCAAAAAGATAAATTTTACTGCTTTAATGTTAATTTTAGCTTCTGGAGTTTATTTTTTATATGTAAGTTTATTTGGTTTTAAAGAAAACTTTAGTTTTAAGAATAAAATTATGTTTTTGACCTTAATTTCAGCATTATTCCCTTTTACTATATTTTCTATTGGAATATATACTATAGAAAATTTTAATAGATTTATAAGAAAAACTTTGGTTCAACAACATGCAGAAATAGAACTTCAATTGGTAACACAAGAATTAAATCAATACTTAAATAAGATAGAATCAGATATAAATTATTATACTGATGAAATATCCAAAAAAGTCACAAGTGATACTTTAAAACCGTCTGATTTATCTGAGTATTTTGATTTTATTTCTACAAAGATTCCTTTAAGTTCCCAGTTTGTATACTTATACTTAGACTTAGATTCAGACTTAAACTTAAACTTAAACTTATTTCCATCTATCTTAAAGGATATGTTTGAAAACAATATAATTTCCAAACAATATGGTGATAGAAAATCTAAAGAGCTTGTTAATGAAAATGATAATGTTTTAGTTATGATTCCTGAAATAATAGCAAGACTTGCAAATAGTACAGAGGGGTTTGAAAACAAAAAAGATAAAGAACGATTTAGACAAGATATTATAGAAATTGGAGGTCATCTACTTTCAGCAACAAATATAAATGAAGCTCTTGTTAATGATGGTAGATTGTTGCCCTTAGATCAGTTTATTACTCAAACTTGGTATGTTATTAGGCACTTAATAGTTAAAAAACAAGACATATCTGCTGTCATAGGAATATATGTATTAAAATTTGAGCCCAGACCAATTTTATCTTTCTTTTTCTCTAAGTGTAATTTGAAGAGTAAAGGATTTAAAGAGATAAAAGATAATTATGAGATAAACTACGCTTTTCTTCCTGTTGAACGAAGTGGAAGCGCAAAGATATGGGAGGGTAGTGGAAATATTTTAGAAAAAGATAGAGATATATGCTTGAAATCTCCACAATCAGAAATATTAAAAATAGATAACAGGTTGATAATAAAAAAAAGGAATCAGTATGTTCATCATTTAGGGGTTGCAACAATAACTCAATTAAAAACAGATAATGATTTAGAATTTGCTATTAAGATTTTGCTTTATATAATTGTTTATCTATCATTAATTCTTTATTTCTCAAATAGACTTTTGGATGTTATGTTCGTGGAACCAGTAATGCTCTTAGCTTCAAACGCCAGTGCTATAGCACGAGGCAGTGATAAATGGGAAACTGAGATAAAAAGCGGTGATGAATTTGAAGAGCTTAATAATAGTTTTAAGCAATTAGTAACAGGATTACAAGAAAGAAATATATTAAAATCATATGTTTCAGAAGATGCTTTTTCCGACTTAGAAGAATCTGATAATGTTAAATTATTGCCTGGTGGAGAATATATAGATGCTACTATAGTTTTTTCTGCTATTAAAGATTATGATAAGATTAGTTTGTCTATTACTCCTCAAGATTCTATCAAATTATTAAGCAAATTTATGTCTATTGCTGAAGAGGCAACAAAAAGATATGGTGGTAGCATAGATAAGATTATTGGTGATACTATTATGCTGGTATTTAGAGATAATCCTAAATTAGAATCCCATGGTTTAAGAGCTGCACAAGCTTCTTTAGAATTTGTTGAGAAAGCAAAGAAAGTTGGCTTACCAAAACTGTATACAGGTATTGCTTCTGGTCGTGTAATTTCTGGTAGAATTGGTTCTTATTCAGGCAAACTAGACTTTACTGTCATTGGCAACCCTGTTAATTCAGCTTCAAGATTCAAGACAGAATCAAAAAACGGAACCACAGAAACAGGCATAATAATTTCTGGAACTACAATAGGACTTATGAAAGGCAAAGCAAGAGTTAAATTTTTAAGAAGGGTTTCTATAAAAGGAAAAGCTAGAAGGTATAATATTTATGAACTCCTAGGAGTCAGGAACAATGGAGAAATGTAAACTGAAAACTGAAATATCGTTGAATGGAAAGTTAAATAAACAGGAAAGTTGAAGTGTGTATGATTAACGTAATAGATATTCCAACCGATGAACTTTTTAATACTCTTTCGCCCAAAGTTTTGTTTGAAGCCAGGTGGGGATTTTCAAAGGGTAATCTCTCAGAAGATGAGCACAGAGCGATAATAGAGAACAAAGCTAAACCAGAATTAGAAAAATTGATAAATCAAGAGAAAAAATTAAGATTAATAGAATGTAAAGCAATATTTGGCATATTCCCATGTATTGCTAAAGAAAATGATATAATTGTTTATGAAGACGATAAAAGAGGATTAGAAAAATCTGTTATTTTTAACTTTCCTAGACAAGAAAAAGAGCCTCATCTTTGTATTTCAGATTTTATTTCTCATGATGAAATAGACAAAATAGCTTTTTTTGCAGTAACAATTGGAAATAAAATAATTGAACGTGAAAAGAAATTATTTGAAGAAAATTCTTATTACGATTATCATTTATTACATGGATTAGGGGCAGAGATGGCTGACTGTGGAGCAGTTTGTGTACATAGAATAATTAGCGACGAATTGTTCCCTGAAAGTGTCTCAAGCAAAAAGCCAAATGGCTGTCGTTACTCTTTCGGTTATCCTTCTTGCCCAGAACTATCTGACCAGAAAAAGCTCTTTGAATTATTAAATCCTGATAAAATCGGTTTAAATTTAACTCAATCTTATCAAATGGTTCCTGAACTTTCTGTTTCTGGTTTTATAATATTTAATAATAACGCAAGATATTTCGTTCCATAATTCTAAACCTATTGAATAAAGTTTATTGTCTTATTAAGGAGTGAAAAATGCCTAAGTCATCATATTCTGAATATCTATTACAGGTTCTTCAAAGACCTCCAGAGGTATTTTCAGGCGTAATGCCTTTGGAAAGAGAACTTTATGCTTCTAGAATTTATTTAAGAAGATGCCGAAAAATTGATGCTCCAGAATTAAGAGAATTAATGCTTAATAACAGGGATTATCTAGAAAAATGGATTCAGCCGCAACCTGAAGCAATTACTTTAAACTGCGTTACAGATCTTATTATAGAAGATAGATTGCTTGCCAAAAAAGGTCTAAGACTGGATTTGGGTATATTTAGAATAGAAGATGATAAAATGATTGGACGAATAGCTCTTCATTCTGTAGATTTTGGTATACAACGTTCAGCAGGAGTTTCTTATTGGATAGAAGAATTAGAAACAAACAAAGGTTATGCTACAGAAGCATTAGCAACGTTAGTTTCTTTTGCTTATGAAGAAATAAACCTGCATAGAATATGGCTTAAAATTACCAAAACAAATAAACCATCTTTGGCACTTGGGTTTAAAAAAGAAGGAACAAGTCGCCAATGTCTTTTTATAAATAGAGAATGGCAGGATGCAAATGTTTACTCATTATTAGATGAGGAATATGACTCCCTTGCCGACTCTTGGATAAAGAAGAATTACTTGGGAGCTTAAGAAAATTGAAAATTGAAAGCTGAGAGATGAGAGCTGAGAGATGAGAGATAAGAGGATTGTTTTAGCAAATGATAGTTTGTGGCATAACCTTCATTGCTAGTCAAATAAAGAACCACGCGACTATCGTGTGGTTTTCTTATACAAGAAGCTCCCCAATTGGTGGTGGGTGAGGTGAGAATTGAGAATTGAGAATGTATGTATAGTATTAGTAAGTATAGTTTATATTATACTGAACTCTATGCGCTTTTCCCTACTCCCTATGTCCTACTCCCTTGCCAAGCTACGCTTGGCTTCAATCTTCCAACTTCAATCTTCAATCTTCAATCTTAATTCAAAAAAAGCTTGATTAATTTAAATATAGGTGATAGTATACAAAACACAAAGCGATGAATTAATATTTTTCTAGCTTACGGGGCGTAGCGCAGTTGGTAGCGTACTTGAATGGGGTTCAAGTGGTCGCTGGTTCGAGTCCAGTCGCCCCGATACTAAAAACTGTTACTTTTCGAAGTAACAGTTTTTTTATTGTACATCTTATTTTTTTCTGATATAATTCTTTTTAAAATTATTGGGGGACTTTAAATGCAAGGGAATGACAGCTTTAAAAAATATATAATTTTTAATGAAGAAACCAATGAGTTTGAAAATCAGGAACATTATCGTGATAGTCATGAATCAGAAATAACAATGTTTTATGGAGAAGAATTTTCTGACAATCTAGATAAAGTGATTTTAGTTGCTCCTGACGAGATGGATGAGGTAGAAAAAGAATTATATAAATCAATTACAAAAATACTTTCAAAATCAAAATCAGCTGGTTCTTATGCTTCAAAACATAATCTAATTGATAATAAAACTGATAAAATAATGGTTTATCCTAATGATTATGCAGGACTTTCTATTATTACAACAAAAGATGAATCATCAGAAAAAGATATGATTTATGCCGTTTTCCCTTTCTTTAGCGAGGGGCGAGAATATAAATGCAAAATAAAAAGCTTATTCTTTGATGATAACGAAAAAGATTCTAAAGAAGGGCAAATAGAAGCTTTTATAGATGAAGAAGAAAATCTGTTATTAACCTTTTATGATATGCATTTTATTGATAATCAATCTTTATATAATCCAGACGATACTTTTGTATTTTCAATTATGGGGTTAGCAAAGAATATTGAAAAAATTGATAATGACGATATGATTTCATTAACTCCTGATTATGATTTACCATCAGAAGAATATACTGCCGAAACAATAGTAAAAGAAATAAAATTACTAGATAAAGAAATAAATGGTGAAAAAGTTTGGAAACTTACTGTTGTTATTGGTTATACTCCCGATGGAGAAGATATTCCACTAGATGTTTATGCAACTTCAAGAAGTTTTGAAGATTCAGCTATTCCCCAAGTAGATGATAATATTCGTGTTTCAATATCTATTCATGGTTATTTAAAAGATATTGAAAAATAAAAGCAAAATTATTAAATGAGAAATCGCAAATCATTATTAGGTCTGTTTCTATTATTAATCTTTATTATCACCTCACTACTAGGCTGTGGTGGAGGCGGTTCTAAATATGAAGAGGCACCTTTAGATGAAATTACCAGGCTGGCATATTTGAAAGAGGCTTTTACCTTTACGTTCCCGTTGGTTTATATGCATTTCACAAAGGTTAGATTCACAAATGCAATGTGTCCTACACCAACATCGGCTCCTATAAATCAATTCTGCCATTCAGAAGCTATTGCTGATGTTGATTTTGGCGAAACAGCCCATGTTAATTATGATGTTGTTTGCTCTCAAGCTTTTTTAGATTTAAAAGATGATGCTGTAGTTTTTACAAAACCTATTCCTGATAGATTCTGTATGTTTGAGCTTTTTGATGCTTATACCAACTGTGTAATTTCTATTGGAAAAGGCACCAAATCTAACAAAACAAAATATTTAATTACAGGACCTAATTTTAAAGACAAAGTTCCTAATGGTATGACCCAAGTTAAAGTTCCTACAAATATAGCTTGGCTTATTGGTCGAATACGCTGTTTTGGAGAAGAAGACCTCGAAAATGTTAAAGCTATTCAGGCAAAAATAGATGCCAAAGTGCTAAAGCTTTATCAGAGTGGTGGTCGTCAACCTTACAGCCCTTATTATGATCCCAACGAATTTGTTCCTCTGACAAAACTAAACTCATTAAGTTCTGACGATTATTTTAATCTTGCTAATAAGCTAATGTTGACTAATCCTCCAAAAGAAGCAGATAAAGAAGTGTTAAAAAGAATGAAGAGGGTGGGGGTAGGTCCTGGATTAACCTTTAAATCTGAAATATTAGGGGAAAACGGTACTCGTTACTTTGAGAGCATGAAGTCCCAATGCATGACAAGCGAATGGACTTCAAAGAGCCAGCAATATCTTTTTCATACAGCCAATCATGATGCCGGCCTTTGGAACTTTTATACTTACGATATAGGCAACTTTGGAACAGAATATGATTACAGAGCTTTTTGCGCTTTAAATTATCTTTGTGCACATCCTAATTCTACCTGTGTTACTTATTTTAAGTATAAGGATGATGACAACAAAACCTTTAATGGAAGCGCAACTTATAGATTAAGATTCAAAGAAAGCAGATTCCCACCATTAGAACAAAGTGGATTCTGGTCTATAACGTTATATGACTCCAATAATCATTTAATTACGGAAAACGACAATACCGTTTTTTCTATAAATGATTTGACGCAGTTAGAACCTGATGAAGCTGGCTATACAGATGTTTTTCTGCAACCAACCAGTTCAAGCTCATCTAATGCAAGTTTATCAGCAAATATTTTACCTACTCCAAAAGGCAGATCTTTTCATCTGATAATGCGTATATATTTGCCAAACGAAGCTGCGATAAACGGATTCTGGGCAGCTCCTATAGTAACTAGAGTCGAAAACTGAAAACTGAGAATTGAGAGTTGTAAAGAAAAAAGATTTGTCCCTCACGAAAAGTTGAGATGAATGGCTTTATAAAGTCTCTAAAACACTCTAACCTAAAATAAAATTAAATAAAAAACTAAATGAAATTGTCAAAAATTTTACTTTCAACTTCAAAATTTACACAATTTTTGCTCATGAAATAAAATCTGCTCAAACCTATACTCCTGATTTTGCAAAGAATTTAAAAACTTTTGCTCAACGCTCTGAAAACATTTTACCCGGTAGTGTTGTTTATGCTGGTGATTTAGAAAGAACAGGCCAACCAGCTTTAATCAATTTTAAAAATCTCGCCAATTCTCTTGATATATAAGATGTATCATACTTAATACTTAGAAAATGCCTATAACGATATAGACAAACTTTTAGAATCTGCTGGTTCTAGATAAAAGCAAGTTTATTTTTTCACTAAAAACTATTTATAAGCTAGTTTTTTGCCTAAGCCTTCAGCTATGAGAGCAACAGCTAATGTATTCATGCTGATATTATCTAATTTGGCTTGATTTAATAGACTAGCATGTAAACTTTTAGGAAGTCGGATAAGGAACTTGCCACTAGCAGTATTAACTTTTTTGCTATTTGGTTGAGGAATAGGTTTCTTTAACTCTTTTAAGGTTTCTATTAAACCATTTAAAGCGTCTAATCCGTTTTCAATAGCTTCTTCTATTGTTTCTCCATCTGAGATACAATCATTAAAATCAGTATAAGAAATTAAATAACCTCCACCATCTTCTTCTGATAATTTGCTTAATTCAAAAGGATATTTTTCTAATTCTTCTCTAGTCATAATCACACCTCTAATAAATCAAGAAATTTCTTAACATATATTGTTTTTATAGGTCTATGAGCTGGAATCGTTAAAGTTATGCCATCTTTTCTAACAAATTGAACATGACTTGTACCATTTTGACGCCAAATAATGCTAAATCTCTCAGCTAATTTCTTCAAATCACCAATTTGCCAATCTTTTGGATTAGCACGCATTTTGTTAATTAGTTTTTCTAATTGGGTCATATTTATATGATACTAGATATAGTATCTTTTGACAAGTAACACCAATCACATACCACACCGAGCTTTATTTGGCTCTTTCCCTTTTCCCTGTATCCTACACATCTAATTAAAAAGGCTTTAGTCTTTTTGATTCATCCCTCTCCTTTAGGTATCTCAACCTTTTCTTTCAGCATCTTTTCTTCAAACATGGCAAGGATAACCGATGGCTTAGTATTCAACCCCTGAGCAAGATGGAATAAAGTTATTATACTTGGTGCATTTCTTCCTGTTTCTATCTTAGACATAGAGCTTCTATCCATGCCACAGTCATAGGCTAAGTCTTCTTGACTCAAGTCCTCTTTTTCCCTCAATTTTACAATTATTTCACCAAATAAATTAAGACTATCTTCTCTTAATGCCTTTTTAAGCTGTTTGCGTTCTGATTTTCTCATTGTTTTTCCCTTTTACAATGAGAATACTAATTACCAAAGAAATTAACCACGTGAAGAATCTAGTGATTTTAAATCCGTGATTTAAAATCACTATTGTGTTATCATTTTTATATAGATTTGTTACAAAAATGTCTTTTTAGAAAAGACCTATTTAACACAGAATTTATATATAATTTCTGCTTAGAGAAAAGAAATTTGAGACACAGAGATTAAGGGATTATTTGTTTTTTAAACTAATGAATAAATGTATTCTTAGATGATTTGCAAACTAAAAAATTCTTAATTTCAAATTTCTAATTTTTTTTCAAAATAATCTATTTAGCTTAAAGCTAAAAAAAAGGGAGTTAGTTAATGGGTAATAAAAATAATTCCAGACAATATTTAATAAGTCTTTCCCTTATAGTTACTGTAATTTTATCTACTCTTATTCTTACAGCTTGTGGTGGCGGTGGTGGAGGTGGCAAAAATCCTGCTGCTCAAACTCAAACAGGAACTTTACAAGGAACTGTTTCTTTGCCACCTTCCTCTTTCAGAGCAAATCTAGATAGCACTGCTTCAAATACTGCTAATATTGCTAGTGATACTACATTAAACAATCAAGCTTTACGTGCCAATCAAAGTCAAAGTTTGGTTGGAAGGCTATCCTGAAATAAAAGCAACAACCGATAAAGATGGCAAATATATTCTTCCCAATGTACCCTTTGGTGAAAATAGAGTTGTTGCCAATATAAAAATTGGCAATGAAGAATATAAGTGGCGAAGCGAAGTTCAGAAAGTTGAAAACACAACAATAATAATTGTTCCTCAAATAGTAATGATACCTGCTAAGACTTCAATTTCAGGAATCGTTTATGACGCTGTTAGCCAAAAAGCTATTCAAGGCGTTATTGTTGAAGTTTGGGGGCAGCGTTCAACTTCTAGTAGAGATGGGAAATATACCGTCTTTAATATGCCTGCTGGTAGCTGGGATGTTACTTATTCTAAAAATGGTTATCAAACCTTTACAACCCCGATGTCTTTTGCTGATGGCGTTGAAACATCAGGTAATTTTTATTTAGTTCCTGAAGGAACAAACGACCCCAATATCGCTTCAAATTCGGGTTCTGTAGCTTTAACAGAATTGGTTCCTGCCTATAAAGCAGAATTTGTATCAAATCAGACAACTATTTCTGCTTTCTTCAATGGTGCTGTAATCAATACTAATTATGCTAAAATCAGTTTTACTTCTGGAAACCCCAAAAAGGTTGGTGGTAGCTTTACTTTTGAAAATGACCGTGTGATTTATACTCACAACGAAGAATGGCCTGCTAATACCAAAATCGCTGGTTCTATCAGCGACCTTAGAGACTATTTCGGAAAAACCATAGCAAATATTCCTTTTGAATTTACTACTACAGCTAATATTGTTAAATCTGTTTCTCCTGAAAATAACGTAACAAAAGTTGAAGTAGATACTCCTATCGTAATTACTTTCAATACGAAGATGAATACAAATCAAAAATTGGTAGATTTAATAAAGGTTGTCGATAATACAGGAAAACCTTTAACTTTAGATTCTAATCAGTTTTCTTGGAATACTTCTTCAAATAAAAACGATGTGCTGACAATTAAGAGTATTGATTTACAGCCAGATAATAGCTATAGAATTCAACTCTCAGAAAATCTTCTTGATAAAGATGGTAACAAGCTTCAAGGTACTAGAGAATTTTCTTTCTCCACTCGTGGAGCAGTGTATATAGAATTTGATACACCAAACACTTATCATCATTCTGATTTAAAATTTATGATATGTGGTGATGGAACCATAACAGATGTATCAAAAGCCTCTATAGCTTTTTCAGAAAATATCAGTGGAAAACTAAGTGTTAAAGGTAATTATTACTTTTAAACTAAACAACGGGAAATCTTGGACCGTTGGAAAAACTGTAACTGGTAAAATTAGCGGTTTAACAGATAAATTTGGAATTGTTATAAGGGATTATGAATTTAAATTTTTCGTTAATTACTTTGAAGGCTCTGGAACAGAAAAAGACCCATATTTAATTACTAACGCTGATGATTTATATAATGTTCGTTATGTTTCTAATGGTAATTATTTCAAACAGACTCAAGATATAGATTTGAGTGCTTATGATGAAAATCGCTTAGATAAAGATTATATTTATAGAGGTTGGGAACCTATAACTTTAGAAAGTTGTAATTACGATGGTAACGGTCATAAAATCACTAATCTTTATATAAAAGGCGGATGGGAGTGTGCTTTATTCGCAGGTATCAACCATAGTTATATCAAAAATCTAGGAATAGAAATTAGTATAAAAGGACTTGGCAGTGAAGGACCAGATATAGTAGGCGCTTTAGTCGGGCAAGCTTGCGATGGAAGTACAATAGAAAATTGTTGGGTTAAAGGCTCTGGAAAAATATATTCAGGTGATTATTGCGGTGGTATAGTAGGTAATTTGTGTGAAAATAGCGTAATGATAAATTGTTATTCTGATGTAGAAACTATTGGAACAATGTGTGGTGGGGGCACTGTCGGTGGTTTAGCAGGTATGGTAGGAGAAAATTGTACTGTGAAAAATTGTTATTCACTTGGCAAAGTTTCCGGAGAAGGATATGTTGGTGGCTTGTTTGGCCGAGTAACTAAAACTACAATAAATAATTGTTTTTCTAAATCAAAAGTCACAGCTATATTTCAGGGCACTGCTTGTTGTGGTGGCTTGTTCGGTGAATTATTTGAATCAAATGTTAAAAACTGCTACTTTGTTGGTGAGCTTAAAACAGATAACAGTGAAGGAACAGATAACACTACATTCACTATGGGTGGATTAGTAGGTTATTCTTCTGGATCATCAATAGTTAACTGTTATTCAATATGTGATATTGATAGTTATTCTGGTCATATTGGCGGAATATTAGGTGAAGATTATTCCGGTTATACTATTTACGGTGGTAACCAAATTACTAACTGTTATTCTGGTTGTTCAAATATTAAGACTCAATCTGGTGAATTAGCTAGAATAATAGTTCCTGTCAGTTATTCAGGAAAATATGCAACAACCATCACCAATTGTTATGCCAACAAGAATATGAAACTTATAAAAAATGGTGTAACTTCACAGCCTGGTTTACAGAACCCGTTGCCATCAACAGTTGCTTTAGACGGTATTAATGGTGCAAATTTACTAGATAACCCAGATTGGAAAAACGAAATATTTAAAGATGGTTACGACGAAGGTACTTCTTTTGACGATATTTGGCAAATTGGCTCATCAGGCTTTCCAAAACTAAAAAATATGCCAGGCAATCCTGTGCAGTAATAGTAAAAAAATGGCTTGATAATATCAAGCCATTTTTTTACTTGTTGTTGTTAAAAGCAAAAGAACTCCAATCGTGCCAGGAAACGTACTTTATTCCATTAATATCCATAGTAGAATCACCAAAATAAAAAACAGGTCCCTTAGTGTTTTCCCCTATTAGTTCAATATATTTCTTTATATTGCCTGCTTGTTTCTTCTCAGATTTTCTATCACTCTTAATTTCAATTGGATATAAATGCTGATAAAAATCTAAAGTCAATATAGGTAAAATTCTAAAGTGATTTGTCTGAGTTTCTTTTTAATACTATACTTTATAGTCGTTCTGAAATTTCTAAAAGTACTAGTAATCATATCAGGAAAGTCTCTAAATAATCAAAAAATCATTAGGATACCTTAGAATTATTATAATAATTATGTTATTTATATAAATAACTCTTAGGTACTCAAAGTTAAAATAGTTTATTCATTAGGTAAAACTATATGCCTGCAATCAAAAAATACAAAGAAAAACGTTGTAATTGGTATATACATAAAGGAGTTGATGTAAGAAAATGATTCTATATCATGGAAGTAACATAGAAGTTAAAGAACCCAAAATATTAGTTTCCGATAGAAAGCTTGATTTTGGAACAGGTTTTTATCTTACATCAAGTTATGAACAGGCTGAAAGATGGGCAAAACTAACGACAATGAGACGTAATGAAGGAAAATCAATTGTCTCTGTTTTTGAATACGATGAATCAAACCAGTCTGATTTAAAAGTATTATCTTTCAAAAAAAGTGATAAAAACTGGCTTTTTTATGTTACAAACAATAGAACAAATCCTAATGCATCTGATGATTTTGATTTAGTTATTGGACCTGTTGCTAATGACAAAACCTATCCTGTTATTGCCTTATATTTCTCTGGAATATACGATATAGAAGAAACCATCAAAAGATTGCTTCCACAGAAATTAAAAGACCAATATGCTTTTAAAACAGTAAAAGCTTTAAATTATCTTAAATTTAAAGAGGTAATGATAAAATGAATAAAGAAATGCCTTTCATATTGGCTTATTATAA
>CAJOND010000008.1 GCA_905236675.1 Candidatus Rifleibacteriota bacterium | reverse complement strand
GATAGTCTTTATAATGACAATCACGAATTGATTAAAATTCTAGCTTCAATTACCGAATCAGTGAGACAATAATTGTCTTCAATTGAAAATTGCTAATTGATAATTCCTAATTGTTACTGCCCCTTTCTCGGGGATTGAAACAATTCCTTTATAGTCCTTTCCATATATTTTATGTCTGAGTTCGAACGGTATTACCCCAAAGCCAAGCTCCGCTTGGCTGAGAGATGAGAGAAGAGAGATAAGAGAGAAGGGAATTGTTTAGCCAATGAAGGTAGTGCTCATTCTGAAGATGCTGCCCCACGATAGTGGGGAAGCTGGCTTTGGCGAAGCCAAAGACTGAAGGGGCTGATTGCGTAGCAATCGGTAACTGAGGCATTTTTAATAAGTAAATAAAAACCTCTCAGTTTCGCTTGCGCTCAACATCTCCCTTTAAAAAGGGGAGTAAACAGCCTATCACAAAGACTTTCGAACTGCACCACCTAAAACAATCCTCTCATCTACGACTCGCAGACGCCTCACGCTGTTCGCATGCACTCCAAACAACACTAAAATTATTAAAAGGCTCAATTGCATTGGTGTTTCCAACGCCTTGCAATAGCCTTTTGATAAGCCCAACGCTTTCCAAGCGTTGAGGCTTTTCCTATTGAACTACAGGGACAAGAGCCAAACGAAAACCCAAGTTGTCGCTCCGATTGTCAGGGAAGTCGTTGCTACGAATAGCAGAGCGAGAGTTCCTAGCACGGTTAAGCCAACCACCGCCACGACGGACACGAAACGAGCCCCTGTCAGGACCTGTGGGATCTGTAACAGAAAAGGATGGGTAATCACCATACCAATCTTTACACCATTCCATAACATTACCGTGCATATCGTAAATACCCCAGTCATTTGGCATTTTCTTTCCAACAGAGTGAGTCTTACCACCAGAATTTTTATAATACCAACCAACTTCGTTAAGATTATAGCAACTATCTGTTTCTGAAGTTATGTTTTTACCACTATTCAAAGAAGTGATAGTTCCAGCCCTGCAAGCATATTCCCACTGGGCTTCTGTAGGCAAATCAAAAATAAAACCCTGTGGAAGTTTAT
Source organism: Candidatus Rifleibacteriota bacterium (assembly GCA_905236675.1). Lineage (GTDB taxonomy): Bacteria > Muiribacteriota > Ozemobacteria > Ozemobacterales > Ozemobacteraceae > RUG334. The sequence continues at coordinate 74,669 of CAJOND010000008.1, read as the reverse complement.
TCTTAAAAGAAGAATTAAGTATATTGCAAAACTCTTTTGCATCGTTCCAACTTACCATTTCAACAGGGTTGTTATCACCTTTAAACTGAGAAGGATTTTCACCCACTACAGATCCATACTGATACTGAGTTATTGGATACTTTCCAATCATAAATAATTTGGATATGATTACCTTATGCTGTATTTCATCTTTATTTCGCCCTAATTCATAGTCTGGACTGCCAATTTTAAAAGGACTTCCCATCATAAAACTTCCAGCAGGACAGGAAACCATTTCTAAGCTGATATCTTCAAGAGTCCAGATTTTGTTAACGATAGAGCTATTCGTCTGAATTGCCGTGTCTCTTTCAGAGGTTACAGCAATGACCGATTCATCTGATTGATTATTATTTGATCTTTCTTCAAGCTGTTTTTTCAGATTATCATTTTCTTGTTTTAATTTTTTATTCTCTGATTTAAGCTTAATATAGTCATCATTAGTAAGATTTTGTTGATTGGTTCTTTTGTTAAATTCATTTACAAAAGTTAGCCATTCGCTTGTGTAGATAACACTAGCAAGCCAGCCCACCGCCCAAACAGCTTTTTCATAATTTATAAAACATTCGTCTGTTAAAATTCTTATAGCCTTTTTTATATGAAGTGTTTTAGCATTGGAATCATTTTTATAAGCTTGTAACAGTTCTTTATATGCATTGAAAATAAAAGCTATCTTTAATAATTTAAAATATGGTTTTGCGTTATTAAGCAAATCTAATGCTAGAGCAAGGCACTTTTGATTGTCGTTGATTATACTTTATATCTGCTTTATCAATAATAAACCTGAAATATTCACTTGGTTCATTATACTTCATTCTATTGTTTTAACCTCCATTTTCCCCAAAAATGAAATTATATAGAACAATTAACAAATTTACAATTACAAATTCAAAAACAAATACAAAGATGAGGAGGAATAAATAGCTATTAGAGATAAGGGCTTTCGTTGGCTACAATAAAAACAATAACAACCAATAAGAAAAAAGGCTTTGGATAAACCAAAGCCTTTTTTTGTTCTGTAGTTGTTAGATTAAAGCTAAATTTTAGTGTTTTACAGCTTCCTTCAAATCGTTGAGAAGCTTTTCTACTTCTGCCTTATTCTTTGCTGGAACAGCATTTTCAGAAGCATAAACAAAATTCATTTCTCTTAACAAAGAGCGATATATCGCATTGTTAGGCTGCTTTTTAGCTTCAGCAACAGCTTTTTTGAAAGATGCAGTCTTGCCAGCCTTAACATCTTTGATTACTTCGTCAATGATAGCTCTTTTGCCCATTTCGTCTATCATTTCGTCCCACATAGTGTCTTTGGCAAAAGCCAGTTCTCTATATAATTTTGGAACATTGGCACCCATTGCAGAAGGTAGGAAAATTGCAATTCCATGAGAATTTTCTAATTTTTCATCTGTATAACCCTGTGATATAACAGCTTCTTTCTGGGCTGCACGAAGTTTTTCTATAGCTGTAGTTAGACCAGGATCATTTACTTCCTTTAAATAAATCTTCATAGAGTCAAGAAGACTTATTAAATCGATGTTTTCATCGTATGCATAATGTTGAGACCAAGCCTGAGCTCTACCAACAATGCCTGCATGTTTTCCGGCAATAACAGCTTTTGCAAAGCCATTTATTGCATCTTTAAGTTTATCTACTTTACTTAAATCAACTGCTGATTGGGTTGTAGCCTGAAAGTTATCACCCATTTCTGAATAGGATGATAAATATGAACCAACCCAGTTGTCTGCAAAGTCAGCTGGAGTCATGCCTTTTTTAACATCCTTCAAAATTACATCATAAGGAGCACCATCGCCAGGTTCTGTTTCTTCTGAAGCGACCATATAATTTGCATAGTCTTTGCAGGCATAAAGGACTTCAGCCATCTGCATCAAGCAAGCGTCGAAGCCTAAAACATCAATCTTCTGGCCTAATATCTGGTTGGCTTCTTTTAAAGCTACTGAAAGCTGATTCGTAGTAATGTGATTGTTAGATGAATCATCGTAAGAAACCCCTCTTACGATATCCTTTCTTTTATCTTTCCAACCAGAGCCATGATTCCAGATATTGAAACAATAATGCTTTGCAGGATAATTTTCTTTAACGAATTTGACGAATTTAACAAATTCTTTATAGTCGCCCATGTCTAATTCGCCCATATCTTTAATTTTTTTGATATTATCTTTTTCTATATAATTTATTTGAGCCGGTCCTCTTTCTCTATCTATGAGAGTGACTATATTCATATAATCATTAGAGCCTACCTTAGCCATTTCTTTCTCATCTAGAACACCAAAATAATCAAGATTATTGTCAGCATTAAGGAATACGGCAACTGTCCAGTCTTTAGTTACTGTTTTTTTTGCTTGGGTATTTGGTTTTGCAGCTTCAAGATTCGCTGTTGAAAACACAATGGCTGTAGAAGCAAGAAGGGCCGTTAAGGTTTTATTCATTAGTTAAATCCTTTCAAACTTATTTTCATTGCGTAGCTCAGAATGAGCCATGGCAATCCAGTCTTTTATGACTTTTTTTATAGTATACAAGTATTAAAAAAAATAATCAAGAAAAATTAGATAAATCTAATTTAATTTTAGCTATCTAATTTTGTAAGCTCGACCTTTAAATAATTTACTAATCTTGAAAAGCAGCGTTGACAAGTAAGATCAGGTAAAAGCCGAGTCTCAATACTGTCATTCAGGATAAGTCCGTTTTTATGCTTAAAAATATATATTCTGTTCTTTGTCGGCTTTATTTCCGCTTCATCAGCTTCCAAGACAACTTCAATTTCTTTTTTGCCATTAGAAATTATTACTATAGATGCTCCCCAAATCGCGGAGGCGCTGACTTCATTTTCACAATCCGATTCTCCCCCAAAGTGTAAGCTGTTGGGGGAGCTGTCACGGAGTAACTGAGGAGGCTGAAAGTCGAAGACTGTCGGTAGAGGGGGCTGCATTGCGGAGCAATGCGATGGCGTGGCAATCCAGTTCTTTTCTATCCCCCCTTCAGCAAAAGCTTTTTCTAATTCTTTCACATAATCAATCTTAGACAAATCACCTTCAAAACGGTAACAAATTTCATCTTCCAATGTTTTAGCTGCTATTAAAGCAACTGTTTCTGATAGTATTTTTTCAAACAGGCTTCTTAAGTTCAACAGATTATCAGGTAAAAATATTATCTGCTTTTTGATATCATCAGAATCTTGATTTAAAGCAGATTCTTTATTGACTAAAATCTTTATAAACCCACAATGCTCTTTTATATACTCAACAAACGTGTTTGTAAAACAGTCTGATGCTCCTATTATTATCCCAACAGGGTAATTAATCTCTGCCTTCAACCAATTCGGCTTATGCAAATTAGACCAAGGCGTGTGCCCTGTTATTTCTTTCAAAATTTCACTAGAAATATGTTCTTCAGCCCCATCAAGTAATATTGTTTTAACACTAAACCCAGCATGACAAAAAAGCATTGCCAGTTCTACACCCTGTATACTAGCAATGCTTTTATTGTAAGCTATTAAAATATTCTGCTTATTTTTCTTTTTCTTTGATTTCAACTTCGAGAGCACCTGAAGCTATTTCTTCCATAGCAACTTTGATATAGTTTTCATCGTATTCATCTACAAGGCGCTTTTTACCTTCAACAAGCATCTTAACACGATTAGAAATAGCCATTACTGCATCATATTTGTTTGGAATCTTGTTAATTATTTCACTTCTTGAGCGGAATTTCATTCTTCAACCTCCGTTGAATCTAATTCTTGTTCATCAATATTATCATCTTGAAGCTCGATATCAGTATCTTCATCTTCAGGATTTTGACTGGTTTTCTTGCCTAACATTCGTAAGGCTGCTGTTTCAGGATTTATTGCCGACAGAATTACATGATTTGAATCTGTAACAATAATTGCTCTGGTTTTACGGCCATAGGTCGCATCTATAAGCTTACCCTGTTCTTTAGCGTCTTCTTTTAATCGTTTGATTGGTGCTGAGCCCGGACTGACAATTGCCACAACCTTGTCGGCTGCAACCACGTTACCAAAACCTATATTTAAAAGAAGAACTTTCATTTATACACCTTTATTCGATGTTTTGGGCTTGTTCACGAATTTTTTCTATTTCGCATTTTAGATCAAGAGCTAATTGAGTTATAGCAAAGTCGTTTATTTTACTACTCAAAGTATTTGCTTCTCTGTTTAACTCTTGAACTAAGAAATCAAGTCGTCTTCCAACAGGTTTATCAGATGCAAGAATATTGTCTAACTCTTTAAGATGGCTGTAAAGTCTTGCTATTTCTTCGCTGACGTCACTTCTATCAACCCAAAGGGCTATTTCCATACCAAGACGTGATTCATCAAATCCGGCCTGTCCCGCTAATTCTTTGATTCTTTCAGTAAACTTGGTTGTGAAATTTGCTCTGAATTCTGGAAGTAGTTCTTCTATTTTTGCAATAGTAGTGCGCATTACTTCCGCGTGACTCTTTATATCAGCCGCAAGATTTTCACCTTCACGTTTTCGAGCTTCTACAAATGATTTTACAGCTTCAATCAAAACCGGTTCTATGCGTTTCCATAGTTCTTCGTTGTCTTTTTCCTGGGAATCAACTTTCATTACGCCTGGCAATGAAAGTAACCCGTCTAAAGCCATAGGAATGCTTTTGCCGGTTTGTGTATTTAATTCGTCGCCCAATGCTATAAGCTTGTTAAGTAAAGGTTTATTGATTATAACATCTTGATTTGGGTTGTAATCAACAATTTCGAGGTTTAAATAAACTTTCCCTCTTGAAATAGCATTGTTGACATATTGGCGTAGCTGACCATCTGCCCAGTTATAGCCGTAAGGCAAACGGGTATCAATTTGTAAAAAACGATTATTAACAGACTTTAACTCAACGCTTACACGCCCAGTTTCGTCTGTTATACTTGCTCTGCCAAAACCTGTTAAACTCGAAATCATAGTGTACAATTGTAACCCAAATTTGATTCGTTTGCAATAAGTATTTTGGTTTATTCATGGCAAATACGTTAAAAAAACTTTAAAACTTCACCCGATATATTAAAAATCAATAGGCTTTGATTCTATCTCTTTTTTTAACTTTAATAATAAATCTTTTTCTAAGGCACGTTCCACACCCATTGAATATTTATCTATAGCAGCATCTATGAGTATTTTAGCTTTTGCCTCATCATTATGTAACCTATAGAAATAATAGGCTAAAACTCTTTTTGCATTTGCTTCGTTGTCTTTGCTTAATACAGTCCAGGCTTTATCGCGAAACCTATCTGCTTTTTCTAAAGAAGGTTCAAATTCAGAATAATAGAATATAAGCCAATAGTAGGCTCCTGCACTATTCAACAAGAATTCTTTTTCCCATAGAATATCAGTCATTTCGTGAGAAACTTTTTTCATTTCCTCAATTTTATTTATAGAAAGCAAATAATAACAATAAAGCATACTATAAATTAAACGTTCCCAATCTAGACGAGGTTTGTAGGGAATTTCTTCTATAGGTTTTAAATCAAGTTCTTCAAAAGAATTACAATATTTAATCATGTCAAATTTGCTTTGCAAATAGCCAAGAAAGCCTTTAAACATAACTTCAAAGAGGTAAATACTTGTAATAATATGTATAAGAGAATGAAAAACCATACCTGTTGAAAAACCAACAATCAAAGATTCTACAAAGGTTAAAGGTTCCCCTTTATACCAAGTAATCAATAAATTCCTGGTTAACCAAATAATTAACAAACTAACAATAAGTGAAATAAATCTTTCTGAATAAGTAAATTGTTTTTGTAATTTTAGAGAATCTTTAGATACATTTTTATCAATATTTAAGCCAATAGAACATTCGCATATGGGGCTGAACTTTTTAAAACTTCTTTCCCAATAATTGTTGTTATTTGTAAAAGTTAAACCAAACAAAGAATAAGCTCTAACTTTTAAATCGAATTTATCTGCTAAAATAAATTGTAAAAAGGAACTAAGAAAACTACTGAAAAGAGTAGCAAAAAATAAAAAGCCTGTTATAAAAAACATTACTTTTATTAAAAAAATAGGGACAGTAAAATTTAAAGGTATCATACGAAGCTATTTCTCCAGCCTTTGATATTTTACTTATTTAATAAAAAAAAGCAATATCAAGATTTTATAGTTGCAGGACAAACACACATTTCCCCACCTGTTTCTTAGGTATTGCTTAATTGATATAAACATCAGATTTATGTTAGAATACAAGAAGTCAATGGAAAGCATGAATTAATTTCATATTTGCAAATTTGAAGAGTAATAACATGGAACAAAAATTTAAGCTTCACAGCCCGTTCAGTCTTAGAGGCGATCAGCCTGAAGCTGTTGATAAGCTAGCCAAATGGGTAAATGAGGGGAAAGACCGAATGACGCTTCTCGGTGTTACCGGGTCAGGCAAAACTTTCACTATGGCAAACATAATTGAGCGTTGTCAGAGACCTGTTCTTGTCATTACTCACAATAAGACTCTTGCCGCACAGCTTTACAGTGAGTTCAAAGAATTCTTCCCTGAAAACGCGGTTGAATATTTCGTTAGTTATTATGACTACTACCAGCCGGAAGCTTACATTCCATCAACTGACAGCTACATTGAAAAAGACTCCGCAATTAACGACCAGATTGACCGATTCAGGCATTCAGCTACAACAGCTCTTTTTTCAAGACGAGATGTTCTTGTAGTTGCCTCTGTAAGCTGTATTTTCGGTTTGGGTTCACCCTCTGACTATTCTGAATTAAAGATACAATTAGAAGTCGGTCAGGAAATGCCACGTCAAAAGCTCGTAAGAGACTTAATCGATATTCAGTATTCTAGAAACGATATGGATTTCTACCGTTCCAGATTTCGTGCCAGAGGTGAAACAATTGATATTTTCCCTGCTTCAAGTGAATTAGCAATAAGAGTTAAGTTTTTTGGCGACGAAATAGATAAACTTGAGCAATTCGACCCAACAACTGGCGAAGTTATTCAGAAATTGAAAAATGTTGATATTTACCCCGCTCAACACTTTGTTACCACCGAAGAAAAGATGGAAAGAGCTCTAGTAAACATTCAGGAAGAAATGGTAGAAAGAGTTAAATACTTCGAAGCAAACAACAAGCTTATTGAAGCTCAGCGAATCAACGAACGCACTCGTTACGACTGCGAAATGATGCGTGAAACAGGTTTTTGCAAAGGCATAGAAAACTACTCAAGACACTTTTCTGGCAGAAAGCCAGGCGAACCGCCTGATACATTGGTAGACTATATTCCAAAAGACTGCCTTATAATACTTGATGAGTCGCATATGACTGTTCCGCAGTTAAAGGGAATGTGCAGAGGCGACAGAAGCAGAAAACAGACTTTGGTTGATTACGGTTTCAGACTTCCATCTGCATTAGATAACCGTTGTCTGACCTTTGATGAGTTTTTGTCAAAAAATGCGCCTTTATTGTTTGTTTCAGCTACTCCTGGTCCTTATGAATTAGAAACATCGCAAGACAGAGTTGCAGAGCAGTTAATCAGACCGACAGGTTTGCTAGACCCCAAAATATCTGTTGTAAAAACTGAAGGGCAGATAGACTACCTGATTAATCAAATAAACCAACGCTTAGAAAAAGATGAAAGAGTCTTGGTTACAACTCTGACCAAAAGAATGGCCCAGGAATTAGCCGCGTATTTAGCTGAAATGGCTATTCCTTCAAGTTATCTACATGATGAAATAGATACCTTAGAAAGAATTGAAATTTTAAGAAAACTTAGAACTGGTGAAATAAAGGTTTTAGTAGGCATTAACCTTTTGAGGGAAGGCTTAGACTTGCCAGAAGTTTCGTTAGTCTGCATTTTAGATGCAGACAAAGAAGGGTTCTTGCGTTCTGCCTGGGCTTTGATGCAGATTTGCGGTCGTGCAGCCCGTAACGCTGGCGGAGAAGTAATTATGTTTGCGGACCACATTTCTGAAGCAATGGATTACTGTATAAAAGAAACAGCCAGACGTAGAGAGATTCAGGAAAAATTCAACAAAGACCACAATATCATACCCCAAACAATTATTAAAGCTCTGCCTAACAAGCAATTCCTTCCAGGCGAAGATGACGGCAAGAAGAAAAACAAGAATATTGATGCTCAAAACCTTATTGAAACCATCAATAACCTCAAGAAAGAAATGGAAGCCTGTGCAGCTAGAATGGAATTTGAAAAAGCAGCTATGATTCGTGATGAAATCATTGCTTTACAAGAAGAAAACCTTGAGTTAGGCGTTCTTGAACAGCTTGGAAAAGCCCTCAAAACAGCTAAAACACGTGGTGCAACTCGCTCACGAAAGAAGTTTATTCCTAAAAAATAACAAAAGCTTACTAAAAAGCTTTTGTTAAGAGATAAGAAAAATAGTTAAATCATATTACGCCACATTAGAGGCTGTGTTAAAACTCGTATTTTGATTAAAAATCAGTATTTATTTGTTTGTAGCCTACCCATTGTCATAAACGTAATTCTTTCAGGGCTAAAGCCCATACGCTATACTTTTTATGACAAATGTGTAGGCAATTAGCACAATCTAATTTGGACTTAAAAATTAGTTTTAGTCCAGCCTCATTAATCATTATTTTTATTGTTCTTAACGAAATCTGCAGCTTGGGATTTATATTTTGAAAAGTCTACATTTTGGGCAGCTGCTTTTTCTTTTTTCATCATTTCTTCAATATGTTCTTTGTTTTTAAGAATTTCTTCCATGCTAGCTTTTGCCATAGTTTCATTAATGTTACCATTTTGATCCATAGCACCAGAAGCTACAATTTTTCGGAGCCATTCGCAATATAGTTTACCTTGTACTCCAGTAATTGCAAAAAGTATAATGCATTCACCTGCAAATCCAGCTACAGTTCCAACTAATGGTATAAATTTAATTAGTTCGCATGCAACAAATCCAACAATAGAACCAAAATAACCGGAAAGATTTGAAGCAATCATACCACCTATTGATTTTACAAAATTTTTAGTCAATGAGATACCTAGTTCTTCGTTAATTCTATAATACATTGCATAAACATTAGCTAAAGCAAAAGGTAGAACAGCACCAGGCAAAGGTATTAGTGCCAATGCTCCTCCAACAACACTGTGAGTTTTAAGTATTTCATTGATTTTTCTATTATTATCAAAAAAGTCAGGAGAATTATTTATAGCCATAATTGTTTGTCTAATCATAATATCTGGATTCATAATTATTACCCTATTTTCATCACATATTTTTATTTTTAAAATTGAATAAAAAAAGAACAATATTTAAAGAACTGCCAAGATAGCTTCTTTGTATTTATCTAACTGAGATAAATATTTAGGAATAGAATCTTTGGAATTCTGTAGTTGAAGTTCATCTATCAAATTATCTATAGGCTTTTTTAATACTATTGGCGGTACAGCAACAGCTGCAATTTTCCACCAAATATTTGTATGTAACACGTATGTTGTTCCTAATGCCAAAGCAGAAATACCGTAAGGGACAAAGGGGAGTATTTTTTCCTGTTTGGTCGGTTCAAGTTTTATATCTTCAAATTTAATCTGTTTGAAAAGAATTTCTGAAACTTTTTCATGCTTTTCCTGGTCACTTGATTTGAGGTCGTCAAGCCATTTACCGATTAGATTTGCTTCTGACTTCCATTCAAACAATGAGTCCGCTAATATTTGAGAAACAGAGGAAGAAGTCAGTGGTTGCTTATCTGTAAAGCTAATCATTCTACCTTTCAGCTCAGTTATAAAGCGTTCCCAGTTTTTTAAGAAAGATTCCCTTAGTTCGTTATTTTCCATTGTTAATTCTCCATTTATTCTAGTATTAAAATGAAATCGTCACCTACCATGACAAGCTTTGTTTGGCATAACCACGAGGCGTTATACCCTACTCCCTGAACCCTATACCCTATGCCTTATACCCTAATTGAGTATTTGCTTCTTATGAACGTCAATATCTTTCAAATCTAGCTCTACAGCTATAATTTGAGTTTCTATATACTGTCTTTTATTTTCCTGTTCAGTAATTCTTCGATCTACTTCGGCTTGATAACTCTGCAAATACCTATCAAGCTCGTTTCGAATAAAATCACACCTTGAATCAATATTGTTTTGATAGTTATCAATAAGCTCATCAGCAGTTTGAGTAAATATTCTATGCAAATTATCATTAAGTGATTCTTTTATTTTTCCCTTAACCTCTTCAATATTAGGTTTATTAAAACCTCCCCAAAAAGAACCTATACTTCCAGAAATCATAGCCCCGAATACTCCACCTATAGGACCAAATAAGAGAGTTCCAACTACCGCTCCTACTGCAACCCCACCCTTAACACCATTTCCTAAAGCCTCATCTTCATTCTTTATCGCTTGATTCAAAATATTTTTCTGTGCCTCAAATCCAGAACGACTATTATGCAAATAGCTATCTATTGCTAATTCACTTGAATCAAAATTAATCCTTAACAAATCATAATCTTTAAAATACTGTTCAAATGCTTTTTGAAATTTTCTCACTTCTTCTAATGCTACTGCATCAAAAGCTTCAAAAGCATCTTTATTTAATTGATTATTGTCATACATCCATTTTCTCAAGTCCTTAGTCATTGGTTCAAAACAACTTTCGCACCAAGCTTTTAATTCTTGAACTGATTTACATTGAACTTCATCTATACGTTCTAAGAAAATGGAAACGCATGTATTGCCAGCATTTTTACAATTCAATTTATAGTCAGAAGAAAGCTCAGAAAAAACATCTTTAAACTCTTTACTTCTTTTATCTTTTTGAATAGAAACAAAGGATTTCAAATCACTTTGTTTTGAGCGCATCAGCATTGCAAGTTCTGATTCAAAGTCTGTTCGAATATTTTTCATCTGCATACTAATAGCGTTATATAAACGTTGTATCATTGAAATCAACTTCTTAGTCTGAACTTCTTTTTTCTTATTTCTAACGTAATCCAATAGTTTTCTTTCGTTTTCTTCTGTTATTTGTAAAAAATCACTGTTTACCTCACCATCTTCTAATTTATTTTTTTTCAATATTTCAGTAGAAACATAAGTTAAAATAAGTGGGTCTTTAAAGTTAAATTCTAATTCCACCTTATTTTTTATAGCCTCTAACACCCTTATTCGCTCTTTTTCTCTACGAATCTGATCTATCTTAGTTACTATAAAAACACATTGAGAAAGCACATTAGAAAGATTTGCTTTTATAAAATCACAAAAGTTTTTGGGTAAAATCTTATTAGCATCAACAATTATTACGGAAGCATCGGAAAGCTTTTCTATTGTTGATTTTGTGATGTCTTCCAGCCATAAATCTGTAGCATTTAAACCAGGAGTATCTATAATTCTGAAAATATCTTTAAGGGAAAAAGCAGGCAGATAAACATTTATCTTCTCTATATCTTTAGATTTATCTATAGAAGCTCCAAAGTTTTTTATTTCATTTTTCAATTCCTCTATAGTTCTAAATTTAGTGATATTATTATTTTTACTAGAAGAGAACAAAGAGCTGAAATAACTTATTAAACTATTATTCTTCTTTTGAGTTTTTTGAGTTTTTTCTTTGTTTTTATAGTCTATTTCTATGCCAAAGAAGTTTGCATGTTCAATTATAGTAGAAGCGGTAGTAGTGCTTTGTAAATCCTCCATTTCAAGCAGACCACATTTTAACAAAGCATTTATAAATGTGCTTTTACCAGTGCTGAAATCACCGACAACGCTTATATTTAACAGTTTATCCTGCTGTTTTTCTTTTATATAATTTAACTGAGTTGTTAAATCTTCGATAAGAGAAGTATCTAATCTATCTTTATAATTTTCAATTAAACGCTCTATAAATAATATATGATCATAAAATTTTGAATTATCTGACATTGAGTTCGTCCTTGAATTATCCAAATTTAATTCTGTGAGATTTCTGCTTTCTAATCATAAATTCTTAAAAAAATCGTAAAGCATCTTACTTCCAACATTTTGTACTCCTCTTTGCAAATCTCTTCCGATTTTAGGTGCTGAACTTGCTATTCCTTTTACCAATTTTTCACCAAATCTAAATAGTTTAGTTACTGGTCTAAATTCATGCGGATTCTCATTACAAAAAGGACAAACTTGATTTGAATAATAGGTTTTATTTTCGCAATTGCTACATACAACATATCTAGCATCTGGATCATAACCGCACTTTGGGCAATTATTATATATAGAAGCTCTTATTCTATTGTTACAATAATTGCAATTTTTATATTCAGCTCTTGGGTCATCATGGCAATGGGGGCATTTTTTTAAAGGCCAGATTTGAGTATGACACTTATTGCAATTAATGCTGAAAATAGCCCACATAACCCAATACATTATAATAATACCAATTCCAATACAGATGAAACTAAAGTATAATTCATCACCCATAACAATCTCCTATCCATGACCAACTATATAAAAAAAGAACAATTAACGCTCGATTTATAAAACTACTATTTTAAGCGGACACAAATTCGTTGAACTCTTGCAAAGAACCGAGAATAGTCCTAATATGCTTTTCACAGCGGTTCAAGAGAGCTTTCTTTTGTGAAACAGCTTCTTCGCCTTTTTCTTTTTCCGAAATAATATCGTTTACTTTCTGTTCAACAGAATTTATTTCAAAGTCCAGTGCATCAATAATCTGGTTTGCCTGCTTGAAAAACTTGTCTTCAAACTGTTGCTGCATATTATCTGCAATTTTATTAGACTGCTGGCTAAGCTGTTTTACTATTTCTTCTGCAACACCTTTTTTAATCTGCTCTCTAACTTTATTGCCACCAGTAATGAAGCTATGAGCAATTAAACCTATTAAAGCAGGAATAGCAGTTACAGGATTTAAAATTCCTAGCATAGAAAGACCAAATGCCAAACCTAAGTTTATTCCTAAATTTTGAAAAAATTCTTTACTTAAACCATTTATTCCACCAGAAATAGCTGAAGAAAAATCACCAACCATCAAACCGCCTACAGCACCTGCAATACGTTCCCATGTTGGAACTGCTTCTGTATTTGGGTTACCACCAGTCAAACCAATATTTATAGAATCAATAACGCTATATATTTCTGAAATGCGGTTTTCAGCAGATTCAAATATTTCTTCAATCCCTTTAGTTATTTCAGGCCTTAATACTTCATTGTTCCATTCATGCTGTTCTGCTTCTATTTTTGCAGAAACATAATTCAATATTTTTTCAGCAGCTTTTTTACGCGCATCTTCACCAGAAACTGCCCATACATCTTTGTCAATATTACATTCATTAACCCAAGTAGAAACCTTATTTCCAAGACTTCTTGTGTTTTCTTTGACCAAGAAAGCTAGCTGTTTAGAAGTGCTATTAATTCTGTTTGTAAAATTCTTTTTTAACTGCTCTTTTTTCTCTTTTAAAACATCCAACTTAGGCTTTTCATTTTCCAAACGTCTTTTTATTTCGTTTAAGTCAACTTCTAAAAGTTTGCGTTGGTCAGGAATATATTTATTTAGAACAATTCTCTGAAGAATATGTGTAAGTTCATTGACAGGTTGTCTAAGTTTTGCTTTTCCACGTTCGTTAGTTAAAAATACAGCTAAGTCATTTTCTAACTCAGGAATACCAGATTTATTAAGCAAAGCCTCATCATTTTCTTCTTTGCCATCTAAGGCATCGAGAGCAGAAACAAAATAAATTTTCTGTTTTGTATATTGATCTAATTTGCTATGTGTAAAATCAATCAGTTTTTGTTTTTCACGTTCTCTGATAGCATCAAATCTATTAACAATAAAGAAAGGATTTGTAAAACCATAAGAACTTAAGCTATTTTTAATAAATTTCATTTCTTCTTGTGAACAAATAGCCTGCGCATTTAAAACAAAAAGAATAGCATCAGCTTTAGACAAATATTCACTAGTTACCTTTGTTCTTGTTTCATGCTCGTTAAGACCTGGAGAGTCAATGATTTCCACACCATTTTCCAGCAAATTAGAAGGCCAAAACAATTCTAATTTTTCATATGGACTTTCTAAGGCTATTTCATTAAAGTCTTTATTCATTGGAATACAGACATAGTCTTCTATTTCCTTATATGGAATAGTTATAGGTGGTAAATCTTTTTTCCCATTTCTGTTTATATGATTTTCGACAGAACCAGGAAGTTCGCTAGGCAATTTATCTGGAAGAGGGTTTCTAAAGTATAAAACAGCACTTTCTTTCCCATATTTAACTTCATTTATTACAGCTGTGCAAGGAACAGCATAAGCAGGCAATATTTCTTTTCCTAAAATGGAATTGATAAAGGTAGATTTTCCATTTTTAAAAGTTCCTACTACCATAATTTTAAAACTGTCATCTAAAACCTTCTTAGAAAGCTGGTTTAATTTTTCTGCATATTGATTTGAAGAAAGTTCTTTTAAGCAATCTGAACTTTCTCTTATTATTGCACTTAATCTTTCTTGTTTATCCTTAAATTCTGCGTAAGAACCGATTGTATTTCCCATTTTATAAAACTCCTATTTTGCAAGAAAAGCCTGAAACTGCTTTTGCAGATTTTCTATATCTAGAATATTCACGCATATATCAATACCGCTGGTTTTAACTTTATTTGACAATTGGTCTATAAACTGTTGCTGAGTGTCTTTCCAAACTTTTTCAAGTTCCTCAGATTCACTTGCTAAATTTTTATAAATAGTTTTAATTCTGTCTCTAGTTGGTGAGGTTGCGTTATTTATTACACTTGGAATTTCATCAAGAATAGCTTTCCAAATAATTTCACGCTGTGAATTTATGTTAGTTTTTGCACTAATTTTATTTACAAAATAGTCAGAGAGAAGTTTACCACCAAGAACAGAGATTACAGGAGGAATTGGAGTAAATATCCATAGACCTAAAGATATTGCAATAACTCCTAAATTTTGCATTGTTTTCTTAGATTCATTTCCCTTTTTATTATCTATAATATCTTTGAAATAGTCAGCATTCGTCTGTTCTAAATCTATACTTTTGAAAATGATGTCTTTTTGAACCTGAACATTAAATTGTTTTTGCAATTCATCATTAAACCATTTTTTATCGCTATAAAATCTGGATTTCAGATCGCTAGAAAGGTTTGATGCAATGGTAGTTAATTCCAACCTTACTTTATTAGGATAAGTTTTTGCAGCCCAATTATTCAAATCGTCTGTTTGATACATACTAACCCTTAAACTTTCTATTAGGTCATCTTTGTAGGCAGACATTTGTTTTAGCAGCCAATCAGTACATTCATCTGCCTTTTCATCTAATTTAAGTCTTAAATTTTCCCATTCCAAACTGGTTTGCAAAATTTGAAGCTTTTTGGCCTCAATTGCTTTTTTTATTTCATTGTCATCTTTATCAACATAAGATTTTTTTTCTTTCAGACTGTCTAATAAAGACTTAGAAAAATAGAAAGCTTTTGCAGCCATAGAAAGATTAATAAGATTTAAACGTTCATGGTTGTTTTTCCATGAAACAATTTGTTCTTTTATTTTTTCTATTCCAACAAAATTCATATCGAAATCTTGAGGAATAGTATTTTTATCAGCAATGAATATAGGTATTTCAGTTTTTAGAGTCTGCAACTTACTTTTTATATAGTTTATTATTCCATCTCTCTCATTTTCCTTAACCAAATCAAGCTTCGTTATAACCAGCATTAAAAAAGGAACCTTATGCATAATCAAACGTTGCTCTATAAATAGTTTTTCGCTTAAACTTAATGGAGAGGTAGCAGCAATTGCGATTATAGCTCCATCACAGGAAAGCAACGCATCCCCAATAACTTTAGCTCGTTCTTCTTCCAAATCGCCAGCGCCAGGAGTATCGAAGATTTCAATTTCGTTTTCCTTTAACCAGGAAGAATTAAAAGATACAACAGCTTTTTCATTGGCAAGTTCAGCTGAACTCTTATTATTACAGATATTATCCCAAGAATCTTCGCTAAATGGAAACTCGCCTATTTGCTCGCCACTATTATTAAAGACTCTAATGTTTTTTTCTTCACCATATTTTATGGAAGTAAGCATTGCCGTTGTTGGTAAGTCTCCAATAGGTAAAACATCTTCGCCTAACAACATATTTATAAGAGTGCTTTTACCACGACTGAACTCACCTACTACAGCAACTGTAAAAGCATGTTTTTTAGTATCGCTTATTATCTTTCGAGTTGCTTTTGAAATTTCTGCAAATCCTGCATCATTAGCAAATTTACTCAGCTTATTTATATTATCTTTCAGCAAAAAATTTTTTTGAAGATTATCCATCAACAATTCCCCCTTTATTAACCTTTTTTAAACAAAGTTCTAATTTGTTTTTTGGTTTTGTATAACTCGTTTATTTTGAAAAAACATTATCTAAATCCACTTTTAAGAGAATCTAAAAACATTTTTAAATAATATAAAACTTAAAAGCTTATTGCTTTAGTGATACATCACTAAAGCAATAAAAAATTTTGCTTTATAATAAATTTCAGTGAGTTATGATTAATGAACACAAGAGAAGCAATAGCATTTAGAATAAAACAGTTATGTAAACCTAAAGGGATAACACCTAATAAAATTAGCTATATTTCTGCTGTACCCCAAGCTACTGTAAAAAGCATTCTGTTAGGAGAGAGCAAGAATCCTGGTACCGTAACCATTAAAAAGCTTTGTGATGGTTTCGGTATTACTTTGGGGGAATTTTTTTCAACACCTGAATTTGATGAGTTAGAACAGGAAATAAAGTGAGATTTTTTCCCTTTAAAATAGCCCTAGATTCAAAGATCTATCAATAAAAGAAGTCTGATTAGCTTGAAGAATTACGTCTGTATCGTTGATTTTGTCTAGTAAAATAGGCGAATTTTTGTCGTGATGCTTATAGTTTTCAATAGCCTTTTCAGGGTTTGCATTTGCGTAGCAATAGCGGCAACCATTAGGACAGGTATTATAAGCACCTATATCTCTCCACTCAATGCAATTGCAGTTTTTTCTCATTCCGTTGTGTTTCAGCTTTTTAAAAGCTATATTGTTTGCTTTGCCGAGAATTTCAAAAGTCATACAACCAGATGGATAGATTCCGTATTTTTGGTAATCGCCATTTTCAGCACAGGATTGCAAATGTATATTAAATTTTTTAGCAATTTTACCTAATCCTTTTGCAATTAAATTCTTTTCTTCATCATTTAAAGCTCTTGCTTCAGGCATATTTGTCTTTAATTTTTTATAGATTTGTACAAAACTGAAAATACAACGGTCTATATGCTTTGATAACTTTTCAGCCATACATTCAAAAGTTTTTAAATGATAATCAATCGTATATTTATTTGTAAGCAAAACAGGATCATATCTCCAGGCAATTCTTTGTTTGCCTACGATTTTTTCAAGCTTAAATAATGTTTCAATGCTTTTTTCTATGGAAGGAACCCTAGGCTCAATATCTTTCCCGTAGGCAGTGATAGTGTAATGAAAATATGTATTATATTTATCAGTTATTTCGTGCAATCTTTCTAGAATCGGCTCGTAGTTTTTTGAACAGAACACAACACAATCTATTTTATCTGGTGAAAGCTCATATTTACTAACCTTAGAAGGATAAAAGGGATTTCTTGAATAGACAAAACCTTCCTTGAATCTATTTAAAAGCCACTCGGAATAATACTGAACAATATCTGTTCTTCCACCAGTGTTTAGTATCATTGTTTATTTTCCATATATTCTATTAATGACATAATTTTAGCACATTAACAAAATAGTGAATATCTATTTTTAGCAAATCTTTATTTGAATATTAAATGCGTTTGCCCTGCTTACAATTTGAATAAAGTTGTCGCTATTTAATGTATATTATATAATAAGTGGATAGTAATATAGTTAGGCAATTATATGAACATTTTATTAATAAACCATTATGCAGGCTCTATTTACCATGGTATGGAATATAGAACCTACTACCTGGCAAAAGAATGGGTCAGAGCCGGACATAAAGTTTTAATAGCAGCATCAGACCAATCTCATGTCAGAAATACAAAAATAATTATTCCCAAAAATAAAAGTTATTTATATGAAAATATTGATGGCATAGACTATTTATGGCTTAAAACAACTAAGTATTCTAAAAATGGTGTAAAAAGAGCGATTAATATTTTTTCCTTCATTGCGCAACTTTATAGATTCTCCAGAATAATAAGCAAAGAATTTTTGCCAAATATTGTAATAGCTTCTTCAACTTATCCTCTAGATATTTTCCCAGCACATCATATAGCTGAAATTACAAAGGCGAAACTTATTTATGAAATTCATGATTTATGGCCCTTATCGCCTATTCAGCTTGGAAATATGCCTAATTACCATCCATTTATTATGTTATTACAATATGCAGAGAACTATTGTTATAAATATTGTGATGCTGTAGTAAGTATGCTACCAAAAGTTGAAAAACATGTAAAAGAACATGGATTAGATTTAAGAAAACTTCATATTGTTGAAAACGGAATTTGTATAGATGATTGGTCTAATTGTGGCGAAACTCCAGATAAAATTAGTAAAGAAATAATTAAACAAAAACAAAATAGCAATTTCACCATTGCTTATGTAGGTCAGCATGGAATAGCAAATGCATTGACAAATTTTATAAAAGCAACAGATATTTTAAAAAATGAAAAAGTTTCTTTTTTCTTAGTTGGAAAGGGACCAGAAAAAGAAAACCTTGTTAAATTAGCTAAGGATTTACAATTAAAAAATATATTCTTTTTTGATAATGTTCCAAAAACATCAATACCTTCACTGCTGCCTAAATTTGACTCTTTATACATAGGTCTTCAAAAACAACCTTTATTTTTATATGGAATAAGTCCCAATAAGCTCATGGATTATATGATGTCTGGAAAGCCAATAATCCAGGCAATTGAAGCTGGAAATGACATGGTAAGAGATTCTAGCTGTGGCATATCTGTTTCTGCGGAGGATTCAAAAGCCCTTGCAGAAGCAATAAGACAAATGACAGAAATTCCGGAATCAAAGCGGGAAGAAATGGGTAAAAAAGGGCAAGAATACGTAAAAAAATACCATGATTATAAAGTTTTGGGTAAAAAATTCTTAGACTTAATGCTTTCACTGAATTAAAAACTGAAAGGGTCTGAGTGGATACTTTTCTTTTCAATACCTTTTTCAAGTAGCAATTTTTCTGCGGCTTCCATCATTTTGGAAGGTCCGCAAAGATAGGCTTCTATAGAATCAGACGACAACTCGGTCTCATTTAAATACTCTGAAAATATTTCTGTAACCAATCCTGTTTTTCCTATCCAACCATCTTCCAAAGCAGGTTCCGACAAAACTGGATAATATTTGAAATTTTCATATTCTTTCTGAAGCTTTTTATATTCATTTTCACAGTAAAGATACTTTTTACTTCTAACTCCATGAAAAAGGACTACATTTCCTTTAAACGAGTTTTCCTTTAAATAATTAATAATAGACCTCATAGGAGCTAACCCCACCCCACCAGCTATAAGTAAAATATTATTGTAATTATGCTTATCCAAATCAACAAACATATCTCCGAAAGCTCCACAAAAATTAATAACTGAGCCTAATTCTAAAGAATGTAGATATGTACTCATTAATCCACCTTCAACAAGCTGAACATCAAGGGTGAACTCATCTTTAACTTTAGGTGATGAAGAAAAAGAATAAGCCCTAATAACGTTTTCCCGAGGAAGATCTCTAATTATTTGAACATATTGTCCAGGTTTAAAATCAATTTTCTCTCCATTCTCCAGCTTAAAACACAATTTTTTAATTCCGAAAGCTAAGTTATCTTTTTCAATAAGCTTTGCCTTGAAGCCACGCACGTTTAAAAGTTCTTGAGGAATATTTAAATCAATGTCTTCTCGTAGTTTTACTTGGCAAGCTAATCTGAAATTATCTTTTAATTCATTTTCAGAAAGTAGAGCTTTTTCTAAAGAAGTTAGATAGCCGCCGCCAGAAAGCACTTTCACTTTGCACCTGCCACAACTCCCTTTGCTACCGCAGGCTGCCGGCAAAAATATATTATTTTCAGCCAATACCTGAAGGAGTTTTGTGCCTCTTTTTGATTTAAGTTTATTCTCTGAATTTATGCAAACTTCTGCTTCGCCCCTAAGTCCTAAAAAGTGTTCAGATATAGTAATAAATATGCAAAGCAATAAAATAAAAACCAGTATAGTTATAAGAGTGTAAACTAAAGTCATTTAAAAACTCTTTAGGTGAATTGAGAATTGTCTAGTTTAATAAGCTAACGAAAACAATCCTCTCTTTCCTCTTCTTCTTTGAGGCGTTAGCCTCTTTACATTATACAGTTTACTGAATGACAAAGAAATCTGTCAATAATAAACTAGGGAAACAATTCATGTTTTTTACTTAACTAATAAATTTTTTCTTTAAACTTAAAATAAAGACTTATAAAAGCAAAACTTTTATTAACTTATTGCCGAAATATCTAAACAAAATTCTAATTTCTCACCTCCAAAAAGTAGAAAAGGGGAAAATATGGACTTAAAACAAATATTGGCTTCAGCAATGAAAAAAAACACCTCAGATATTATATTGACTGATGGAAGACCACCTATGTTACGTATCAATGGCAGTCTGAGAGCAGATGAAGCCAGTCAACTCAATGAAAATGACTTAGAATCATTATTATATTCAATTATGAACGATGAACAAAAAGCCGAATTTGAAACTCATTCTGAATTAGATTTGGCTATAGAGTTCTCTGATTCTGGGAGATTCAGAGTCAATGTATTCAAGCAGATGGGCAAAATAGGAGCAGCATTCAGACCTATAATGAGCCGTATTCCAACATTAGAATCTCTTTATCTGCCGCCTATTACGAAAGAATTCTGTAATTTGCCAAGTGGGTTAGTCTGTGTTACTGGTCCGACTGGAAGTGGTAAATCAACCACTCTGGCCGCTATGATAAACCATATTAATCTTACTAGAGCTTGCCATATTATTACAGTCGAAGACCCTATTGAATTTGTTCACTCCCATAAACTTTCTGTTATTGAGCAAAGAGAAGTTGGTAAAGACACAGAGAGTTATTCATCAGCTTTAAAATATATTCTAAGACAGTGTCCAGATGTTATTCTTATTGGGGAAATGAGAGACTTGGAAACAATCGCTGCCGCATTAACAATTGCAGAAACAGGCCATTTAGTCTTTGCAACTCTACATACTCAATCAGCAGCAAAAACTATAGACAGAATTATTGATGTTTTCCCACCATATCAGCAGCAACAGATTAAAGCTCAATTAGCAACAACTTTAAAAGGTGTTATTTCCCAGGTTCTTCTACCAAAACAAGATGGTTCCGGCAGAATTGCAGCCAGAGAAATAATGGTAGTAAACTCCGCAATCTCAAATCTGATTAGAGAAGGTAAGGTTTATCAAATTCCAACAGCTATACAAACAGGCAATGCCTTGGGTATGGTTTCAATGGAACAGTCTTTGCAGGCACTTAAAAACAATGGAACTATTTCTAATGAAGTTTATCAGACTAGAGCAAAATCTAGTTTCGGTATGAATACAACTTCAAATAACACAGCACAAACCAGCTCGTCCTATGGCGGTTCTGCATACGGTTCAAGTTATAATTATGGTTCTAATAGTTCCTCAACTTACGGAAACATTAAATAAAAGCAGGTGGGTCTATGCAAATTAATGTTGAAATGATAAAAAACTTGCCTTTATTTGCAAAACTTAGTGATAAAGAAATTGAAGCAAGTCTAAAGATTTTTAAACTAATAGAACCCAACGAACCAAATTATAGAATCTTTGAAGAAGGCGGAGTTGGTGATTCATTATTTCTAATATTAAAAGGAACAGTTGAAATTCAGAAAACCATAGACGCTGAAAAAGGAACTTATAAAATTCTTGCGGTATTGCCAGCTGGTTCATTTTTTGGAGAAATGGCTCTACTTACAGGTGAAGCCAGATCTGCATCTGCAGTATTAAGAGGCGAAGACAGCAAACTTATAAAAGTTGATCGTAATGAGTTCATGAATTTTATGGCTTCAACTCCACAAATTGCTTCTTTGATTCTTGGCGCACTAGTTAACAGCTTGTCTGAAAGATTGAGAAATACAAGCACAGATGTTGTAACCCTCTATGAAACAGGTAGAATTATCGGTAAAAACAACAACTTTAACGAAATAGTTTCTCAAATCTTAGACAGAATGATTAAAGTTACTAATTCTTCTGCAGGTTTCGTCATGCTATGGAACGATGTTGTAGAATGCTTTGAATGTACAATTGGACTACCAGAATTACCACCAGTAACTTTTTTACCAAATAACAGTCATTTAGCTAAGTATTGGATGAATTTGGATATTCCGGTTACTCAAAATACCAGCGATAAATTTGTTGAACCTATAGAATTGGGATTTAATCAGCCTTCTGTTATGTATACTCCATTAATAGTAAAAGTTGAAGATCCTATTCAAAATTATAAAACAGTCAATAAAGTAGCTGGAATCGCTGTTTTGGTCAGTCCTCAGCCAAAAGCTTATTCATTACAGCATATAAATCTATCAAAATCCGTTGCTGATCAAGTTAGTCAAGCTATAGTCAATTCTAAACTTAATATGGAAAATCAGGCAAGACGCGAACACAGTTTGGTTTATGTTACTCCAGATTTATAATATTAAATTCTCTAATTACAAAGTATGAAATTAGGAAGAATAGTAAAATCATTCTTTTCGCTCTCAGCATTAACAGTGCTTTCAAGAGCAAGTGGTTTCATTAAAGTAGCGGCTATAGCAGCTTTCTATGGCCGCTCAATAGAAGCCGACATGCTTACTGCAGTAATGGTTTTACCAGATCTTGTATATAAGTTTTTAAGCGAAGGTTTGGTTTCTGGAGCAGCAGTACCAATTTTCGTAAAAAAACAGGAAGATAAAAATTCTCTTAGTAGTGCATTTTGGAGCATCTTTTGGGTAACAGCAATAATAGGATTCATTATCAGTGTTATACTTGCGTTAGGAACAAAAACCATATGCGCTTTACTGATGCCTGAAATCAGCTCTGCTCATGAGCCAATCCTATGCCAAATGTGGCTTATTCTAATACCTTATTTGACATTAGGTTTGCTTAGCGGTGTCCAAACTTCCCTTTTAAATGCAAAGCTTAGTTTTGCAAAACCAGCTATTGGTGCTTTATTAGTAAATCTTTCAATAATTATAGGAACTTTTATAGCCGCTGGAAAAGCTATAGAAATCATAGCAATAGCCAATACCATAGGTGCCCTATTACAATTAATATGGCTTTTTTATCTAATATATAAAGACAATCTGTTAAACAATACTTTTAAAGACTGTTTTGTATATGATAAAAGCATAGCGAATGAATTTGTTGTAGCTTCTGCACCAGTAGTAGCCTGGATATCTATACTTCCACTGATACCCGTATACGAAAGACATCTTCTTTCCGCTAACCAAGGTGGCATTTCAACTCTGAATTATACAGAAAAGCTATTCAACTTGCCTTTAGGCGTTATTTCTATAAGCCTGGCTCATGTAATATTGCCTAATTTAAGTATTTTGCAAGGAAAAGAACGAACAAAGTTTCTGACCAAATCGTTAGGATTAGCAGCATTAGTAATAGTTCCCATCATTGCAGTGATATGGTTTGGAGCAGAATATATTGTTAAAATAGTGTTTATGAGAGGGAAATTCTCTTTAGAAGATGCTGAAATTGCTGCAAGTCTATTCAGACTTTACTCAATAGCTTTATTACCTGTTTCTCTTAATTTAATGTTAAATAGAGGATTTTTTGCTTCAGGCAGTTTTAGAATACCTTTTACTGCTGGTTTAATAGCTGCTTTACTACAGCTTTATATGTGCTATTCTTCTGTTCCGAAATACGGAATTAATGGAGTTGCTGTAGCGGCTATTACCGCTGGTTTTGTGCAACTACTAATCCTGTTGGCGTCTACATATATAATACAGAAGGAAGATTGAAGAGGGAAGAAGAGCAAGAGAGCGGACGAGGTTAAAGCCTCTTAGAGCAGAAGAGCGGAGAGATGAGAATTGAGAATTGAGAGTTGAGAATTGCGAGCACAGGATGTGCGAAGTGCAAGCGAGCGCCAGGATGGCAAGCGAGTCGCAAGAATTGAGAAATGAGATGTGGAGATGCCCTAAAGGCTCCACTTGAGGGGAGCTGTCAGACGAATGTCTGACTGAAGGGTGACCTAACCAGAGTAAGCCTTGTTTAGCGTAGCGTATAATTGAGCCAAGCAAAGCTTGGCGTGGTTAGTGGTTAGTGGTTGGATGAGTTGAGGTTATCTTTTAACCCTGATTTTCTTCCTTAGGTTTTGGTTGTACAAGCCTTGCTAACTCGTCCCAAGTAATTGTATTTTTAAAAGAAGCTGCTATTCCTGCTTTCCGTCCTCTTAAACTGTCTTTGGAATTGAAAGCCCTTCTCATTGCGTAGCTCAACCCCTGAGAATCAAGTTTCTTTACCTTAATTGAAGGAGAATCAGCATATAGCTCACCCTTTGGCATTTCATACTCTGTAGTTTTTACAGGTATTATAGTGTTCATTGGCAAATTAGATATTGAATTCAAGTAATCAGCACCAATAATATGAAGACCACAGGCAACCGCTTCTCTTACACTTACAGCGGAATTGAAGGCCATGTTACCAGCAGCATAAACATCGGCAGAAGCCAGTAAACCTGCATAATCACTATCTGACATAGTATTGTCAATAACAGTGACTTTAGCAAACATTGAATTTAAAGCACCTAATTTTTTTCTAAAATCTAAGACTTCATATGCATAATCCTTTTTTATTTTTGGCATATGAGTAAGTTTAATTATAAGTTCTACTTTTTCAGTTGGTTTAAATTCTTTAAGATATGCTGCTAAAACATCTTCCAAACCTTTACGGTTCAATGGATTCCCAGAAGTAATAATTCTAAAATAATCTTTTTTATTAAAATACTCACTAGGACAAACTGCTTTTGGATTAAATATTTCCGTATTTACAGGAATTGGAGCAATTTTTATGTTTTGAGCTTTTATTCCAGCCTTTTTGCAAGCCTGAGCATGTTTTTCTGAAGGAACTACTACCAATCCAGCTCTATGAAGTCTTTTAAGTTGAGCCATATCAGGATTCATAGGATCAAAGCTGGCTATCCAAGTATCTTGAGGACCTGCGTGTTCTTGTGAAAAACTATTCAAAGGAGAAACATAACAACGAGACTTGCTTACATCGGGTTGTTCAAGAGTTTTACTAACAGATTCAGGAAGTGCAAATTCTTTTTGCCAAGCATACGAACGTCGTTCAGAACCAGCAAACATCAGGTTTTGATTTTTTGCAGCTTCAAGAATTGCGGTTCCTACCCTACCAGTGAATGTAGGAGATCTAAAATTAGCAATAACACATACATTAGCCGGCTTAATATTCTTAGCAGACTTATGTTTTCTACCATAAGCCGTTTCGTTTCGGCGGTTTATTCTTTCTATATTTTTAAAGCTACCAAATTCTTCATCATCATCGAAGTCTTCAAAATCATCATAATCGTCATTACGATGTTTAGGATGTGAATGAAAATACTGTTTATCCCTATTATTATTTTTTTTGAAATTTTTATTTGCAACTAGAGGTTTATTTTGAAATTTAGAATAATTAAATGTCTGTCTTGGTTTTTGCGTATTCTTCATTAAATTTTAATCCCCCTTGTTTTAGCAAAATCAATAAACTCATTGTATTGTTCTTCTGTTAGTCCGCCATTCCCGAGTCTATTTCTGTGTTTACCAAAATCACCATGATAATCGCTCCCACCAGTCGAAACAATGTTCAACGTTTCTGCTATTTGATGAAATTTTTCTACTTGACCGTTACTATGTTCTATATAAAAAACTTCTATTCCATCCCAAGGCAGATCTTTTATATTCTCCCAGGTATCATTCCAGTTAGGTATTAATCCAGGATGAGCAATTACTGCTAATCCACCCGCATCATGAATTGCTTCTATTGCATCTTCAAAATTAATATAGTCTTTTTGAACATATGCTGGACATCCAGAGCCTAAATACTTCTTAAAAGCATCATCAAAGCTATTTATATAGCCATTATCCTGTAGATAGTGTGCAAATACAGGACGACCAATAACTTTATCAGGACTATTATTAAATTCTTTTTCAAGTTTATCCATATTAAAGCCCTGATCTCTAAGGAGATTCAAAATTTTAAAAGCTCTGGCAAATCTTAACTTCTGCTGTTCGTCTAAAATTTCTGTGAGTTTAGACTTATCTGGAGAGATAAAAAGGCCAAGCACGTGTACCGATTTTTCCCAACCTGGTCTTCCGCAGGATATTTCAGTGCCTGAAATTACTTTAATATTTTTCCCCTTTGAAGCTTCTAGAGCTTCTTTTATTCCACAAACAGTGTCATGATCTGTAATAGCAAGTGCACCCAAACCTTTAGATTCCGCTTTTTCAACTAGCTGTGTAGGGGTAAGAATACCGTCTGACGCAGTACTATGCGTATGTAGGTCTGCATAAAAAACTGGTCTTTTTGTCACAAAATTATTCCTTTCACTATATATCATTTTTATTTTATAGTAATTTTCCTAAAAGTTCCATAGTTTTGACAAATTTATATTCTAGCAATATAATTTTATTATCTTATAAGGGGAAAAGAATGAAAAGAAACATCTGCAAATTATTTGCAATTTTTACATATATTTATATCTGTCTATTTATTTCATCTTTAGCAAATGCTACCGAGCATAATCTTCTGCCACGTTTTCCTGAAATCGTAATAGAAAAAGAATATTCACAATATTTTAAAGTTAAAGATTGTCAGGCAAAAGCAATAATAGAAGGTGACCATGCATCAACTGATCTCAAAGCTGTTTTAGCTAATATTTCTGATAAAGATATTTCTAGTTCAATAAAATTTAGAATTCTTTATCCTATGAACATTAATAATATAAATATAAAAATTAACAACAAACCTTTTAAATACGACCCTGAACAACCCCGATACAGTTTTTCACTCAAACCTAATGAAGAAATAAAGCTTGAAATGAAAGCTGATGTATCTATTCTCTATAGCATAGACGCCGTTCGCAAATCTATAAAAAAGATGGAAGAAGAAGAAAAATCAGGCGGAGTCATAGATGTAAAAAAATCTGCCAAATCTAAAGGACAAGATTTGGCAAACTCATTTTTACGCTTTTTCAAATCTAACGATAGATATGGTAAGCGCTTCCAGATAGGTCCATTAGTATCAAAATGGGGCCTTTTCCCTGTTGATTTTGAAAAGATTAGCCTGGAAATCAAAACTCCAGAAAACTTTACGATTATTACTTCTTATGAAAACATCTGGCAGGATGTAACTAAGAATAAAAAAGTCTACACTTATAAAACAACAGATACTGACAACTATAACGATGCCATTTTCTTGCCTCAATCAGACAAGGAAGAACAATTAGCTACAATGGAAGTTTTGAAGTCCGAACGCTTCAAGAAATAAAACAAATCTAAATAATTTGACAAATATTCTTTAATGCTGTAATTTACCTCTAGAAAAGAAAGAATTGTGCTTTCTTTTCGGTTGATTTTATTAATCTAAATCGCATCTAAGATTTAGTAACAGACCCAGATCAAATTTCAAAAATACTTATTTATCAAGTAATATAGATTATAATTACCTGAAGAACCAAAATTTAAAGAATTATTTTTGATTTTTGTTGTGACTTATCTACTAACCTAATTAATAATTTTATTTACACTAAGAAGGATTGTAATGGAAGATAATATAGTAACCATAGAAAAAATGACTTATGGTATCGATTCTCTTGCTCACTTAAATGGCAAAGTTGTTTTTGTTCCTTATGCTGTTCCAGGCGATAAAATAAAAATAGAAGTCGTAGACGAAAAACCTGATTATATTAGAGCTAAAATCACAGAAATCGTTGAACCATCTCCTTATAGAAGGAAATCGCCCTGCCCCAATTTTCCAAAATGTGGTGGCTGTCATTGGCAAGAAATGCATCCAGAAACCCAAAGAAGCGAAAAAGAAAATATTCTTAATTTTATAACAAAGGCCTTGAATCCACAAAGAGTATATCCTATGGAACCTCTTCCTATGCGCGGTTATAGAAACAAAATGGAATTAAAAGTAGCTTTTCATGAAGATGGAAGCGTAATTCTAGGAAATTATTCATACAATTCTCATGATGTTGTTCCATTAAAAGGCTGTATTGTTCAATGTTACGAAAACATGATCCTCTACGACAAACTTTTGGAATTTGCCAATAAGCCAGAAAACCGTGAAACACTTGAAAATATTCATACCATTACAGTTAGAACTTTAGGAGAACAGCAACATTGTACCTTTGCTTTAAAAATTCCTACCAGTAGCGAAGAAGCTTTGGCACCATTCAAAAAATTCTTTGACGATAATGAAAGCTTAAGCCGACTAGAAGTTTACGCAGAAGTAGGGAACCTTTTAACTCAAATGCGTGAAAAGAAACCCTTCTTTTTCATGAACCGTAATTGGCGTGTTTCTCCCAATTCATTTTTCCAAAACAATATAGAAGGGGCTGAAGCCATACTTCACACCCTTATATCTACTTATGCTGCCTATCAGCACAAAGGTAAGTTTCTAGACCTCTATTGTGGCTGCGGAACTCAGACATTTTTATTAGAATCAATGTTCGAAGAAGTTTATGCTGTTGAATGCAACGTATCTTCATTCCAAGATGCTTTAGCTCATCAAAAAACAAGAAGTTCATCAAAAATCAACTTCATCTGTAAAAAAGCTGAAGCCATATTCAACACACCTATAACAAAAGGTGTTATAGCAGCACTTCATCTTAATCCGCCAAGAACAGGCATTTCTCAAAGAGTTACAAGAGGTCTTTCCGGAATTAAACCTAAAATGATAACTTATCTGTCCTGCAACCCAATGACCTTTAGACGTGATGCAAAAGCACTAAAACAGATGGGTTATAAATTAGAAAAAGTATATTCATTCGATTTATTCCCAGGCACTTACCACATGGAAACCTTAGGTGTTTTCACCAGAGGACAATAACCAACAAACACTACACTCTAAAAACCAGAATCACAAGGTTCTTTCAGAACCTTGTGATTCTGGTTTTTAGAGATTTATTTATTAATTCCGTCAAAACACTTTGAATTCAACATCTTTCAATTTTCAGTTTTCAACTCTCTTGCTCTACACCTTAAATTAATTCCGTCATTGCGAGAGGCTGTGCTAAAACTCGTAATTTGATGAAAAATCAGTATTTATTTGTTTGAAGCCTACCCATTGTCATAAACGTATAGCTTTCAGGGCTAAAGCCCATACGCTATACTTTTTATGACAAATGTGTAGGCAATTAGCACAATCTAATTTGGACTTAAAAATTAATTTTAGCACAGCCTCTGCGAGCAGTCGCTAGACTGCATAGCAATCCATCTCTCAATTCTCAATTTTCATCTCTCCGCTCATATGCTCTCTGCTCTAAGAGGCATTAGCCTCGTTCACTCTCTTGCTCTTCTTATATCTTTCATCTTTCATTTCTCAACTCATCACTCACCACCAATCACGCCAAGCTTCGCTTGGCTCTTCCCTTTTTCCTTAACACAGATAAAATAATGGTTTAAATTTCATTTCAAATGTGCTATACTGACTTATGTATGCATTACTAGGGTTGTACCCATTATGTCAATACTTGGTTTTGCAACTAAATATAAAGGAGATAAAAAAATGTCTATCACAAAAGAAAGTAAAGCAAAGGTTATTGAAACCTATCAGCAGTCTGAAAAAGATACTGGTTCTCCAGAAGTTCAGATCGCTATCCTTACCGAAAGAATCAACAATCTTTCTAAACATTTCGAAAAGAATCCAAAAGATCATGCTTCTCGCCGTGGTCTATTAAAAATGATTGGTGCTCGTAAACGCCATCTTGCTTATCTGAAGAACAAGAATGCAGAACGCTATGTTTCTTTAATCCAAAAGCTCGGCTTACGTCGCTAATTATAAGAGGTTGTAATGGAAAATACTTACGAAATAGTTTCTTGTGATCTTAATGCTCAAAATGCTCAGAGCGTAGTTTTTGAAACAGGAATACTTGCAGAACAGGCTTCTGGTGCTGTTACTGTTCGTTCGGGTGATTCTGTTGTATTTGCAGCAGTAGTAGCCAGCAAAGAACCAAAAGAAGGAAATGATTTTCTTCCATTAACAGTTGACTATATTGAAAAAGCCTATGCAGCCGGTAAAATTCCAGGCGGTTTCTTCAAAAGAGAAGGTCGCGCTACAACAAAAGAAATCCTTTCTAGCCGACTTATCGACAGACCTCTCCGCCCAATGTTCCCAAAGAACTACCACAACGATTTACAGGTTGCAGTTTATGTTCTTTCATACGATAAAGTTAATCCAGTAGACATACTAGCAATCAATGCCGCAAGTGCAGCATTCATGATTTCTGAAGTTCCTATAGTTGACGCTGTAGCTGCTGTAAGAGTTGGAAAAATTAACGGTCAGTTGGTAATCAACCCATCACCAGCCTCTCTAGAAAACAGCACCATAGATATGACTGTTGCAGGTACTGAACAGGCAATCACAATGGTTGAATCTGGTTCTTCTGAAGTTTCAGAAGAAGAATTAATCGAAGCTCTTGGCTTTGCTCATGAAAATATCAAAAAACTTGCTCATGCTCAAAAAGAATTAGCAAGCCGCTGTGGCAAAGAAAAGACAGCTGTTCCAGAACCTGATCCAGAACCAGAATGTGAAGAAGTCGTTAATACTCTTATGGATGATTTAAAAGACTGCCTCAACACAGCAGAAAAAACCGCCAGAGTTGAAAAACTAAGACTTCTAAATGAAAATCTAGCAGCTAGACTTAACGAAAAGTTAGGTGAAGAAGTTGGAACTGAAAAATTCCCAGCTGCTCATGCAATTCTAGAAAATAGACTTCAGGCAGAAATGCGCAGAATGATTCTTGAAGAAGGCAGAAGAATTGACGGTCGCAGAGTATTTGATATAAGACCAATTACCTGCTACACTGGCATATTACCACGCACTCATGGTTCTGCAATCTTCAAACGTGGTCAGACTCAATCACTCGGCGTTTGCACTCTTGGTGCCAATGCTGATTCACAAGTCATTGACGGTCTTGATGACGAAACCAAGAAAAGATTCATCCTTCACTATAACTTCCCACCATTCTCAACAGGTGAATGCAAACCAATGCGTGGACCTGGTCGCCGTGAAATAGGTCATGGTGCTCTTGCAGAAAGAGCTCTCAGGCAAGTTATTCCATCCGAAGAAGAATTTCCATACACAATTCGTGTAGTTTCTGAAATCATGTCTAGTAACGGCAGTTCTTCAATGGCTTCTGTATGTTCTGGCTGTCTAGCTCTTATGGATGCTGGTGTTCCGATAAAAGCTCCAGTTGCAGGTATTGCAATGGGTCTCATTAAAGAAGGCGACAGTTTCACAGTATTGAGCGACATTCTTGGCGACGAAGACCACTTCGGCGATATGGATTTCAAGGTAGCTGGTACAGAACATGGTGTTAATGCTCTCCAAATGGATATTAAGATTATTGGTGTAACTCTTGATATTATGAGAACCGCATTAAGACAAGCTAGAGATGGTCGTATGTATATTCTTGGCAAGATGATGGAAGTCTTGAGCGAACCAAGAAAGACTCTCTCTCAGTATGCTCCACGTATCGTTACTATGACCATTAATCCAGACAAGATTAAGAATGTTATAGGACCAGGCGGTAAGATGATTCGTAAGATCACAGAAGATTCTGGTGCTCAGATTGAAGTTACCGATGATGGTAAAGTAGTTATTATGAGTCCAGATGCAGCTGCTAATGACAAAGCTGTTAATATGGTTCATCAGGTAACAGATGATGCAGAAGTAGGCAAAATTTATATTGGAACAGTAAAACGCATTATGAATTTTGGTGCTTTTGTTGAAATTCTTCCTGGTATTGAAGGACTTGTACATATAAGCCAGCTTGAAAATCGCCGTGTAAACAAGGTTGAAGACGTTGTAAACATTGGTGACGAAGTAAAGGTTAAATGTATAGAAATTGACGCTCAAGGCAGAGTCAACCTTTCTAGAAAAGCAGCCTTAGAAGAAACTCAAGCTTGATTTAAACCTTAGACCATAAAAAAAAGACTTAGGTTTTATAACCTAAGTCTTTTTTTTTACGTGAAACTTTGCCTTGCAATCTATTTTTTAGGTTATGATTGGTGTGATGGTTCAGAGCCTTCGGCTCTTGGTGTGATTGTTTGAATTTTCTTAAAGATTGCTTTGGTCGATGGATCTAAAGCCCCTCCTCAAGGAAGGGTGTCAGGCTTTGCATTGCTCCCACTTCAGTCTCGCTTCGCTCGCCAGCTTCCCCACTATCGTGGGGCAGCATCTTGGTTAGTGACTCACCACAAGGCTGGAAGCTTTTGGCTCTCATCTCTAAGAGGCTTTAGCCTCATCCGCTCTTTCGATCTCATCTCTCTTCCATCTTCAATCTTCCATCTTTCATCTTTCATTTCTCATCTTTCAATTCCCTTTCTCCATCCTCTCTACGCCCTAATCCTTTCTTCTTCAATCTCCGTTTTTGGTCTTATATCTTTCCGCTTTCAGTTACAAGTTTTTGAAAATAATAGAATTGCTCAAAAAAAATCATTATGCTATTATTTTTATAGAGAAATATGGATAGAATCAACCTGGCAAAAACCTTCCCAAGCTATTTTATATTGATTTTGCTACCCTTGGTATTTGGGTTGACTCTTTATATTATTGTTTTAAATATAGATAAAAATATAAACATAGAACAAACAAAAGCCAGAATCTCAGAGAGAGCAACAGATTTTATGGCTAAAACTACAGCTTTAGACTATTTTCAGCCATATTTTAAGAAACTGGCAAACAATCTTTTACCCTTTGCAGAAAATAGAAAAAACGAAAAAGGAATAGTTCTAACAAATACTGATGTTACAAATATTATTAATAGTTTCAATATTTCTTTAGGCGAAAATATTCGCTGTGCACTTTTCAATAAGGAAGCCCAACTATTAAACCCTAAAGACCTATTAGATTACGAACAAAGGTTTTTCACCTATGCCTGGAAAGAAATACATAAATTACCCAATGCTCACTACAAAGAAAGAAGATCTGACCAAGCATTAGTATTAGGCAAAGAATTCAATATTGGGCATTTGGTAGATTATTCTGAGAATTGTATAACAACTTCAAGCCTAGGAAAAACAGGATTATTTTATTTTAAAAACGCTAAAGACAATCAAAACGGAATAATAATATTTGTTGAATATAAAAGAACCAGCTTAGAACTTATAGAGGCAAAAATAAAAGACTACGCTACCGAAGAACAACCCATCATTCTTTATAATTTAGAAACTCGTCAAAGAAAGACTCCTACTTTAGGGCACAAAGAAATATCTTTTACAGAAACCGAAACAGAGAAATTTCTAAATGGTTTTTACCGAGACAATATGGTTTGGAAAGGATTCATTTCAGATAATTATAAATTATTACTAGGACAAAAAGTCGATTATCAAAATAAATATTTAATTAATTTATTAATATCTGTAGCTATTTTTATTATTCTTCTTGTTATATCTACACTTTTCTTTTTTAGAAATATTGCAAGTAATACAGGAATGTTTATTTCTATTAGATACAAGCTTGTCTTTCTTTTTGCACTTGCCGTATATATGCCAGCATTAAGCATCTGGATATTATCTTATGTCAGTTTAAACGATCATAGATTAGCAATTGAAAATGATGTTTTAAAAGGAATGCAGGATATTCTAACAAAAATAGATTCTGATTACAAAAAAAATGAAGAGGAGTTGATTAATGGATTTCATAAACTAGATACTTATTTAAAAAGTTTTAGCGGGAAAAAACCACCGACAGCCCAAGAAGTTCATTTAAAATTAACAGAAATTGCTTCAAAAAATACAGATAATTTCTCATACCAGTTTAACTGGATCGATATTCGTAACATAGATCAGACTCAGATTTATACTACTTCAAATTCAGAGAGTAATGAAAGGTTAAACAAAATAGGAAAAGTCTTGTCTATACTCTGCTTAGACAAATACTGCCCTGAACGTTTAGCAGCTATTGGTATAAAACCTAGCCAGTCTGATATTATGGTAGGAAATTTATTCGAAAATCCTGTAGTTGGGTTTGCTTCTGTCTTTGAAAGACCAAATAAACTAATCTATTTAAATTTTGATGGTTCTGAAACCTACTGGTGGTGGAATTATTATCCAGATAAAACAAACCCAATATCTTTCTGTTTATCTAATGCTTCTGCTCAGCACTGTGCCCTAGAATACTTTAAAGAGCTTACTAAACAAAGATATAATTATGGAAAAACAAATCTTAAAGTATTATTTTTTCATAATACCAATCACGTGTTTGTGCCTGATAATTCAGGGAATAATGACTTACTGGATTTAATCAATGTTTCCAATATAAATAAAACTATTGAATCAGCTAATGTAACATATAATAACGAAAAATACCTTTGTTTATGTACACCAGGTAGTCTTTTAAAGAACTGTTTTATCCTTTCGATGTATCCAATATCAGAAATAGACAATCAGATAGATAAGCTTCGCTCAGCTATTTATACTGTTATGGTTCTATTATTTATAATTTCTGTTCTCACCGGTCTCTTACTAGCAAAAAACTTTATTATGCCAGTTAACGAACTAGATAGAGGTTTGGTAGCCTTGAGAAAACGAGAAACAGAAACCTCAATAGAGATCGAAAACAAAGATGAGCTTGGTCTTTTAGGACAGGCTTTCAATCAGATGATGATAGAAATCAAAGACTTGATTTTGGCAAGTGCAGTACAACAATGTCTGATTCCATCGGGGAAATATAAATTAGAAGGTTACGACTGTCTTGTATATAACCAAATGGCAGCAAATTTAGGTGGCGATTATGCTGATATAATCGAATTACCAGAAGATAAAGCCTTGATAGTTATTGGAGATGTAACAGGTCATGGAATATCAGCTTCTTTATTAACAGCTATGGTGAAAGCTTCTGTTTTCAGATTTGCGAAAAAAACAAATGTTCCCCTTAATGAAATACTCTCCAAAACAAGCCAAATGATTTATGAGCTTTTAAACAAGAAAAAGCTCATGACTTTCTGTGCAGTAATATTGGATGAAAAAACAGGGGAAATATCAGTATGTAACGCTGGACATCCCTTCCCTATTATAAAAGAAAAAGAAATAGGGAAATCTAGAACTACACATCTTTCTGGTTTTCCGTTAGGAGCTTCCAAAAGACGCTGCAAATATACTTCTGAATCAGAAAAAATCGACTTTGGAGAAACACTATTATTATTTACCGATGGTTTTCCAGAAGCAGAAAACCAACAGGGTGAGGAATTCGGTTATAATAAATTTAACAAACTTATAACCGACCAACCATCAACAACAGCTGAAAATATGAAAAACAACCTATTAGATGTTTTTAAAGAACACCATGGGGAAGCAGAATTAAGCGATGATCTTACTTTCGTTATATTAAGAAGAAAGCCTCTTCAAGACTGCTAATGTAACATCATCATCAGGCTCCGTTCCATCTTCCCATTCTTCATATAATTTAAAAAGTATATTAACTATTGCCTCGGGACATTCACCAGATAATTTTGAAAGACTCTCTTTAAAACGTGTATAACCATATTGTTCTATAGTTTTACCAGTTGCTTCAATAATTCCATCTGTATAGAAAACAACAATTTCTCCCTCTTCGATTGAAAATTCTGACACAGGTTTACTTTTCATTTTTCTTAAAGAACCCACAGGCGCACCAACCATTTTTAGTTCTGTTATTTCACCATCTTTAGATATTTTCATGGGAAAATTATGACCCGAATCTAAAAAAGTAGCTTTGCCTGTTGGCAGATTAATTATAGTTGCAAAAAGAGTAATCATTTTCTTTACAGGAGGTTTATAAAAGTAAGTTGTAATAACAGAATTTAAATCAATAAACAAATCCATAAGGTTTCTTGTTTCTTTAAATCCTTGATAAAGAACTGATTTTGCCATTGCCATTACCAGAGCAGAAGCTATACCGTGACCTGAAACATCTCCTATAATAATACAAAGGTTTTCTTCATCAAGAAGATAAGTATCAAAATAATCACCTCCAACCCCTGAAGCCATCTTGTTTTTAAAATAAATCTGATAGCCTTTCAGTTCGGGCAAAGTTGTAGGGAGTAAAGCTTCCTGAATATATTTTGCCAGCTCTATTTCTTTCAGGTCTCCAATCATATTGTTAAAACTTGAAGCCAAAACACCGAATTCATCATTTTGTAATTTTTCTATTCTAAATTCAGTATTTCTTTCTTTTATTGCTATAACCCCTTCTTTCAAACAATTAACAGGGTAAAGAAAAGTTTCTGACAACTTATAGCCTATAGCAAATGCAGTTAAAATAAATATTATTATTCCCGTAATAATTAACATAATAATATTATTCAACTTTTTCTCTATTTTTTCATATGGGTACAGAGCATAAAAAGAGTAACCTCTGATTTTCTCGCTTTTTAAACCTAAAAGCAAATAGTGCTTAGAATTAATATTTATTTCCGTTTCTATAGGTCTTCCCATATAATTTATTCTTCTAGATACATCTTTTAAAGCATTTGCTATCGAATTGTTGGGAAACCATTCCTCATTTTTATCATTGCACACATAAATTATAAAATCTTTTTCTTTTGGATTAATCTGACATTTCTTTAAACGTTTTTGTAAATGATCACGTAGAACATTATCTGTCTTTTTTAATATGAAAAAATACTCTTTTCCATATTTTTCAGAATAAGAAAAATCCCAATAAAGATAAAGCTCTAACGAACCGAAAACAAAATCCTGAACATTACCTGGTCTTGTCCAAAAACTTGTTAATCCACATTCTGGACTGGTCATCGCACTTTTTAATGCAGGATCCAAACTATCCATAAAATTAGTATTTAGCATAGTATCAATACAGCATTTGGAAAAAGCATCTGTAACAGTGGTCATATCTTCATAAACAACATAATTAGTTATTTGTTTTATAATACTGACATCTGAAGCCACTCTTCTATCTATTTCAACCAGCTCATAACTGGCTAGACTATCATATATTTTTTTACGAACCGTATCATCCTCATCATAACGTTGGAAATCATTCATTAATTTCTTAAAATCATCTCGAAACACATTACCAGAAGTTCCTAATTCTCTATCTATATTTAAAAGAACATCTCTACTATTTTTACCAAACTGGCTATAAAGATTTTTTCTCATATCGCTCACATAAAGGTACCCTAGTAAAGAAAAAGTCATTACTGGAATCAATACAGCAATTAAAAAAAGACCTATAAGTTTTGTACGAATTGATAAATAATAAGTTTGCTGTTTTTCCAGCCAGAAATAAAAGAATATGGAAATCGATCCTATTACTAGAATAAATGCAATAGTATTAAAATGTAATTTGTCATATTGATTTTTTTTACTTTTTAAACTTGCTAAAAACCATACTTTATCGAAACGAATAGAACGCCATATGTACCCTCTTGAATCGATAAATGGTTCATTTGGATTTAACAAAGCAGAATTAAGGAAAATACTATTATAATCAATTTTTGAATTATCAGATTTATAAATTACAAACTGGTTTACATTTGTAAAGAAATCTCTAGTCAAAGCATCTTCAAATCTAGAAGAATAACGCTTTATTATCTGCCCAAATCTGAAATCAAAAGATGGAATTTCCCAAAAAATCAACAAAATACCTTTTTGGGGATTGTTAGGAAAATTCATCCAATAAAGGTATCCCTCTTTAGTATTAACTATAATTGGCATCAAATGATTTCTGCTTTCTAAAAAAGCACCTAATTTAAATTCATTACCCAAAAAACTTTTAAACTGTTTTTTTAATTTCAAAGCTGCATTTGTTTTTTCCTCAAAAGAACAATCTATGGTATTCCAAAGCTTTGTACCCAAAAATCTTGATTTTAAATTGATATTACGCGGAGTTACTAATAAACCATTATCATCAAAAACATATAAATCTGGTTCAGAAGAAAGAAAAGAGCAAAGATTACGGTAATAATCCCAATATCTATCTATATCATTATCTACCTGTTTAAAAGTATACCAAGCTCCTCTTCCTATCTTTAACATAAAAGAATCTTGAGATATCTCGCTTTCTATATCTTTTAAACTATTTTCTATTTTTACAGATAATTCTCCAATATGCTTGTTTTTTTCTGATGTTATTATGTTATGAGCACCAAAAAGAGCTACCAGCAAAGGCAGTATAATAAAAAGTCCTATGGGTGCCCCATATTTTAGAAATATAGACAAATATTTTTTTAAAATATTCATAAACAAAAAAGTCAGTTAAGGAATTAATAAATCACACTCTTTTAATGATAACATCTACTGTTATTTTAATCAAAATTACTTTTTTATCTTCCTAGGAACAATTCGTTAAAATTACATAATAATTATTATCTTAGCCTTTATAATCGATAATTTCTAATTATTGCCTCAATCTTTGTCGATAAGTTTAGTAAGTAGTATAAGGAGGATTCTAATATGTCTATACGTCCTGTAGATATGAAAACTTCACTTCTAACCGCTGATGATGCTAGTAAAATGCGTGAAAATCAAAAGAACCAAGAAGCTGGCCTTGCTGAACAGGTTGCCCAAAACAGGCACAATCAGGAAACAAGAACAGATCGCATACAAAACACACAAGCTTCGGAAGGAAAAGTAATAAGAAAAGAAGATGAAGAAAACCCTAGAGGACAAGGCGAAGGGAAAAATTCAAAAGGAAAACCTTATAAAAATCCGAAAAAAGACATTGAAGAACCTAAACCTATTATAAAAGACGGAATACATGGTTCCCTTGATCTAAAAGCCTGACGAACTTGCTCAAAATAGACTAAAATGCCTAATTGCAATAAATTAAACTTTCAACTCCTTTTACTATTCTCCTTACTATTGAATTCTCCAAGCTTTGCTAATAATTCAGATGATTCGTGGATATTGAACCGTCAAGGTATGTATAAAATATCTCAAGGAAACACACTTGGAGCCATAGATGATTTTGAAAAAGCTTGCAAGTTAGATCCTTTCAACGATACAGCCTTATCAAATCTAGCCTGCGCAAGAAATAATCTTGGAGTAAACTATGCTAAAAAGCAAAATTTCAAAGAAGCTATAAGGCAATTCAAAAATGCTAAGGCTCAAAAACCAGAAGACATATCTATAAGATTAAATCTACTTTCCACATTAGTAACAGTAAAAAATACAGAAGAAGCGGATAAAGAAATAAAAGAATTGCTTAAACTTCGTCCGAACGACAGTGAATTAGCAATAAAAGCAGCTACAGCTTATCAAAAAATCGAAAATTCCTTATCTGCAATAAATACTCTGCAAGAATTTGTTGAACGTTATCCGGACAATGCAAAAGTTAATTATGTTTTATCAAGACTGCTATATCTAAATGGAAATTTAACCGAAAGCAAATACTATTTAAATAGAAGCCTAGAAATAAATCCACTAGACAAAAAGAGCAATAACTTTTTACAAAAATTAGAAAAAGAAGCAATACTCGAACAAAATACAAATACGTTCACAGGAAAGCATTTCGAACTATCTTATCCTGATTCATTCAGTGAAGAATGGGCAGAAGAATTAGTTGAACAGCTTGAAAATGCCTATGAAGAAATAGGCAATAAACTTAGTTTTTACCCTGAGCAAAAAGCTCAAGTTATTTTATTTCAAACAAATGATTTTAAGATGGTACATGATTTACCAGACTGGGCAGGCGGCGTCTATGACGGAAAAATTAAGCTTCCTGTTCCAAACAATTCATTTCCATCAGCGTTAAAAGGTGCTATTTACCACGAATATGCTCACCATGTAATCTATTTAGCATCTTCCGGGAATTGCCCCATCTGGCTTAACGAAGGTCTAGCCCAAATATTCGAGAAAGATATCGATGACATAAGTGAAATTATTAGTAATGATTATTTAGAAAACAATATAAATTTGGAAACAATCGATAAAGGTTTTAAAAGTTCACCAGATAGACTTACAGCTATTAAACTCTATAAATTATCATTTAATGCATCAGCCAGATTACTGAAAGAATATGGCTGGAGCAACATATCTGACATTTTACGTATGTTATCAATAGGTAAAAACTTTGATGAAGCAGCAAATGAGATATTAGGCGAAACCCAGGAAGATCTTGAAGGAAAAATCATTGCTTTTGAATGAGAAGATAATTCTTCTATTCTTTTTTAGTAGCAACTTTAGCTCATAAAACTAAACATAATATTTTCTGATTTGTTAAAAATCCTTCGATGTTTCACGTGAAAAAATAAAACAGTTTAATATAATAAACTAAAGTGGCTGCCACTTTGAAAGTCTATCTTTTAAATACTTAATGTGGTCTTTTGATATTTTTTGTTCTAATTCTATTCTAGAACGCTTTGCATCTTCATCGCCCTGCCTTTCCGCAAGACTGTACCAAAAATAGGCTTCTTCTATGTCCTGCTCAACTCCTTCACCATTTTCATAAAGAGTAGCAAGGCTGAATTGTGCATTTGGATGATTTCTATCAGCAGCTTTTTTATACCATTGGGCAGCTTTAACAAAATCCTGATTGACGTGCATACCACAATAATACATAAAAGCTATATTTACTTGAGCTTCAGCATCCCCTGTTTCTGCTTTGGGAAGAAATATCTCTGCCGCTGCCTTATAGTCACCCCTCAAATAAGCTTTGGAAGCTTCTTTTATATCAAGTTCCTTCTTGCAACAACCAGTAGCAAACAACAGCGAAAATAAAAATAACATTAAATAAGCTGTACATTTTTTCATACTGATTCCACCACAATTATTTACTATTAAAATCCTAAACATTTTTTAGCTATTTGTCAAAATTTACTCTTTATTTATTTTTAATCAAGTTATTTTTTTATTGCCAATAAAGTATAAACCTTCTACAAATTTATGAAGCATTCTTCAAAGCTATCAATTCTGAAATAGTTACGCATCTATAGCCTTCTGATTTCAAAGCTCTTATAAGCGTAGGAAGCATTTTAGCAGCTCCTGGATGAATATCATGAAATAGAATAATTCCACCAGGTTCTATTGATTTCATAACTCTATATAGAATTACGTCAGGGTTTTTATTCTGCCAGTCTCGGCTGTCAGAATCCCATAAAACCTGATGCCAGCCATTTTCTTGTAACATTGCTTTAACTCTGCTACTTGTAGCTCCATATGGAGGTCTTACTAAATTACAATTTTTTCCGATAATGCCGGCAATTAAATTATTTGTTTTGTTAAGAGATTTTAAATCTACTTCTGTTGTATTTTTTGCTAACGAAATATGGTTCCATGTATGATTTCCAATATCGTGCCCTTCTGCAGATATGCGACTTACAAGGTCAGGATAAGTTTCCGCTCTGTTTCCCACAACAAAAAAAGTTCCTTTAGCCCCTTCGTTCTTTAATATATTTAATATTTCTGGAGTTAGTGTATGATGAGGTCCATCATCAAATGTTAAAGCCACATACTTTCTGTGGGAAGGCGCATTAAGATTGCGAATAATCTTACAACATTCATCATAGCTTAAAGGTTTAAATTCTTTTACAATTTTATCGGTCTTTTTGGTAGTGGGAGTTTTAGTTTTCTTTTCTTTATTTTCGTCTTGTGATATTCCACTAGGATAAATTGGAGTTAATTCTATATTTCCTATTTCTACTGGTGGTTTGTAACTACCAAGAGTCATTGTAGGAATATGAGTATTTTTTGCTGCCATTTTGGGGAAGTATCCCATCTGTTCTAACTGCTGTCTTGCAGGTTGAAAATCAGGACTGATTTCCAAACAGCTTTTAAAATATTCTGCAGCTCTAACCATTTCTTTATTTTCTTTTTCTAATGTACCCAAATTATAGTAAATAAGATGCGAACGTTCATGCATTAATCCAGCTTTAAAAATCATTCTCGCTTCGTCAATTCTTCCTTTTTGTTTCAAAGCTGAACCAAGATTATTGTAAAGATGAATATAATCAGGATTTATGCCTAATCCATATTGCCAGAGTTTAATTGCGTCATCTAACTGACCAGCATTAGCATATATTATACCTAAAGAATTTATAGCTGCTACATCTCTAGGATTACGCTTTACCCTATCTCGCAAAAGCACAAAATCCTTTTTTACATCTGGAGGTGTATGTTGATCAAAAGAGTTTCTTGCAGCATCTACACTTACTTGATTAAATAAAATAATAAATAATAAAAGCAATAATTTTTTAGTTTTCATCATAACTTCCATTTAAATAATTTGGGCTGTTGTAGAGAACCTTCTCTAAACAATTCCATATAAATAATTCATTATTTTTTAATTTATCAAAAGACATCATTGGAGGTAAAGAGTCATCAGGAGCAATTCTATTAAATGTATAAAGAATAAGAATCCTCAATTTTGCTGTCAACTGACCTTTAGGTAAAACAAAATTTTGTTTTAATTCCTCTAGAATACGAGCTCTTTCACCTGGTTTAAACTGATAACTGTAAGGAATTCCCGTTAATAATATAAGCTTATTGATAAAATCTATATTTTTGTATTGAACAGCCAAATTCAATAGATAATTAGACTTTTTATTAGCTTCCTCGTTATTTCTTTGATTTAAATACAAAGTTTTACGAAATATAATTTCAAATAA
Source organism: Candidatus Rifleibacteriota bacterium (assembly GCA_905236675.1). Taxonomy (GTDB): domain Bacteria; phylum Muiribacteriota; class Ozemobacteria; order Ozemobacterales; family Ozemobacteraceae; genus RUG334. The sequence goes on along the minus strand of CAJOND010000008.1, from coordinate 31,836 downwards.
AATAGAAGTAGTTACTTCATTGAAAAATGGCTTGAAGATAAAATCTGGTTGTATAATTCCATCGGATTTATGTGTAACAACAAAATAATCACTAATTTTTTCACCAATCTTTAAAAATTTTTGAGGAGAAAAATCAGCTAATAAAGAAATAATATAAGAGCAAGAAAGTGTTGTTGTTCTAACACCATAAATTGGCTGACTTTCAAAAAAGAAAGAACCATTATCTTTTTGAACTTCAGATATAGAATCAAATAATTCCTCAACTTTTGAGTTTTCTATATTAAAACCTTTTGATTTTGCTGTTTTTAGAGTTAAAGCAACTGGAATCAAAGTATGACAAGAAAAGCACTTATTCTTCTTTATATTAGAAATTTCTTTATTAGACATAAGTAAGAGTTCATCTTCTATTTCTTTTGTTTTTGAAATAGTTGCTTCAAATTTAGGCAAAGATTCGGCTATTTTTTCAAAAGAAGTATTTATAGATGTTAATGTAAAAGAATTTATCACCTTTGTTTCTTCTAAATATTGTAAATAAGTCTCCCCTTGCTTCGATGATAAAATATGTTTTTCATTATTAAACTCTAAAATAGCAACATTATGAGTTTTGTCATCACCCCATATTTTATTCGAACAGACAGGAATTGATATTTTTTTAAATCGCCAGCTATCATTAAATTTTATTGTTATTTTATTATTATTCCTAATTATTCTATATATCTTCTCCCCCTTTGTCTGAGGACAAAAGATAATAAGAAAAAGTAAAAGAATAATTATGAGCTTAGATAAACTTTTCAATTATATATCTTCTTTGGTTATATTATATTTTCTTAATTTGTAATTAAGATTTTGACGGGTAATACCTAGTAGTGATGCCGCTTTGGAATAATTTCCTTTTGTTGCCTGAAGAGCCTGGTTAATAATAGACATTTCCACTTTATCTATAGTTTCTGCCAATGGAAGCCCTGAATCAGGAATAGTTAAAGACGAATTATTTTCTTGAGTCGATGGCAATCTTAAATCAGAAGAATCAAGAATATCTGATTTTCTCATTATAACTGCTCGTTCAATGGTATTTTCAAGTTGTCTGATATTACCAGGCCAAGTATAATTATTCAATATTTCATAGAAATCAGCTGAAGCACCTTTTATTTTTCTGTTGTGTTTTTTGGAAAATTGATTAATAAAGAATTCGGCAAGAATCTTAATATCGCCTTTTCGTTTTCTTAAAGGTGGCAATTCTATTTCGACAACATTAATTCTGTATAGAAGATCTTCTCTGAAATTCCCCTTTTTCACTTCTTCTGAAAGGTTTTTATTTGTTGCACAAAGAATTCTAACATTTGCTTTTATTTGGCCAGATGCTCCAACAGGCCTATAAGTTCCGTCCTGTAAAACCCTAAGTAGCTTTGCTTGCGTATTTAATGGTAAATCTCCAATTTCATCCAAGAAAAGAGTTCCGCCTTCCGCTTCTTTAAAAAGCCCCTTTTTATCTATAATTGCACCAGTAAAACTTCCTTTTTTGTGTCCGAACATCTCGCTTTCAAAAAGAGTTTCAGGAATAGCACTGCAATTTACAGGGACAAAGGCTTTTGAAGACCTGGGAGATAATTGATGTATACAGTTTGCAACCAATTCTTTACCTGTACCACTTTCACCAGTAATAAGAATAGTACTTTCAGTATCTGAAATGTTGTTTATTATTTCTTGAATCTTTAATATTTCAGGGGAATTACCAATTATTTTACGTGTAATATTATCATTTATTTGCTGTTCTTCATGTTTTTCGAGAATTTTACTTACCGTTTCTTTCAATTCAGAAAATTCAAAAGGCTTAAGCAGATAATCCGTTGCTCCAAGTTTAACTGCAGTAATAGCTGTTTCCACAGATGAGTATGCTGTCATAAGAATAACAGGCTTCTGAGGATAAAGGCCTCTTATGTTGCTAAGAATATCCAGACCTGACATTCCTGTCATCCTAATATCAGATATGACCAAGTCAAATTCTCTTTGTTTAATAAAATCTAAAGCTGTAAAAGGATTATTAAAATCATAAACTTCATAACCATCTATTTCTAGGGCACGTTTAATAACTTTTAACAGCTTTACTTCGTCATCTATTACTATAATCTTACTTTTCACTTAAATTACCCTCTGATTCTTCTTTAGTCTTTGGCAAACAAATATTGAAACAGGTTAGAGCTTTTTTTTCAAGTCTTTCTGCATAAATTTTTCCATTATGACCTTCAACTATTGCCTGACAAATAACAAGCCCTAAGCCAGTTCCCTGAGCTTTAGTAGTATACATAGGTTCGAAAATATGCTCTAAATTACATTCAAAGCCTTTTCCATTATCTAATATTTTAATTATACATTCATTCTCTGTTTCTTCAGCCATTATTTCTATAGTTAAATTACCATCAGTTGAAGCTTCTATAGCATTTTTTGTAATATTATTAAAAACCTGCTCCATAGCTTTTTTATCTACTTCAATATAGCTTTCTGACGAAGCATTAAAAGAAAAGCTTATTTTTACATTTTCTTGAATATCTTTTATATTCTTTTCTATTACAGACTTTTCTTCATTAAAGAATTTTTCAAAAGAAGTTTTTATTAAGTTAGGCTTAGTTTTTCTAGTGTAAGTTCTAAGATTTTCTATAATATCTCGACATCTTTTAACTTCTTCTATAATCGTAGATATATCTTCATTTTCAATCTGTAAATTCTTCTCAACAGATTCTTTGATCATTCCTGCAGACATCAGGATCGTGCCTAAAGGATTATTTATTTCATGAGCTATACCAGCAGAAAAACGTCCTAGAGTTGCCATTTTATCCTTTTCTGCCAGTTCTTTTTGAGTCTTAATCAGAGTAGCTCTTGCCGTAGATAATTGACTCATCATCTGGTTAAAACTTTTTGCTACGCTTCCAATCTCTTCATAACTGTTATCTGTAATTTCTGGAGGAATCTCTTGTAATTGACCAGCTGAAACTTTATCTATACATTCTTTAAATGATGTCATCGGTTCAAATATTTTATTGCCCCAAAAATAACCTAAAATCAAAAATCCTAATATTTCTAGTATAGCCAACCTTAACATCATACTATTTATTTCTGACTTTACTAAAGTTGCTGCCTGAACCGAATATCCTGTGATTATTTTTGAAGATTTACTTAATTCAAATCCTCTTAATCTGTATACTTTGTTGTTGATTTGTTTTTGTTTGGTTGAATCGGAAAGAGCAATTTCCTGTAATTCGTCAAGAGAATAATCTGTTAAAAAACCACTTCCCGCTAATATTCCATTAGAGTCATAAACACAGAATATATCATCCATATTTGTGCTTATTCTTGGCTTCTTAGCAATTACAAGCATTATATTCTTTTTGCTGTTTATTAACCCCTCAGCAACTAGATACCCATTATAAGAAAGTGGTCCTTCATTATATAATCTGACTATCTGGTAGTCGCTTTTAATTAGGTTTGTTTTCCATTTTTCATTAGAATTTGAAATCTGAAAAGTTCCCGCATAATCTAACTCTAAATTTTCTTTAATTTTTAATAAAAACTTAGTAAAATCCTGATTTTCTGCGGAACAATCGTTGAAATTAGCATTTTCTATGGCTTTTAAAGCCTCTTTAAGCTGTTTATTTAATAAAATCTGCTGTTCAGCAGTCTGTTTTGAAATATCATTCTTAATTTTTTCAAGATAAATCAAATCAGAGCTTTCTACGGTAAAACCAAGACTTTTAGCGCCCCAAAAAGAAACCATAGCAATAACAGCTACTGTTAATACCACAAAACCTATTGCTATCTTTGTTCTAATTCCCATATTGCTATTCTACATCATTGAATAGCAATGTACAAGTAGTTATTGTATTTTGGTTATATATGTTATACTAAACAATAACCATAGCTTTCATTGGGGTGCTCACATGAAAGGGCCCTAGGTTAATAATCATAAAGTCGCATCTTAATGTAACTAATGATTAAATACGATATTAATTAATATTTAGGTTGTTATTATTATGAACTATTATTCTTCAAGTAGAAATAAAGAATTAACTCCTGTACAAGCTATTTTTTCCTTAATTTTAATAGGGGGGTTCGTTTTATATATCTTCTTGGCAAAAAGATTAAGAGATAAAGATATTAAAAACAAAAAATACAGTAACACAGGAAATAATCCTAAAGCAGTTTCTGCGATAGCTCAAACAATTGGAGCTACTTATAAAGATAGTTTTAATCAGGTAATCACAGACATTGAAAAAATGGATTGTTTTAATTATTTTTTTGATCCAAAATTCACCAATGTTTTAGAAATAGAAAATGAAGATGGAAGCAAAACATATATAGGGGATTTGGAATGGTCTACTAGATATGGTAAAAAAGCCATTGACGGAGTTTATGAAGATTACGATTCTTTATTCGGCACTAGCGGAGCAAAAAGTCAGTTTAAACAATGTACAACGCTTTGTATTGTCTACAATAATAATTTTAGTTTGCCACATTTTAACTTAGTAAAAGAAACTATAGAAAAAAAGGCTTCTGAATTTTTAAAAAAAGAAGAAACTGAAGATATTGATTTTGAAGACGATAAAGAATTCTCTGATTCATGGTGGTTAGCTAGTTCTGAAAATGTCTTAGCGAGAGACCTGTTTGACAAAAAAGTCCGAAAAACATTTATGAGTTTTATTGATAAGGATTATATTATTTGTGGACACAAAAATTATATAATAATCTTAGCAGGTAAAACAATAAATCCTAATACGTATAAATATATGATTTCGGAAATAAAAAGAATTCAACAAGCTTTTATAGAAAACGGAAAGTTTTATAATATTAATAAATAACGTGCTTCATAAAGAAAAAGTTGTTGGCCTTTTATTATAAGCTATGGCAGTTGTAGTTATTATAGTTAGCATTATTTCATCTCTAATCTCTCAACCACTAAAAATAAAAAAAGAGCAGTTTCTAATAATCAGAAACTGCTCTTTTTTAATCTAACTTAGAACTTAGTCAGTTTGGCGAATGAATCAGCTTTGAGACTTGCACCGCCAACCAAAGCACCGTCGATACCTTCTTGAGCCATATACATAGAAACGTTTTCTGGTTTTACTGAACCACCGTAAAGGATTCTAACCTTATCGGAAGTATCACTGCCAAAGCGGCTGTGAATAAATTCTCTAATAAGATCACAAGCTTCTTTTGCGTCTTTTTCAGAAGCGTTCTTACCAGTTCCAATAGCCCATACTGGTTCGTAAGCAATAACGATGTTTTTAAGATGATCTTCAGTTACACCTTTAAGGTCATTTTCAAGCTGTTTCAAAATAACCTGTTCGGTCTGACCGCTTTCGCGTTCTTCTAACTTTTCACCAACGCAAAGAACTGGAATCAAATCATGTTCGAATGCAGAAATAACCTTTTTATTGATTAATTCGTCATTTTCACCGAATATCCATCTGCGTTCAGAGTGACCAAGAATTACGAATTCGCAATTTAAGTCTTTTAGCATTGCAGGAGCAACTTCACCAGTGAAAGCGCCCTTTTCTTCAAAATACATATTCTGTGCGCCAAGAAGAACTTTACTACCTTCTCTACCCTGATTTACAGTAGAAATCAGTGTAAATGGGGGACAAACCAAAACATCAACATCCTTTAAATCTGCTATTAAAGGAAGAAGTTCAGTCATAAAATCTTTAGCTTCCTGGTTCGTTTTGTGCATTTTCCAGTTAGCAGCTATTAATGGTCTTCTAGTCATTGTATAACTCCATATTACTTTAAATTATTTAGAGAAAACGGCGATACCAGGAAGTGTTTTGCCTTCTAGGAATTCCAAGCAGGCTCCACCACCAGTTGAAACGTGAGAAACTTTGTCTGCACAGCCCATTTGTTCGATAGCTGCAACAGAGTCACCACCACCGATTACTGTGATAGCATTTAAAGTTCCAAGAATTTCAGCGATTTTTCTAGTGCCGTTAGCAAAAGCTGGTTTTTCAAAAACACCCATTGGTCCGTTCCAAAGAACAGTCTTGGCTTTCTTAAGTTCTGCTTCAAATGCTTTGATTGTTTCAGGACCAATATCTACGCCTTCTGCATCATCAGGAATTTCAGCCATAGTGTAAGTTCCACAAACTGTGGCAAAATCCTTGGTTCCAATAACGTCTTGAGTGAAAAGCATCTTCTTACCAAGCTTTTTAGCTTTTTCTATAAGAGATTTTGCTAAATCAAGTTTGTCATCTTCACAAAGTGATTTACCAATCTTAATACCCTGTGATTTCAGGAAAGTATAAGCCATACCACCGCCAATAAGCAATGTATCAACTTTTTCCAAAAGATTTTCGATAACAAGAATCTTGTCACTAACTTTAGCACCACCCATAATAGCAACTAATGGACGTTCTGGATTTTCAGTAACTTTGCTTAAATAAGTGATTTCTTTTTCCATTAGGAAACCTGCATAAGCCGGAAGAGTATCTGCTATTCCAGCAGTAGAAGCATGGGCTCTGTGAGCAGTACCAAATGCATCACTAACAAAAATGTCACCAAGAGAAGCTAAAGCCTTAGCAAATTCTGGATTATTCTTTTCTTCTTCTTTATGGAAGCGTAAGTTTTCAAGAAGAGCTACTTCACCGTCTTTAAGGCTGTTTACAACCTTTGTAGCTTCTTCGCCAATGCAGTCATTAGCAAAAGCAACTGGTTTGCCAAGAAGTTCGCTCAAATGACCAACAACTGATTTAAGAGAATATTTGGCAACAACTTCTCCCTTTGGACGACCAAGATGGCTCATTATTATAAGCTTTCCACCATTGTCGATGATGTGCTTAAGAGTAGGAACAGCCATTCTCATTCTGGTGTCATCAGTGATTTTAAGATTTTCATCTAAGGGAACGTTAAAGTCAACTCTTACAAGTACTTTTTTACCGCTTACATTTACATCTTTGATTGTTCTAAACATTAATAAAATCTCCTATGAAAAAAGAAAAAGGAAACCCGATGATTTTACCAGGTTTCCTTCTATTCAAATCAAAATAACAGTTCCAAAATTATTTCTTAGCGATGTAGCGAATAAGGTCGCAAACACGGTTTGAATAACCCCATTCATTGTCATACCAAGAAAGAATCTTAACCATATTGTCGCCCATAACTTTAGTAGAAAGAGCGTCAAAAATTGAGCTGTGAGAATCAGTAGTGAAGTCTACGCTTACTAATGGTTCATCGCAATAAGCAAGAATGCCTTGATTTCTTTCGGTTTCAGCAGCTTCTTTTACAGCAGCGTTGATTTCTTCTTTAGTTGCAGCTCTGCTGAGTGTGCAAGTGAGGTCAACTACAGAAACGTCTGGAGTTGGAACGCGGATTGCAAAACCGTCAAGTTTACCCTTAAGATCTGGGATAACAAGAGAAATAGCTTTTGCAGCACCAGTAGATGTTGGGATCATAGAGAGACAAGCAGCTCTTGCACGGCGAAGATCTTTGTGTGGAGCGTCATGAATTCTCTGGTCTCCAGTATAAGCGTGGATTGTAGTCATTAGACCTTTTTCAATACCGAACTTATCGTTGATTACTTTTGCAACTGGAGCAAGACAGTTAGTAGTGCAGCTTGCATTGCTTATTACATTATGTTTTGCTGGATCATACATTTCTTCGTTAACGCCCATAACGATAGTAATGTCTTCATTCTTAGCAGGAGCAGAAATAATAACTTTCTTAGCACCGCCCTTAGTGATGTGGAGTTCTGCATGTTCTTTGTCTACAAAACGACCAGTTGATTCTACAACATATTCAATACCATGATTCTTCCAAGGAATATTGGCAGGATCAGTTTCTTTATAAATCTTGATTTCTTTGCCGTCTACGATGAGAAGGTTCTTTTCTTCATCATAAGAAACATTGTGGTTCAGTCTGCGATGAACAGAATCATATTTGAGAAGGTGAGCAAGAGTCTTTGCATCTGTTAAGTCATTTACTGCTACAACTTCGAGTTCATCAGAGTGTTCAAGGATGGCTCTATAAACCATTCTACCGATACGACCAAAACCGTTAATACCAACTTTTTTTGCCATTTTTTTCTACTCCTGTTTTTATTTTTTCTTTGTTTTTTGCTTTGAAATAAAAACGATGCCCCTTTTATACTAGGTGCATCGTTTTTTGTCAAGCTTATTTCATTTTTTTTTGTCTCAAAATTTTATTTTTTTAATTGAGATTTAATTGATTCTACATTGAAGAGGTCACCAATTGTATCAGAGAATCCAGATTCAGATTCAGCCTGATATTTCTTAAGTTCCTTGGTATCGCTATCCATTGTGGCTTCTTTTATAGAAAGTTTAAGTCTGCGATTCTTGCGGTCAAGTTCAAGAACCTTATAAGTAACTTCATCGCCAACCTTAACTGCTTCGGCTGGGTTGTTAACACGATTTGCAGAAAGCTGAGAAATATGAACAAAACCAGTTACATTTTCAGCTACTTCAACTTCAGCACCATTGTCTAACAGAGCTGTAATCTTGCCTTGGTGAATACTTTCTTTTGTGAACTTGCGTTCGATTTCTTTCCAAGGATCTTCCTGCATACGGCGCAGTGACAGACCAATCTTCTGTTTGCCCTTGTCTATTTCATATACAACTACAGTTACCTGATCGCCAATCTTAAGAACATCTTCTGGTTTTTCAACATCGCCTTGCCAAGAAAGTTCAGAAACGTGAAGCAATCCTTCAAGACCGTTGTCTAACTGGATGAAAGCACCATAAGAAACGATATTCTTAACAACGCCTGTTACCTTGTCACCGATCTTATATTCGTATTCGACCTTGTTCCAAGGATCATCTGTTGTTTGTTTCAAACCAAGTGACAATCTGTGGTTAGCTGAATCAATATTGAGAATCTTAACTTTAACTTCCTGACCCTTTTCAAGGATTTCCTTTGGATGGTTAACTTTCTTAACCCAATCCATATCAGAAATATGAAGCAGACCTTCAACTCCCTGGGCGATTTCGATGAAAGCACCAAATTCAGTCATGTTGTTGACTTTACCTGTTACGATATCGCCAATCTTATACTGAGAAGTTACTTGTTCCCATGGATGTGGAAGAACTTCTTTGTAAGACAAAGAAATGCGTTTCTTTTCTTTATCAATTTCTTTAACGATAACGTCGATTTCGTCACCAGTCTTTACAACTTCGCTTGGGTGTTTTATGTTTCTTGCCCATGATAAATCAGAGATATGAACAAGACCTTCAACGCCTTCTTCTAATTCAACGAAAGCACCGAAATCCATAAGGTTCTTTACCTTACCATGATACTTCTGACCAGCTTTGTAGTTTACGTCTACAGATTCCCATGGATTTTCTTTTTTCTGCTTGAGGCCAAGGCTGATTTTGCCTTTTTCTTTATCCATCTTTAGAATCTTAGCTTCAACTTCATCGCCTGGGTTTACAACTTCACGAGGATTAGAAATTACAGACCAGCTAAGGTCATTTCTATGAATTAGTCCTTCTGCTCCATCGCCTAAGTCTACGAAAGCACCGTATTCAACGATTCTAGCAACTTTACCTTTGATAATATCACCAACTTGATATTTATCAAAAATTTCATCTTTTTTCTTTTTGCGTATTTCGTCGAGTATTGCGCGTTCAGAAACAACAATATTCTTTCTCTTGCGATCAAATTCGGTAATAATCATTTGGAATGGTTTACCGATATTTTCTTTTACATTTTTACCATGAGAAAGCTGGCTCTGTGGCAAGAAAGCTCTGTTACCAAGAACAGTTACATTATAACCGCCTTTAATTCTTTCTTTCAGAATTCCTTCTATTGGAGTCTTGTTTCTGTAAGCTTCATCCAATTCATCCCAAGAGCTTTGTTCTTGAGCTTTTCTATAAGAAAGAAGAATCTGACCCTGTTTGTCATCTATCTTCTTAACCAAAACCTTTATTGGGTCACCAACATTAAATTTGTCAGTTTCACCAGGTTCAAATTCTTCAGATGGGACGATACCGTCAGACTTATAACCTAAGTCTACGTAAATGCCACTGGTATTCTTATCGATAACAGTGCCTGTTACGATGGCCCCTCTGGAGATAGGTCGGAACTGTTCGCTTTCATTAAGTGCCTGTTCCATAGTCATCTGATTTGCTTCGGCACTTGGTTGTTCCTGTTTGTTATTTTCTAATTCAGTCATAGTTTCCTCCGTTGGGATCAAAGTGTCCCGAGTATTTGTTACAATTATGATAATCCGATCAACGACCTGTTCAATAGTCATTGCGGTTGTATCCACTAATGTGGCATCTTTAGCCTGGACTAAGGGAGCACAAGCCCTGCTTGAATCAAGTTCATCGCGCTGTGCTATATCTTTCTTAAGAGATTCAAGATCGGCATCAAAACCTTTATCTTTAAGGTCATTAAGACGTCTTCTTGCTCTTTCTTCAATGGAAGCAGTTAAAAAAATCTTTGTTCTAGCATTTGGGAATACTATAGTGCCTATATCGCGACCATCTACAACCCACTTGCCATTATAACCAATTTCTCTTTGGAGACTGGTCATAACTTCACGAACTTCCTTAACAGCAGAAACGATTGAAACGTTCTTGGATACTTCTGGAGTTCTGATTTCTTTAGTTACTTCAATATCTTTAAGAAATACATGGGGTTGAGAGGAGTTTTCTCTGGTTTCAAACCTGAGTCCGCTTTCTTCGGCACAACGCTTTAGTGATTGATGATCAGAAAAATCTATCTTCTCGTTTAGTGCTTTCAAAGTCACTGCACGATACATAGCTCCAGTATCTAAATAGCCGTAACCAAGTTTGTCGGCTACTTTTTTTGCTACTGTGCTCTTACCTGCACCAGCAGGCCCATCTATTGCTACAACTTCACAAAAAGCTTTATTGTTCTGCGAATTCAACCCGAAAATATCTCCTGTTGAGATGTCTATTTTTTAGTCCTAGACCAATGGGCAGAATTGTACACTAAATCTTATTAATATGCAACATTATTTTTTTAAAAAGATATAAGATTTATGAATGAACAATGAAGATGGAAGATAGAAGAGGGGAGAGAGTTGGAGAGTTGGAGAGCAAAAGAGCGGAAGAGCGGAAGAGCGGAAGAGCGGAAGAGCGGAAGAGCAGAAGAGCTGGAGAGCGGAAGAGCTGGAGCAAACGATAGTCTTTGGTATAACCATCATTGTGAGTAATCGAAGATTGCGTGGCGTTGCTGAAAGCAAAACGAAGTCCATCCAGTTTTGTAGAGTATAGGGTGTATGGAGAAGAGAGAAGGGATTTGGCTTTTGCTGGAGATTATCTTTAGGTTTTATTGGTGTTGGATGTGATTGGAGTGATTGTTTAGAAGTAGGTCTGTAATCTATAGAACATTATAATTAACCGATATCTGGAAGCTTAAACTAAGCAATAAAACCCAAAACCAATTACAACAATCATAACCTAATAAATGTTTTTACAACTAACCTTATTTAGAAAGAGTAGAGAATTGAAAGTTGTAAACTAATTATTACAAAAAGAAAATAAAAAACTGAGAGTGAAAAAATCAACTCTCAGTTTTCAGTTTTCAGCTTTCAGTCTACTCAGTATCTATAGTTTTCGGTCTTGTATGGTCCATCAACTTTAACGCCGATGTAATCTGCTTGAGCTGGAGTGAGTTTTGTGAGTTTAACACCAATCTTTGCAAGATGCAGTCTGGCAACTTCTTCATCAAGTTCTTTTGGAAGAATGTAAACATTTACATCAAGCTTGTTCTGCCAAATATGGAGCTGAGCAAGAGTCTGGTTTGTGAAAGAGTTGCTCATAACGAATGAAGCATGACCAGTAGCGCAGCCAAGGTTTACAAGACGTCCTTCAGCAAGTATATAAATGCTGTGACCATCAGGATAAGTCCATTTGTCATATTGAGGCTTAATATTGGTGCGAACGATTCCAGGCCATGTAGTAATTCTAGACATTTGAATTTCGTTATCGAAATGACCGATGTTGCATACAATAGCCTGATCCTTCATTTTAGCACAGTGTTCAGCAGTGATGATGTCGCGATTACCAGTAGTAGTAACATAAATATCTGCAGTTCCAAGAGTATCTTCAACAGTCTTTACTTCAAAACCAGCCATAGCAGCCTGTAAAGCACAGATTGGATCGATTTCTGTAATTATTACACGAGCACCAAAACCTCTCATACTTGCAGCACAGCCTTTACCGACATCACCGTAACCACAAACGCAGACAACCTTACCTGCTATCATAACATCTGTAGCACGTTTAATACCGTCAGCCAAGCTTTCGCGGCAGCCGTAAAGATTATCAAACTTAGATTTAGTAACAGAATCGTTTACGTTAATAGCAGGGAACAGGAGTTCTTTGTTTTCAAGCATCTTATAGAGTCTGTGAACACCTGTAGTAGTTTCTTCGCTGACGCCTTTTACGTGTTTAGCTATTTCTGTCCATTTATTGGGATTTTCTTTAATGCTCTTCTTCAAGAATTTAAGAAGTTCGGCTTCGTCTTCACCTTCAGGTTTCTTGTCGAGAATACTTGGATCTTTTTCGGCAGCAACGCCCATATGAATCATAAGGGTAGCATCGCCACCATCGTCTACGATCATATCTGGACCTTTTCCATCAGGCCATGTCAAAGCTTCATTAGTGCACCACCAATATTCTTCAAGGCTTTCACCCTTCCATGCAAATACTGCTACACCAGCTTTTGCGATAGCTGCTGCTGCGGTATCCTGAGTAGAAAAAATGTTGCAACTGCACCATCTTACTTCAGCACCGAGAGCTACTAAAGTTTCAATCAAACATGCAGTCTGAACTGTCATGTGAAGAGAACCCATGATTCTGGCACCTTTTAAAGGTTTTTCTTTTCCATATTTTTCACGAAGTGCCATCAAACCCGGCATTTCATGTTCAGAAATTTCAATTTCTTTTCTACCGAGAACGGCAAGTTCCATATCTTTTACTTTGTATGGCAGTCTAGCTGTCTGTGTCATTATATTCTCCTTTTTTGTAGACCTAATTATCTTTGAAATTTAACAGTCTATATTTTGCTATAATTGTTTTTACTATAGAGAATAGAGATAAGAGGTTAGAGATTAGAGATTTGTTTTTTTAATTGCTAACATCTTTCAGAGGCTTGCAATAACAGATAAAACTCTGAACTAGGAACAAATTCCTCATTCCTAACTCCTAATTCTTCATTCCAAACTCTTAACTCCTCATTCCTAATTAAATATATAATCCGCCGTTATTTTATCATAAGAAGTTTAAAAGTCAATTTTATTAAAGACTAAAGATTGAAGATTGAAGATTAAAAGAGTGATAATCAATCAATTCTCAGTTTTCAGTCTCATTCATCTTTCTTCTCTCTCCATTTATGGTCTTATATCTTATATCTTACATCTTTAACAATTTATCTGTTTAGAGTATTATATTTTTTATGAATAAAGAAAATAATAATGAAATATCCTTAACCTTATTTAGAGATGTCGGCAAAGCTATTTCAAATTTAACTCCAGACCGTGCTTTGCTATATCTCACCGAAAGCGCTGTAACAGCTACTAATTCAGTAGGTGCTATGATTCTAAGCCCTCATGAAAAGAACAATATAATGGTTCCTTTTGTGAAAAGCTTTCTTAATACAAAAGAAGAACCAGTCATAGGTGATGATTTTCTACAAGAATGTTTTAATGCTTTTTTAAGAATTTACGATGATATTCAGGTTGTTCAAGAATATCAACACATAACATATGAACAATATCCTGATTATTATGCTTCAATTTGGCCGGTCAATCTTTCTAGCAAGACTCAAGCCTTGTTAGTAATGGTAAATAATCAGCAAAGCTACAATGAGGAACAATGCTTGTTTCTAGAAAGCATTACCCCAATTATGGGTTCTTTGTTTGAGAATTTCAGACTCAACAACGAAATGATTCACAAGAACTCTCGTTTGTCGGCGCTTTACGAAATTTCTCAACAGGCTGAATCTGTCATAGACTTTAGAAATATATATGATGCTTTAGGAAAAGTAGCAAGAAGCTTTATTAAATTCGATTCATATGTTCTTTATTTTTTAAGTAATGATGGCAAACAATTAGAAGCCAGGAACGAAGCCAATGTTTCTAAATCTTTTCCAAAAACAATTAATATTGGTGAAGGGCCAGTTGGACTTGCCGCCAAAGAAATGAAGCCTTATCTGACTTACACTCAGGAATTCAACTCTGTTTTAATTCTGCCATTTGAAGTATCTGGCAGATTGACGGGTGTTCTCGCAATAGGTAGTCAGAAACCTTATGCATACAGAGACGAAGATATTATAGGCTTGCAGATTATAGCAACCCAAATTGCTTCTATTGATACAATGTTTAAAAATCTTATAAAATTAAAAGGGTTTACTGAACGTATCTTAGAAAGCATGAATTCTGGTGTTTTAATCTTCGACCCAGAGGGCAAAATCACTTATTCAAATCAAGAAGTAAAGATAATGCTTACTCACCAGTTCCCAGAAGGTTGGGTTATCAGCAAAAACAATGACAATCTACCTCAAACTCTTATTGAAGTTATAAGAGAAGTTATAGACACAAAAGTTACTCATGAAGACACGAAGATAAGAGTAAAAACAGGTGGGCAAATTAGAATACTATCTATCAACACTTTCCCAATCAGAAATGAAACAGGCCGAGATGTTGATGGAATAGCTTGCTTCATCAAAGATGTTACCAGAATTACAGCCTTAGAAGAACAGCTTATGCGTGCAGACAAGCTTTCGGCTATTGGTGTATTAGCAGCTGGAATTGCTCACGAAATCAGAAACCCACTTACTGGCATGAAAATGATTGTTCAACTTCTAGAAAGTGATTTCAAGGAAGACGATAGCCATAGAGAGCCTCTTGAAATTATTCAAAGAGAAATAGACAGATTGGAAAAAATCATCGGTAGTTTGTTAGACTTTGCCAGACCAAGCAAACCAAAAGTTGTTGATATTGCCCCTATCGACATTGTTAATGACTGTTATATGCTTATTAAAAATCAGTTGAATAAGCAACAGATAGCATTTGAGATAAAACAGGCTGAGAACTGCCCATTAACAACTGCTGACCCAGACCAGCTCAAACAAGTTTTCATCAATATCATGGTTAACGCTATTCAAGCAATAGGACGAAATGGGAAACTAACCGTATATATTGAACCAGTTGATGAAAGAGTAAAAATTGCTTTTGAAGACACAGGTTGCGGCATTCCCCATGAAAAACTCAGAGATATTTTTAACCCATTTATGACAACAAAGGAAGATGGAACAGGTTTAGGACTTCCTATGGCTCAAAGAACAGTCGAAGAACATGGTGGTACTCTAGAAGTTCAAAGTGTGCTTGGTGAAGGTTCGACCTTTACAGTTTATCTACCGGAGAAAAAACAAATATGATAGTTATAGGAATTTCTGGTCAAACAGGTGCAGGTAAAACAACTTTTGCAAACAGTTTTAAAGAAACTTTTGACGGCTTATTTTCTGTAATTTATATTGATGTAGATTCTCTTGGACACAAAGTTTTAAATGACTCAGAAACAATCGGGCAATTAACAAAAGCTTTTGGGGAAGACATTCTAACAGATTCTAAAATAGACCGTAAAAAACTAGGAGCAAAAGTTTTTGTTTCCCAAGAAACAACAGAACTACTAAATTCAATAATGCATCCTAGAATGGTTAAGATAGTCGAAGATATAATAAAGACCAATAAAGAAAATACTAGGGGAAAAATTATTATTATAGATGCAGCTTTGCTCTATAAAATGAATTTAGCTAGATTATGCGATAAAATCATATATGTTGAAGCAGACCCAGAAGTTCGAGTAAAGAGATTAATCTCTACTCGAGGCATGACTGAAAAAAGAGCCAGAGAACGCCTTTTCGCTCAAGACAAAGAGCCTTTAGGCAAAAAAATAATTCTTCCTACCAAAGATTTATTCACTAATATTAAAAATACCATGAGTTTTTTTAAGAAAAAACATAATTTGTTAATAATAGAAAATAATGGTAGTAAAGAAAAAATAAAACAAATCTTACTGCTTTTTAGATTTTTTTTTGCTTTGTTAATAAAATATTTAAAACTTAACTCTTAAACTCGTTTTAAATAGCTTTTTATTCCTTTTTCCAATCTAGAAAGACCATCTTCAAGTAAAACTTTCGGACAAGCGGGATTAAACCTTAAAAAATGCTGTCCGTTTCCACCATATAAGGTTCCTTTAGCTAAAAAGAGCCCTGTTTTATTTCGGATAAATTCAGCCAGTTCTTCACTATTGTCTGTTATTTTCGAACAATCAAACCATAAAAGATAAGTAGCCTCTGAAGAAACAACCGAAACTTTTGGAATCTTTTTAGAAATGAATTCCCTTACCCTGTTTTTATTTATTTTTATATATTTTCGTAAGGAATCAAGCCATTTATCACCTTTTGTAAAAGCCGCAATAGTGGCAGCTATAGCAAAAGCGTTAGGTTCTGCAACTTCATCGGTATTTAATGCTCTCCACATTTTGTGATTTAAGTTTTTATTAGGAACCATTACTGCGGCAGTCTGCAACCCAGCAATATTAAAACACTTAGTTGGAGCTATGCATGTAATACTAATATCTACACAGGTATCAGAAACAGAAGCGAATGGAATGTAGTTCTTTCCAGGATCTGTTAAATCACAATGAATTTCATCAGATATTACTGTTACATTATATTTTGCACAAAGATTGCCTATTTTAGCTAAAGTTCGTTTATTCCAAATTTTACCAATCGGATTATGAGGATTGCATAAAATCATTAAAGTAGTTTGAGGATCAGATAATTTACTTTCTAAGTCTTCCCAATCTATAGAATAACTTCCATTTGAATATATTAAAGGAGATTCCAATATATTTCTTCCATTATTACTTATTGAATTGTAGAAAACATTATAAACAGGGGGCTGAATAAGCACATTTTCTGCTGGTGTAGTTAACTTTCTAACAGCAGTAGAGATAGCGGGAACAACCCCTGTAGTGAAAATCAAAGAATCCTTATTTATTTTTAGGTTGTGCCTTTTTTTCCACCAATATTGATAAGCTTTATACCATTCGTCAGGCACATAAGTATAGCCAAAGATTCCATTACTAAGTCTTTTTTGTAAAGCTTCCATTATTTCTGGAGCAGCTTCAAAATCCATATCGGCTACCCACATTGGAAGCTCATTTTTTTTCACGCACCATTTTGAAGAAAAGGTTAAACTTCTATCTATAACTTTATCGAAATCATAGGCTTTGTTCATAAACTTAACCTTTAACTATAATTGTTGTCTGACTAGGATCTATTTTATCGTGTTCAAGAATAAGTTCCTTGATTCGTTCAGCCTTTATCGTTCCACCACTGGGATTTAATACACTGTCTATATCTCCTTCTATTTGAGCATCAACAGTAGAATATTCAAAAGCTAAAGTAGTGTTAATCAGACGGCAATTTTTCATTACAAGGTTCTGGATATAGCATAAACCTTGAAGACTTTCTATAACACAATTTACGAATGTAAGATTCTTTGAGTTCCAGCCAAGATATTCACCTAATATAAATGAATCTTGAACAATAACATTATCTGTATTCCAAAAAGCATCCTTTGAAAGTAAACGACTATTTTTTACAAGCAAATATTTGGCACCATCAAAAGGATAATTACCATCAAGAGAAAGATTTTCAATTTCCCCATCGGAACTATTCATTCCAAAATAATCGCCCTTAGCCTGAACATTATTAAGTTTAATATTTTTACAGTTCCATAATGTTTCATCTGCTCTTGGAATATAAGTATTTGAAATTTCCAGAGTATCACAGCGTCTGAAAGTTTTTGGAGCTTCTATAATACAATTTGAAACTTTTACATTATTGCTATACCAGATTCCAGCACGTGCCGTATCAAGCAAATTGGTTTTTTCAGCTAAAACATTGTTACAATACCAAAGCGGATATTTCCATTTAAAAACAGATTTTATAATCTCAATATTATTACATTCTTTAAGAGGAGATTCACCAGCATCAAATACTGAATCAACCACTCTCACATTATCTGTGCCAAAAAGAACTCTTTCGCCTATTAATAGTTGTTGAATTACCTCTTTTTCAAATTCCATTCTTTTACCCTCTTTGTTTTATTTACCTAAAATATATTTAATACCAGAAAAAGAACAAACCTTAATGATTAGGTTTTCCTAACATAATAGCAAGAATCTGGTCGTCGGTCTGAACCATACCAGGAGCTGCTATTCGACCAATATTACCAAGACTTGTTTCAACACAGTCACCAAGAACACCGTTAGTTATAGGAAGCTTCAATCCTTTTAAAGCCATTAATGAGGACTGGAAAGCTGAATCTACTGCACAGACCAGCTTCATTGCACAACCTACTTTTGCACCATCACAAATAACGCCTGTTATACTTCCAACCATATTATTAATGGCATCGGTAGCCTGTTGTAAAGTACCACCTAAAATATATGTAATGCCTGCTGCAAGACCTATTCCAGCACAAACTATGCAACCACACATTGCTGAAAGGGTTCCTGAATGATGTTTTAAAATGCTTGTAACTCCATAACTTATAGCTAAAGCTTCTGTTAGCTTTTTATCATCTATTTTGTTTTCTTTTGCTAACACATATAGAGGTAATGAAATGGCAAGTCCCTGATTACCAGAACCTGCGGCACTCATTACCTGCAGATCACAGCCGGACATTCTTGCATCAACTGCTGCAGAAGTAAGAGCTTTGGCTTTATTAATAATGTCGTTTCCTATCCATCCTTCTGCAATCATTTGATTATAAATGTTACCAATATTAAGAAAACCTTCCTTATGCAAACCAGCATTGGCTACTTTCAAATTCATTTCAATTCCATCAAGCATAAATTGTCGCATTTCATCTGAAAGACTGCCTATATCATTCCATATTTCTTTAAAAGGCACCTTAGAAAGTTTTTCTCTTTCCTGCAATAACTCACCAGTGCCGTTATCACCAGTTGAATGGGAAGAAAAAACAACAGCTCCATTTTTTTCTAGCAAAATAATGTTTTCATGACTACCAGAAATAACGCATCTGCCTTTATTATTTTTGTCATCAGTGACTATAACATCCATATATAGTCCACGCATTTCTGGAACAAGCTCTACATGAACAATACCAGAATCATTTATTTTTTTAGCTTCTTGAAGCCATTCGTCATTCATTCCTTCAAGTAGAGTTAAAGAAGGATTTTCAGCAGGAGATAGAGAACCCAATGCAGCCGCCAAAGTAATACCTCTTTGACCACCAGTGCCAGGAATTCCTACCTCCATTGCGTTCTTTAAGAGATTAGTAGAGAGCCTTAACAAGATTTTCGTAGTTTTTCCAGAAGTCAGTCTTTTTGCTTTACAAGCACCTAAAGCTATAGCTATAGGCTCAGTACAACCGAGAGCTGCCTTAAGGTCAAGTTTTAACGTTCGTTCTAGTTGTTTAAGACTCATGATTCACCTCTTTTTAATTAGAAACCGTCGAAGCCACCTTCAAAAGCATCCTTTTTTTCTTCAACCTTTTCTTCTACTTTGTCTTTAATAGATTCAACAGCTTTATTAAGATTGCTTTCTACTTTATTAGTAACTTCTTTTAATGCTTCATCTGCTTTATCAGAAGCTTGATTTTTAACTTCATCCAACTTCTTTTCAACAGAATCAGCTGGTTTTGCTTCTTCTGCTTTTGGAGCTTCTTCAACCTTGGCTGGTTCAGCTGGTTTTGTTTCTTCTGTTTTTGGAGCTTCTTCAACCTTGGCTGGTTCAGCTGGTTTTGCTTCTTCTGCTTTTGGAGTTTCTTCAACCTTGGCTGGTTCAGCTGGTTTTGTTTCTTCTGTTTTTGGAGCTTCGTCAACCTTAGCTGGTTCAGCAGGTTTAGTTTCTTCTTTCTTTTCCGTTGTGGCAGGTGTATCAAAGGAATCAAAGCCACCATCGAAGCCACTTGAAGTATCAGATTTCGGTTCTTCCTTCTTTTCAGTAGTAGGTGTATCAAAGGAATCGAAGCCACCATCGAAGCCACTTGAAGTATCAGATTTCGGTTCTTCCTTCTTTTCAGTAGTAGGTGTATCAAAGGAATCGAAGCCACCATCGAAGCCGCTTGAAGTATCGGCTTTAGTTTCTTCTTTCTTTTCTGCAGCAGGTTCTGAACCAAAGTCGTCAAATCCTCCACTGAAACCGGAATCAAAGCCACCAGATGTAGATTTATTTTCTTCTTTCTTTTGAGTTGAAGGAGAATCAAATCCATCGCTAAAGCCAGAATCAAATCCACTAGAAGATTTTTGAGAAGTAGAACTTTGCGGTTTTGTACTATCTTGTTTTGCAGGAGTTGCAACAGTTTCTTTCTGTTCAGATTTGGCTGAATTAGTTCTAACCCTTAACAAGGTTTCGTCTGACGGAAGTATTATATCTTCTGTTCCAAGTAAAGGATCATCATAAATAGAGCTAGATGAATCTCTTGAAACTAAAACATCTTCAGTGTCTTCTGCTCCGCTTGTTATAGCATAAGCTTTTTTGTTGCTCAGTTCTGTCGGATTTAATCCGATCAAATACTGTATACTTGGAGAATAATTGACTGTAAGACCTGCAACAACAACAGCAACCATACTCATTAATTTTATAAGGATATTTAAAGAAGGTCCTGCTGTATCTTTGAACGGATCACCTACAGTGTCACCAACTACAGAAGCTTTATGGTTTTCGGAACCTTTTCCGCCAAATTGTCCAGATTCAATATATTTTTTAGCATTATCCCAAGCTCCGCCAGAATTTGACATCATTACTGCCAAAGCAAAACCTGTTGATAATCCTCCAACCAACATTCCTATAACTCCTGCAACTCCAAGCAATAATCCTACTATTACAGGAATTATAATAGCTAACAGGCTAGGAACAACCATTTCTCTCTGTGCTCCATAGGTTGATATAGCAACACATGAAGCATAATCAGCTTTTGCTTCGCCTTTTAAAAGCCCAGGAATTTCTTTGAACTGACGACGAACTTCTTCAACCATACTATGAGCAGCTCTGCCCACTGCTTTCATAGTCATAGCACAGAAAACAAACACTAGCATCGCACCAAGAAATATACCAACCAAAACAACTGGATTCATGAGGTTTATATTGTAATAATTCATGAAATCATACATTGTTGCTTTATCTATTGGAACAGCCTTGTCGGGAGTTGGATAAATGAAACCATTTAAAGAATTGCCACTATACTTTGCTATTCTTAGTAAGGCCATTCTTATTTCTTCAATATATGCCCCTACCAAAGCCAATGCAGTTAAAGCCGCAGACCCAATAGCAAAACCTTTTCCAGTTGCAGCGGTTGTATTACCAAGAGAATCAAGAGCGTCTGTTCTTTTTCTTACTTCAGGAGACATCCCTGACATCTGAGCATTACCACCAGCATTGTCAGCAATAGGACCATAAGCATCTGTTGCCAAGGTTATACCAAGGGTAGAAAGCATACCAACTGCAGCTATACCTATTCCATATAACCCCATTGCAGGATTATTAAAACCATTTGCAAAACCATATGCGGTAAGTATAGCCACACCTATAGTAATTACAGGTATTGCAGTGGAAAGCATACCTGTTGCTATTCCTTCTATAATAACAGTAGCAGAACCTGTTGTAGATTGTTCCGCTATGTGAACGGTTGGCGGATAATCTTCGGATGTATAGTAGTTTGTTGCCCAACCTATTATGATACCAGCCATTAAACCAACAACAATAGAACCGAAAATTTCAAAATGTCCTGGCAGAAGCGAATTTACTAGGGCAACACTAGTTATAGCTGTAAAAAATGCAGCAAAATTAACACCTCTGTTTATTGATTCCATCAGTTCTTTTTGAGTAGCTTCTTCTTTTGTTCTAATAGAAAAAGTTCCAAAAATAGCAAAAATAATACCTACACCTGCAATAGCCATAGGCAATAGAATTGAATTTAACTGAAGCTTCAGAAGTTCTGGAGTATTGAATGCGGCAGCACCAAGTGCGGCTGTTGCCAAAATAGAACCACAGTATGACTCATATAAGTCAGCTCCCATACCAGCAACATCACCAACATTATCACCAACATTATCAGCAATACAAGCCGGATTTCTCGGGTCATCTTCAGGAATGCCTGCTTCAGTTTTACCTACTAAGTCAGCACCTACATCTGCAGCTTTTGTAAAAATACCGCCGCCAACTCTTGCAAACAAGGCTTGAGAACTGGCACCCATTCCGAAAGTGAGCATTATAGTTGTTATTTCAGTATAATTATGAACAGCAAAAATACTTTCTTTAAATAATTCCTGATGGTTTAAAACATAATTCAGTATCTTCCACCAGATAGAAATATCAAGCAGACCCAGTCCAACAACTACAAATCCCATAACGGCACCACTTCTGAAAGCAATTTGAAGTGCCGCATTCAAAGAATGATTAGCAGCTGCCGCAGTTCTATTACTTGCATTAGTTGCTGTTTTCATTCCTAAATAGCCTGACAAAGCAGAGAAAAAACCACCTGTTAAAAAAGCAATTGGAGTCCATGGACTTTGAACTTCAAGAACAAAGGCTAAGAATGCAAAAAAAGCAAATGCAATTATAAAAAATAAACCTACAACTTTATATTGTGCTAAGAGATAAGACTTTGCACCTTCTTTAACATATCCGGCTATTTCCTGAGATTTTTCACTGCCAGGATCAGATTTTTTCATCGAAGCATAAAAGTAATATGAATAAACCAGTGCCATTAAAGAACCAACTGGTGCTAACCAAAACAATTTCGTGGCGTCCACATTTCCCTCCCGATAAAAGAGATAATTATCAATTTTATTGTTAGTTAATTAGTCTAATTTTTTATAATATATCACAAGCTCTTTCAAAGCAATGATATTTTTGAAATCTCAGAAACTAAACTGATTAAGATAACTCTAACAGGTATTAAAAATTTATGGTAAACTATTCCCAGCTGATACAAGGGTACAATTCAGATGATATACAATCTTTTGAGTTTCATAGTTTTAATTGCTTCTATAAAACTTTTTCAAATGAATGTAGGTAGCCTGTCTCTGTTACGCCTGAACATGATAAACTGGATTTTCTATTATAATCTTATTATCCAGAGTTTTATATCATCATTATTAACCATTAACCATCTCGATAACCATTATTTAATTTCTAAAGTCAGTGAAGAAGCAAGATTTAGAGGTTGGATAACCATACAATATGTAATGTTTATGCTTCCTTTGGCTATGCTTTTAGTAAATAAAATTACAGGCTACTCGGCAAAAAATAAGTTAAAACGCTATTTAAAAACCAAAATAACATTCAGAAACATAAAATCTGAAACTTATTTAAGACAATTTCTATATTTTCTTAGCTTCATTTCTTTTGGTGCAGTAATATATACTTTTCTTAACCTCAAGAAAATTCCATTATTGGCTCTATTCAATAACAGGTCAGCTATTGAATTATCTTTTCTGCGGCAAGAAGTATCACGTAATTTTACGGGTAATGAATACATTAGAAATATATTAGCAATAGGAATGACGCCGTTATTGACATATATTTCATTTGCTTTACAACCAGGAACAAAAAAGACTTTTACTGGTTCTTAAGTCTCTTAGCTGCATCATTACTTATTTTAACTTACGATTTATCTAAGAGTCCTATTATTAATTTCTTTATAGGCTTTATTTTCTGCTGTGTTTTATTAAAAGGGAAAATAAGCAAAAAATCTTTTTCAATAGCTCTAATATTGGGTTTGATTCTAATTTTATTTACCTATATATCAGTTACAAAAATAGATTCATACCTTACTTAGTTATAACAAAAGTCTATTAGGCAGAATATTACTTTCACAGTCAGCAGGGATTTATTTATCTTATCAATATTTTCCAAACAACCATGAACACATAGGATTTTCATCTATATCCAGATACCTTTCTTCTCTATTTGGACAAAATTTTGAACCTAGATCAGCAAGAACCATAATGACTATAGTCAATTCAAAAGGAATCGAAAATGGAACGGCAGGAGTTGTAAACTCTTTATTCGTTGCAGAGGCCTGGGCCAATTGGGGTTTTTACGGAGTTCTAATATCTCCTATAATAGTTGGAATGGTTATTCAGATAATCTTTTTATTCTTTTTAACTCATAAAAAAACGCCGTTCATGGTTGGTTTATTTACGTATATCTCTATAAAACTTCCCGTCACAGGCGGATTTAATGATTTTATTTATAACGCAGTAATGTTTTCAATAATAATAATTCTTTTTGTTACTTATCTGATTGCAAAATCAGTAAAAAAAGAAAGACAAAAAAACTATGCAAATAATATTTCATCATCCATTGCCACTTGATTTAAATGCAAGATCAGCAAGTGGTATTAGACCCATAAGAATGTTGAATGCCTTTAAAAATCTAGGCTATGAAGTTGACTTAGCAGTCGGTTATTCGTTTGAAAGAAAATCAGCAATTCACAACATATTAAAAAAAATTAAAAATGGCGTAAAATATGATTTTTGCTATTCTGAAAGCTCAACAACACCAACCTTGCTCTGTGATAAAAATCACCTCCCACTGTATCCATTCCTGGATTTTAGCTTTTTCATCAAATTAAAAAGAAATAATATCCCGATCGGTTTATTCTATCGAGATATTTACTGGCGTTTTCCAGAATTTCAGGAAAGAATAGGTATATTCAAAACTTTTATCACATCTTTTTTTTATAAGTATGATTTATTACAATACAGTAAACTGCTTAATAAGCTTTATTTGCCATCAGAAGAAATGGCAAAATACATATCCATAAAAAACAGAAATATTATCAAAGCATTACCTCCCGCATTTAATTATGATAATCCCCGAATGCTATCCTTAGATAAATTGTCTATAATTTATATTGGTGGCATAAGTTCTCATTATAAAATGCAAAAACTCTTTTCTGTAGTTAAAAAGCACAATAATATCCATTTTATCATATGTACAAGAAAAGAAGAATGGGAAACAGTAAAGGATCAGTATTCACAATACATGGGAGAAAACATAGAAATTGTACACAAATATGGCTCGGAATTATCAGAATTATATGCTAATTCAAATTGTTCCAGTCTATTTGTTGAACCTCAAGAATATAGGAAATTTGCTGTTCCTGTAAAACTCTTTGAATATATAGGAAATCTTAAACCAGTAATAGCTTCAGAAAATACCTATGTTGGGAATTATGTAAAAAAACATGATATTGGCTGGACTATACCATACGATGAAAAAGCACTAGACGAATTATTAACTCATCTTGAAAATTTTCCAGAAGAAATAAATGAAAAAATGAAAAAATGTAATGAGTTAGCTCATATCAATACATGGAATGAAAGAGCTAAAGAAGTTATAAATGACCTGAAAGGTAAAAACTTATGAAAATATTAATTCTTTCAGATGGGGCTTCTTCTCACACTTTAAAATGGGTTAAATCATTAGCTGAGAATGGGATAAAAGTAGCTCTTTTTTCAATAAATAAATATGACAAGAATATTTATTCCGGTATACCAAATATTTCATTATATGGTGGTTATATAGACTCTAATCTTTGCAATACTCATTCTTATAATATATCTAAAATAGCTTATTTTAAAGGTATACCTGTATTAAAAAAAGTAATAAAAACTTTTAAACCAGACATCCTTCATGCTCATTATCTTACCAGCTATGGTTTAATAGGAGCTTTAACTTTTTTTAAGCCCTTTGTAATTTCTGTCTGGGGAAGTGACATTTTTGATTTTCCTAAACTATCTTTATTTCATAAAGCACTAGTAAGATTAATATTAAAAAAAGCTGATGTAATATTATCCACTTCTAATATTATGGCAAAGGAAACCAACAAATACACAAAGAAAACAGTTAAGATTTTACCTTTCGGAACTGACTTAGAAACATTCAAACCAAAAGAAGTAAAAAGCTTGTTTAATACAAATGACATTGTTATTGGAACTGTTAAAAGTCTATCTGAAAAATATGGAATAAAGTATCTGGTTCAAGCATTTAACTTAGTAAAGAAAAAATATCCAGAACTACCTTTAAAGCTTCTTCTGGTCGGTGGAGGGGAACAAACAAAAGAAATTCAAAAATTATTAAACGAACTAGGCCTTGAAAAATCAGTTATAATATCAGGTGCTGTTCCATATAATCAGGTTAATGTTTATCATAATATGATAAACATTTCAGTGTTTGTTTCTACCCAGGATTCAGAAAGCTTTGGAGTTTCAGCGACAGAAGCCAGTGCTTGTTCAAAACCATTGGTGGTTAGCCACATAGGAGGGTTGCCAGAAGTAGTTGAAGACGGAATTACTGGCATTATTGTGCCACCAAAAGACGTTCAAACAACTGCCAAAGCTATTGAAAAACTTGTATTAGATAAAGAACTTAGAGAAAGAATGGGAAAAGCAGGCAGAGAAAGAGTCAAAAGGCTATTTAACTGGAATGAAAGTATCAGACAGATGATTTCTGTCTACAAAAATATATTAGGTGAATATAGAAAATGAAAATACTAACAGTAGTAGGTACACGACCTCAATTTATAAAAGCTGCTGTATTAAGCAGAGCTATCGCGGATTTCAATAAAAGTTCATCGAACAGGATTAATGAAATAATAGTTCATACTGGTCAGCATTACGACAAGAATATGTCTGATATTTTCTTTGAAGAATTACAGATTCCTAAACCACATATCAACCTTGCTATTGGTTCTGGAAGTCATGCAGAACAGACAGGCAATATGATGATTGCCTTAGAAAAAATTTATTTAAAAGAAAAACCTGATTTAGTCTTGGTTTATGGAGATACAAACTCTACTCTTGCAGGAGCTTTGACCGCTAGCAAATTACATATTCCAATAGCCCATGTTGAAGCAGGTTTAAGGTCTTTTAATCCTAATATGCCAGAAGAAATAAACAGAGTAGTAACCGACAGAATATCTTCCCTACTCTTTTGCCCTACTGATACTGCAATAGAAATTCTAAAACAAGAGGGAATACCAAATAAAAGATATAATTGTAAAGTAATAAAATCTGGTGATGTAATGCTGGATTCCGCCTTATTTTATGATAAACAAACGACGGGCTCTTGGTTAAAAAGGCACAATCTAAAAAAAGACCAATATATATTGGCAACCGTTCATAGAGCTGAAAGCACTGATTTTACTGAAAAAACAAATAATATTATTAAGGCACTAGACAAAATTTCTAAAGAATGTTTAAAAGTTGTCTGGCCCATACACCCACGTACAAAAGCCAAAATTACTCAGAATAATGAACTACAAAAGTTATTAGAAAAAAGTAACATTGACATTATAGAGCCAATAGGCTATTTAGATATGCTTTGTGCTGAAAAAAACAGTCGACTTATAATAACCGATTCCGGTGGATTACAAAAAGAAGCTTTCTTTCATAAGAAACTCTGTGTAACAATAAGAACAGAAACAGAGTGGTCTGAATTAATCGAACTTGGTTGGAATAAAATAGCTGGACTAGAGCAGGAAAATATTATTTATGCCGTTAAACAGATGCTCTCTACGTCTTCTGAAAAACTTCCCTACCCTGACTTATATGGTAATGGTAATGCTGGAGCAATAATTGTTAAAGAGCTAGCTAACCTTGGTTCAAATTAAGCAACAAATTATTTGCTTGTATACTTAATTAATAATATACTTAAAAATGAAGACTAAAAAAAAGGCAAAAAATATGAATAAACTAAAGCCTATAAAAAACAAGAGTGGTGTCGCCCTTTTTGCTGTTCTTTTTATAATGATGTTTCTCGGGATACTAATGGTTCAGTTTTTTGTAAACAGCCAACAAGCACAACGCACTGCTCATCGTTTTTATTCTTCTGAAATGGCACGACAAATTGCTGTTGCAGCTCAAGAAGAAGCTTATGCTATTATTTATAAGGAAACAGATAATTCTGAGAGTAAAACTTCTAATGTAAGTGATTATTTTGATAAAATAATCGAAGCAGGTTCTTCGCTAGTAAATGAGTCAACAATAAAAGAACCAAAAGAATCAAGTCCATTATTTACTATTACTCTTATAAAAACAAAAGAATTAGCAGAAAAAGCAGGTATGGATGTCACTGCCACAGTAAGAGTGGTTGATTTTCGAGATAAAGACATAAAAGGTCGTCATTTTTATGAAAAAGAAGGCATTGGTACAATCGAAATAGCCGTAAATGTTACAGCTAAAAGTGGGTTCGAAACAAAAGCTCCCGGCTCTTGCAACATGATTCGTCAGCATGACTATAAAGTTGTATGTATACGTTCTAAAGCTTCTAATAGAGCGAACTCATATGTTGGCAGCAGCTTATTAGATTATGTCTTTTTTATAAAAAAAGGGCAAGATGATTACAACAACTTTAATAAATATGATCCAGAAGAATCTAATGCTTTAATGCATTACGGATGTAGTGTAAATCCATCTATTTCCTTAGAAATAGATGCAGAATCAGAAAATGGATTAGGCAAAGTAAACCTAGGAAGCAGAGATACTTCTAGTGAATACGAAAGTTATCAGTGTCTTAACATATCTACCGATACAATAGATTTATTAAAATTTGAAGACGGGAAAAACGCTACTGAACCCCATAAACTGGAATTTGAAATAACCGATGACTCTATAATAAATGAATTATTAATTCCAAAACCAGGAGAAAAAAATTTATCTCAAGTAACCAATAAAAAAGCTATATTTAAATATTATAGAATGCCGATCATATCAGGTTATAGTAATGATGAAAACTATAACTCTGCCTTAATAAATTCAACTATTTTATTTGAAACGAAATTAAAAAAGAAATTCAATAAATCTCAGTTTTTCCTATATAATTCGGATGATGAAGATAAACCTACTTTTTTTGAGGGCATAAAAATAAAACCTGTTAATCAATTAAAAGATATTCTTACATCAGATGTAAGAAAACAATTTTTGAATTATGGTTATTTTTATATAGATTTGTCTAACGGAAAAGTAGAAGGTGAAACACTAGACAAAATTGCTAATCATGATTCTGACGCCAGGGAAAAAGTAAGACAGTTAAGAGAAATTGCAAAAAGAGACTACCTTTGCTTTGATTACGATAATATTATTCTTGACAATGACGTTAAGAAAACTTTCGAAGATACAAGTAACGGTGGAGTCAATTATAAAAAACTAACACAAGTCTTAAAAAGCCATCATGTTGCATCTCAAGCTTTTACCTATATCAGTAATGAACTGCCTTATGTTGAATCTTCTGAAAGTGATCTGGAAAAGTTACCCAATAGTAATGAGTTTTATAAAATATCCAGTGCTAATAGTGAAGAATGTTTTCCTCAAGATATGACATATCCTTTTGCAGATTTTAATCTATGGAATAAACGCCAAATGAAAAGCGATTATTTAGAAAAATCTGGAATGTATGACAAAGAAACAAATACTCTATATTTAAGAGGAATAAACCACGTTACAGAACCAGTTATATTAGGAGATGAATCCAACCCTTCCCAAAAGCTAATATTAAAAGGGAGTGGGGTTTTGATAGCCAAGGGTATAAAAATAAATTGCGGAATAGAAAAAGCAAACAAAGATTCAGTATGTGTTCTATATTCAAGAAATGGTAATCTGATTATTAACACCAAAGAACCAATAGAAGCTGCTTTGATTTGTATGGGACAAAAAAGGAAGAATAATAAAGACGACACAAAAAATGATGACACTTACGTAAAATGCAATGGAGAATTGAATCTTACAGGTTCACTTGCTACCGATAGAGCTGATTTTGTCTTTTGGGAACATGATGCAAAACATAAAATAAAATATGATAAAGTTTTAAAAGGTGATGACGTATACCAAATAACTTTTAATGATGCAATCACATTCGAAAGGGTTTTAGAAAAAGAATGAGAAAAAGAAAAGCCTTTACCCTTGTAGAAATAATGATTGCTATGTTTCTGATGACGATCGTAATACTTTCAGTATTTATGCTCAATCAAAACGCTGAAAAAAACTCTATGGATGCTTATTATGAAATGCTTTGTTTTTCTTTAGCAAGAGAACCAATAGAAGTATTCAGAGCCTTTGGTTACAAAAAAGTATTAGACATAAGTAAAAATCATGAATTAGCTCCATTAGTATATAGAGCGGCATTAGACGATTTTGCAGTAATAGAATGTAATCCAGATGATGAAGATAACTATCCTTTTGCATACCCTAATGAAGTCACTAATTTTCAACGTTATATAGATTTAAATACCGATAATGATGATTATATAATAATAACAGTAATGGTTGGTCCAAAAGGTGGAAGTAAAGCAGAAAACTGGCTTAGGAAAAAAGCTGTATATGAGAATAAATACTCAGTACAACTTGATTCTATTATAATGAAAACCCCAAAAAGGTAATAATATGAAAATAATCTTTAGAAAAAAAGCTTTCACTCTTGTTGAAATCATGATTGTCTGTGTATGCATAGGAATACTAGTAGGGCCTATTTTTATGTTATTAAGATCTGGTTCCGATTCATCATTAAAAGGAATGACCAGAATAGAAACCACTCTAAAAGCCAGAAGAGTTCTTCAACAAGTTTACGCAGACCTAAAAATGCTATGTCAGAAATATGACGAAGTAGATAGAGATCACTACAGAAAAGTTAATTTTTCTAATTCACTAACAGAAGATGGTGGCGTTCCAAATGTAAAATATGAATTTATATGCTTTCCTATTCATGAACAGTACAAAGATATTTTTGAAACAAATTCTAATAGTTATGGAACTACAGATTTTAACTGTAATGTTTGTAAGGTAACCTATAGTGTAGAAGATACCCCTAATACTATTTTAAAAACTCTTAAAAGAACAGTTGAATTTGGAGGCAAAACCACCACTACAAAACTATGTGATAACGTTAATCGTTTCTATATAGAAAAAGCATCTGTAACAATAGATGAAAAATTAGAAATTTTTCATAAATTTATCTCTAGTTGACGTTCTTCATGAAAATCATAGAGAAAAACTTACCGAAGATGAAATCAATAACGGTTCAAGAGAAGTCATCAAGGCAGAATATTTTGATGTAGTGTATCCAGAATATGTTCATTCATATGTAGATGGACATGCTATTAATCCCAGCTGGCATAGATTAATAAATAACACTTCAAATTAAAAAATAATTTTTTTTTTTGCAACAAAACAAACCTCTTAAACGTATTTAATTTAGAAAATACCTTAGGAGGTTTTTTAATGACTAAAAAATTATTTCGTGGCTCATTTTTCATTTGCCTTATGTTTGTTCTTTCTATTACCTTAACAGGTTGTAGTTTCAGTGACATAGTAGATGGTTTCAAAAACACTTTTGGTAGTGTTTTCAAAGGTGTTGGCAATATTGTTTCATCTGTAGCAAAAGTAGCTAAGACTGTTATAAAAGTAGTTAAACCCGTAGTTACAGCTGTAACTGATGCTATTTCTGCATTAACAGGCAAAGAAAATACAATCGGTGATAAAATCAACGGTGCTCTAGATAAAGTTAGTGGAGTTGTAGATAAAGTTGATGAATTCGGTCAAAAGATCAAAGAAACAGGTGAGAAACTTAAAGGTGAAGATGGTAATCAACAAGATCCAGACGACACCTCTTCAGACGTTAACAACCCAACAACTGACGATGAAGACGAAGTTGCTACTGATACTACCGACATTGGCAGAACTCCAGGAAACGATGGTGATCAAGAAAATAATACCGATACAAATACAAATACCGATACTTCAGTAACCACAGATGATCCAAATC
>CAJOND010000007.1 GCA_905236675.1 Candidatus Rifleibacteriota bacterium | reverse complement strand
TCCAATGCGAGAATAAATTCCATAATCTTCTGGAAAGGAAGTTTATGGTTTCTTGTAAAATCTTTTTTTGGATTTTTAACAAATAGTTGAATATTTTTCTCCATGGATTTAATATCATCACAGAGCATTTTTTTGATAGAATTGGGATTCTTCAAGAGATGCCTCCTTTGTTAGCCGTCTAAGCAATTTTCAACTAACAAAGGGTTCGCTTTCGCTGTATTTAACAGTGAAAGCGAACCGCACAACCCCATTTATAAGTTAAGTGTTTTTTATTTTTTTAGTTCAAACAGTGGATTAGTGCGAATTTCTTTTCCTGAATGTTCTTATTATAAGCATAAATGTAGTAATAGTATAAAAATAGGCATAAAAAAAAGCCTTATAACAGGCTCTAATAAATCATTTTAGCATAACTTAATGACATTGGGTAAGAGATAAGAGGCAAGAGAATTGGCTTTAGCTGGAGAATGTTTGTAATATAACCGGCTTTTCTATGTTAGAGAGTGATTTTACGACTAACCTTTTAGAGAGCATAGAGCAATAGAGCGGAGAGCGGAGGGGATTGTTTTAGTGCTCAAGCTAACGAAAATAATCAATAAATCGTTGGTTTGCAAAGCTAACAATTCTCACGCCTCTTATCTCTCTAGTAAGCAATCGTTAGTCCTAAGTCGTTTGTCTTTTGTCCCTTTATGCTCTTTTACTCTTTGCTCTCTTGCTCTTTCGCTCTAAGGGGCTTTAGCCCCGTCTGCTCTTTGCTCTTTCCTCTTTCCTCTTGCCTCTTGGTGTGGTTAGTGTTGGGTGGTATTAGATAAAAAAATAAAACTTAATACAATCTTGATTAATTTTATTATGATTTTTATAATAGATATAAATATAATCGGAAGGCAAAAATATGATTAAAATTGAAAAAGAAATACACGGTAATTCAGCTGTTTTGAAGCTTGAAGGTTGGTTAGACACTCAAACCACTGCAGAATTTACAAAAGCATTAGCTTC
Organism: Candidatus Rifleibacteriota bacterium; assembly: GCA_905236675.1. Classification (GTDB taxonomy): domain Bacteria; phylum Muiribacteriota; class Ozemobacteria; order Ozemobacterales; family Ozemobacteraceae; genus RUG334. Next base: position 56,044 of record CAJOND010000007.1, on the reverse strand, counting down.
CTTAGAACCAAACATAGAACAGCTCACATTAGATCTAAAAAAGCTAGAATATACTTCTTCCGCAGGATTAAGACAAATAGTCGTAGCTCACAAAAAAATGAATGGAAGATTAATTGTCAAAAATGTTTGTTCCGAAATAATGGATGTTTTTAAAATGACCGGTTTTGTCGCTCATTTAAATATAGAATAAATGGATGAAATAATTGTCCATAAAAAACAATCTGTTTTTAAACAGATAATATATATTTTTGTAGTAACGATTATTCTTGTTCTTTTGGCAACTGCTACTGGTGCTTATTTTTACAGCAAAAATATTATTCAGCGACGAAGCAGAGCATATGCAATAAGTGTTGCCAAACTAGTTGAACAATTTTTTTATGATATAGACACTAGATATTTAAGTGACAATAAAGAATCAACAATAAGCAAAGAGGCAAATATAGCCTTAAGAAAAATATGTCGTAATTTTGGATTAGAATACCTTTATATTGTTATCAGGAATGATGAAAAACAATGTTATGAGTATATTCTGGCGGTTGCAAATGAAGACAAAAATAATGAGATAATTAATGAAAGAATAAAAGAATACCCTTATATAGAAGAAAACGAAAAGGATGCTACTTTTCATAATATTATAGAAAGTTTAAACAAAGTTTATCATGGTGAAATTAGCCAGAAAAGCATAAACATCAATAATGAATATGGGTATGTCTATACGTGGTTTTATCCTGTATTGGATAAAGATAAAAAAGTAAAGTTTGCTATTGGAGTCGAGTATACAGTAGATATAGTCAAAACTTTTATAAAAAACAACGCAACAATCTATTTCGTTCCTATAATGATAGTTAGTTTAATTCTGCTATTTATAGAAATGTCTATTCTTCAGCGTAAGGTTTTCAGACCTATAAAGAAAATTTCTGAAAGAATGAATAAATTCGTTGAAAACAAAGGGAAAGATTTAAAACCCCTAAAAATTAATTCTCACGATGAAATTAGAGAGATTTCTGATTCTTTTTATAAAATGTCTGATGAAATAGTTGAGTATATTCAAGATATAAAACAGCTTACAAAAGAAAAAGTGGAAGCAGATGTTCAAATTGAGGTTGCTAGAGGTATTCAATATGGAATTGTTCCGCATAATTACGAAATAAAAAATGAAAAATATGACGTATATGCTTGTACATATTCTTGTAAATATATAGGCGGCGATTTTTATGATTGTTTTACAATGGGAAATGGAAAAATATGTATAGTAATAGGTGACGTTTCGGGCAAAGGAGTTTCAGCAGCAATATTTATGGCTATGGCAAAAACGGTCATCAGAGAACTTCTTAAAGTAGGGAAAACTCCTGCTCAAGCTTTGAATTTAGCTAATGATGAATTATGCGAATCTAACCCTGAGGGAATGTTTGTTACTGTTTTTGCTGCAATATTAGATGCTGAAACCGGAATGCTTACTTATGCCAATGGTGGTCATAATAAACCTATTTTATTAGGTGAAAAAATAGAATTTTTAAATGTTAATCCTGGTATTGCTCTAGGGCTTTTCGAAAATTCAAAAATAGAGGAAGCAAATATCCAATTTAATAAAAATCAAGGTATTATGCTTTACACAGATGGTGTTACAGAAGCTGTAAACCCTAAAAATGAGTTTTATGGCGAAAAAAGATTAATTGAAACCATGCAAAGATTTAAAAATACTAATAATTCAAAAGAAATTATTAAATATTTAAAAAATAATGTTTATGAATATTATGGAGATCGAGAGCAGTCCGATGATTTAACACTTGTTAGTCTAATATATTTGTAGATTTGTGATTTATCTTTGAAAATCAAAATATAGTGGTTTTCTTTTTTCATAGCTATAATAAGCTTTTTTAACATTTTTATAGGTTAGAGTATGTTCGCCTTTTGTATCAATATCATAAGGCGTATTATCAATACGGTTAGTTGGCAACTTCTTACCACACCATTCTTCTAAATCTTCGATTGTCTTAGGAAGTCTCTTATTATAACAATAATATGAGTTAATCAACAACGCCACTGCAGAAAATTCCATATAACTAAGGTATTCTTCAACATACCTTCTTTCATTTATTAGACTTTCATGAGGATAAGATTTTGCAAAAACAGAATGAATTATTATTTTTTCTCGATTAAATAAATAATCCGGTAAAGGATTATAAGAACTATCATTAGTCATATCAGAAGCATAAGATTTTGCTTCTCTAGAATATCTCTCATATTCATCTTTTATTTCGTAATATGGTTCTTTTTCAAAATCAAGAGGTTTATTTATAAGATAATTAACCCTGTCTTTATAGTGACTGGACTCGTGAAAATCCTTTCCTATTAAAGAGTTTATAAAAGATAAACGACCAAATGCGCAATCAACAAAATATTTATAGAATTCTATGTATCTAGTAATAGAACAATCATGTTTTACAAGATCTAAAATATCTAATGCAACTTTTTTACTTAATTCCTTACTTTCAAAATGAGGTTGACTTGCCCAGGCAAGAATAGCCAAAGAAGCCATTTTATTACTATTAGTTGTTACTATGTATTTATAGTCAAAATGGCTACAATTTCCATAAAATAATTCTGCCTCTCTAATCAAATAAAAAGCTCCAAGAGGAAGCAAAAGAGAAGTATTATAATCACCATTTTTATTTAATTGAAAGCTGCAAGCACACCAATATTCTACTGTACGACTAAGCAAACGATTAGTAGGACGCAAAAGAGCATCTTTGCTTTCTTCAGGAGACAGGTAATCATCTCTTTTTTCTTCTTTCATTTTTTTAAGAATACCAGGAGCAAATTTTTGCTTAATAGCACTGAAATCTTTTGGGACAATTTCAGATATATCTTTAGAATATATCTCTTGAAGTTTTGAGTCATACAACATTTCTTCCTTATATTCCGGCATTTTTATTGTAGAAGAGTTATATAATGATGACTTACGATCAAAATCATCAAGAAAAAGAAAATCTTTAGCAAATTCTGGAAAATTATTATTATCCCAACGAACAGCTACTTCTCTGCTTAAATTAAGAACGATATCATCACATTCCTTTAAATAAGACTCTGTAAGCGTATATTCATAAATAACATATGATAAAGGAATCAAAAATATTATTACAATTATGCCAATAATAATCTTTTTCATAATTCTTCCCAGGTTTCTTGTTTTACTTTTTGATATTTTATTTTCAACCTTATTTAAATCTCAAGCCAATATATTTTATTAAAATTTTATAATTAAATCAATCTATACTACAACAATGGCTTTTAGAGCTATTGAATGAACAATCTTAAATAGATTAATAATGTGTACAAAAAAGCTGCTTGGTAACCCAAGCAGCTTTTTGTATCTAGCTTATAGCTTGTAACTATCAGCTTTCAATTTTCAGTTTATTAGACGATGCCCTGTTCAAGCATTGCCTGAGCAACTTTCATGAAACCAGCAATGTTAGCGCCATTGATGTAGTTGGTCTTGCCCTTAACGGTACCATATTTAACACAAGCATCATGAATGCTCTTCATAATCTGATGAAGTTTATTATCTACTTCTAATGGAGTCCAGCCAAGTCTTTCGCTGTTCTGAGTCATTTCAAGACCAGAAACGGAAACACCACCAGCATTAACAGCCTTGCCAGGTGCAAATAGAATCTTGTCAGCAGCGAGTTTAGCAGCTTCAGCAGTGCAGCCCATGTTAGAAACTTCGAGAAGCATCTTGCAGCCGTTCTTGATCAACAATTTAACATCGTCTTCATTGCATTCGTTCTGAATAGCGCAAGTCATTGCAACATCGCATGGAACTTCCCAAATCTTCTTGCCTGCAAAGAATTTAGCTGTTTTGAATTTGTCAGCGAAATCCTGAACTTTGTTGCGGCCAGAAGAACGCATTTCAAGCATATATTCAATCTTTTCATCATCGAAGCCTTCAGATTCGGTAATATAACCGTCTGGACCGCTTATAGCAACAACTTGAGCACCGAGTTCTGTTAATTTCTTAACAGTACCCCAAGAAACGTTACCGAAACCGGAAACGATAACTTTCAAGCCCTTGAATTCTCTACCAACTCTCTTTAACATTTCCTGACCGAAGTAAACAGCACCATAACCAGTAGCTTCTGGTCTAATTACGCTGCCACCCCAAGTCTGGCCTTTTCCTGTAAGAACGCCAGTAAATTCATTTTTCAAGCGTTTATACTGACCAAAGAGATAACCGATTTCACGACCACCAACACCGATGTCACCAGCAGGAACGTCTGTATCTGGACCAACATGGCGGAAAAGTTCAGTCATGAAAGACTGACAGAATCTCATTATTTCAGCATCAGATTTTCCATTAGGATCAAAATCAGAACCACCTTTGCCGCCACCCATTGGAAGTGTAGTCAAAGAATTCTTGAAAGTCTGTTCGAAACCTAGGAACTTAAGAGTATCAAGATTAACAGCTTTATGGAAACGCAAACCTCCTTTATAAGGACCTATTGCGCTATTAAACTGAACACGATAACCGCGATTTATCTGAACTTCGCCTTTGTCATCAACCCATGGAACTCTGAAAGAAATAGCTCTTTCTGGTTCAACCATTCTTTCTAGGATTTTTGCTTCAACCATTTTGGGATTCTGTTGATAAACATCCCATACAGATTCACAAACTTCCTGGACTGCCTGATGGAAAAGGGGTTCATTTGGATTCTTGGTTTTTACCATTTCCATAAATTTGGCGATTTCTTCTTTTTTAGACATTCAAACAATTCCTTTCATTGTCTACTATATACTTTTGCCCTAAGAAAAATGTTAGGGTTTAAAATTACCCTAACACTTTATTTGAAGTACTTCAACTCTTTTGTTAAGAATTTTTAAGATATAATATATAAGATTGAAGATTGAAGAAATTAGTTTTCGGACAAGCTATTCGTGAGGAATCATAGTTAACTTCCACGCAATTGTTCCTCTTTAGGAGTTTTTACTATTAAAGATTCAATATCTTCATTATATCTACTCTTTTTTATTGTTATTTTAGAAGTTCCATCAGAAGGAATAAACTTACAACCTATTAACTTAGAAGCAGCTAAAACTTTATTATTGTTAAAAGCTATCAAATCCTTTGAAATTGCAAGAGAGTTAATTTCCAAAACAATAATTTTGTTAGAATTTCCATAAACAGCTGTTGTCTCATAAGAAAAAGACAAGTTATATCGTCCAGTTTCTTTATTATAATCTTTAGAAACTACTGTAGAAACATATAAAATCTTTATTTCGCTGAAATCTGCAATCAACCTTTCCTTAGAATAAATAAAAAAACTATATTCTTTGACAAGCTTACGTCTTTTTAAGTCTATATAATATCTAGTAGAATAAAAAACATATAAAAGGAAGCTTATTATAAAAAATAATATATCCAATATCCAATAATGCAGAGGTGCGACAAACAAAGGTGAGAAATCTTTTGAATGTCTTCCTGGTAATAAGCCTAAAACGAAGAATATAATAACAATGAAAAAGAAACCGGAAACGTACATTAAAATATCGGATTTTTCATATTCAAATGAGAACTCACCTACTCTTTCAGCATTTTCAATAAGTGATTCCAATTCTTCTGTTTCTGATTCTGATTCTAATTCTTTATCTATGCCCGCACCTTCAAATTTATCATGGTCGGAATCTATTTCGTTCAATTCATCATAATTTTTCTCATCATCAAATTCTTCATCATCAATTTTTTCATTGTTATTATTCTTTTTAATCTCGTCATATTCTATTAAATTATTCGTATTAACAGTATTTACTTTTGAGTTAGTCTTCTTATGATATAGTTTAAAATTTTTCATAATTTACTCCTGCTAATAAACAAAACTAACATATTTTCTTTTATCTTACATCTTGAATCTTATAGCTTATTGTTTTAGATTGTAAAAGATATAAGATAAAAATTAAGATTGAAGATATGAAATGGAGATAGAAGATTTAAGAAGGGTGATTATTGTAGTTGTTTTTTGAAGCCATGGCTTCTTTTGTTTTTATTGTCACAAGAAAGTCTGACTAGTAAAGTTTTTTACAATAAACAATACTTTCAAATTTTCGATGATACAATTAATGCTATAAAAGCCTATAATATTTCTAGCTCTTTCCTCTTCAATCTTCAATCTTCAATCTTCATTCTTCGATCTTAAATAAACAATGAGTCTTAAAGAACAGCTACAAAAAGGACTATTAGTAGTTTTAGCGGTAATAGTAATCTTTACAATAATGACATCAATGTCTTTTGTAGACCTTGATTCATTTGTTATGGAAAAATTACCAAGAAACATAGAGCTTGCCAGACAATATGAAAGAGTGGCGAACTACTGGCATCTTATCGGGCAGCAAGCTCAAAACCTTGCTAGAGACACTTATAAGCCAGTAGATTATAAATCCTGGGAAAAGGAAATAGATAAAGCGTTAGAAATTATTTTTAAAGCAAATTTAGATAAAACTCATAAAAAGAAAACTGAAGAAATTAGAGAGTATTATTCCTCTTATAAAAAGAATTTTGAATCATTAGTTTTAATAATTAACAATAGAAACGATATTCACAAACAGAATATAGTCAAAAGAAATGCTGCTGCAAAAAATATGAGGGCTGAAATAGAAGCTTTGATGAAAAGTTTCAAAGATATGCTAAGTGATTTGCAGAATTCTGTTAAAAGCAGTGATTTCCAGAATTCCTTAGGTGGAACCTCTTTACTGCTTGATAAAATAAAAAGAATTGAAAGCGACTTGATCAATTCAGAAAAAGAAGTATCACTTTATTTGAATCCAGACCAGACAAGCCCAACATCAATAAAAAGCACTAGAAAAAGTTCTAGTAATCGTGTTGAACAAAGATTAAGAGCAATATTATATTTAATAGAACGTTCAAAAAAAGAAGCTCTAAATCAGGTTCAAAAAAGAGTTTTAACAAAAATTGGAACAAGTGTAAAAAGTTTTTCAAACTCCTTCAATAATTTGAGAAATGTAATAGAAGCTTCTGATGACAGCGAAATGATTGAATTAGATGATAGAATTGTTCAAACGATTACTCAAATGGAAGATAGTCAGCAGATAGGAATAAACTATGCTTCTCAAGAAGCCGAATTTTTCTGGGAAAAAATAGAATCTGTTTCTGCAGAACAGATTAGATCTGGGCATAGAACTTATGCAATTATAGGAATATTTCTTGTCTTTGTATTCTTTGCAGGAATATATCTTATAATAAAAGTTCCTAAAGCAGTATCAAGGCCGTTGAAAAATCTTAGCGACCAGATCGCAAATTTTAATTTAGATTCTAAAGCTATAGATTTGCCTAAATCCAATATTTTAGAAATAGACGAATTAGGAAAAGACTTTTCAAAAATGGCTAAAACTCTTAATAACCAGGGTGAAATAAACAGCGGAAACCTTGATTATATAAGAGCTTTGCCAAGCATTATCAATAAACTTCATGGAACAGTTCAAACAGCCTGGAATCAGGAAGAACAAAAAGAAGAAGCTGTTATAGCCATTTTGCAAAATCTTATGAATAACTGTCCTAAAATAGATATGGCTAAAGTTATGGTTTTTGCAAAAAAATCTTCTGAAGAAAAAGATAATAACCCTAACGAACCTGATGAATATTTTTATAGACTAGGCGACCCGGTTTTTAGTGATAGTTTTAAAGAAAGTGAAGAATATAAGACTTATTGCGAATCTACAGGTTATAAAGGACCTGGCTCTCCTGAAATACTACCTATAGAAGAAGGTCTTAGCGGTTGGTTCTATGAAAATAACGAAGCTACATCACCCAATATTTCCAGTTTAAAAAACAAATTTTTCCAAGCTGAATACTCACCTCAGAAAATTTCAGACAATCCTATCTTAAAAAATAGAAAATATGAAGTAGGCCTGGAAGGAAGTTTAAAAGTTGAGCTGCTTAAAGTGCCTGGAAGAGATGACGAGTTAGGTAATGCCGACTACGGTTTATTATTAGTCTATTTCCAAGACCCGAACATAAAACTTTCATGGCAGGAAATATTTTTCATTCAAATCATAGCAGGACACATAGCTTTTATTATTGAAACTGCCTCTCTATTAAAAGATCACGATGAAAAGAAACTCATGGACGATCAGCTAATGGTTGCTCAGGAAATACAAGAAAACTTACTTCCTAGACGTGTTCCTAAAATCGAAGGATTAAAAATATGTAAAGCTTGGAAACCAGCCGCAGAAGTAGGTGGCGACTATTATGATTTCTTTAAACTAGACAAAAACAAAATAGGCATTGTTATTGCAGACGCATCAGGTAAAAATGTTACCGGGGCCATGCTTATGACTGTTTTCAAAACAACTTTGTCTACAATGAACCTTTCAAAAATGACAGCCAGCGAAGTCCTATGCAAGGCAAATAACATAATTGCCGGAAATATTACAAGTGATAAATTTATAACAGCTATGTACATAATTATTAATTCAACAACAGGTGATGTGGAATTAGCCAGTGCTGGCCATAATCCTGCTTTTATAGCATCAAGCTATGGCAGAGATTTTTCGTTATCAAGCAAAAATTCTAAGGGTATGCCCTTAGGAATTTTGGAAAATTATCCTTATGAATCTATAAAGTTTAATTTAAAGCAAAAAGACATGTTGTTAATGTACACTGACGGAGTTACAGAATCAAGAAACATAGAGGAAGAAGAATTTGGTGAAAGAGGTCTGAAAAAGTTTTTACAAAAACCTAGAGGGGCAAATAGTGATCCCGCCAACACTCTTGTTAATTCCGTATTAAAAGATTTTTCAGAAGGTGCTAAACAACATGATGATATAACTGTAATAACCGTTGAACTTTGTTAAAAAACAAAAAAACACGTTAGATAAAACTATCGTGTTTTTTTGTTATTTTAAGTAGAAAAAAAGATTTATTACAGCTTCAGACCATTTTGAGCTACATATTTTCCAATAACAGAAAGAATATCGCCCTGATCTTTCTTTTCTTCTTCAGTTGTAGGATTCATAAGAGTATTTGGATTTCTCTTAGAAAGAATATTCATAATATTTACTGACATACCCTTGCCAAATTCTATTACTTTAGTTTGGAAAGCTTTGTCTTCATCTGTTTTAGGATTAACTAATCTCTGAAGATATTCCATACCATGACTTTTTAAGAAATCACCAGCTTTTTCTGCGAAGCCATTACCTAATGCACTTTTTGCCATATCAGCTAATCCACCAAGATCAAAACCCATAATATAATCTCCTGTAATATTAGAATGAAAAAGTATTAAACTATTATAAAACAAATTAGTTTAAACGCAAACTTTTTTTAGGCTTACAAATGATAGGTGTGGAATGATCTAGTAGTTGGAAATAAGATTGAAGTCGCTGTTTGAACTAGAGAACATATATGGCACTATTGGATTACAAATAACATTTTGCCCATGAAAACTAAGACCGTCTTCATTATTGATTGTTTCTGATACTGCTTCAGATACAGCAAATGGATTTTTGTTTTCCTCAAAAGGATAAGCTGGACTGTCTTTAAATTTCTTGCCAACATCTGAGCTTATATCAGGTAGTTCATAAGACTTTGGATTAATATTTTTAATAGGCTTATTAGGATTTTTCGCTACTACAACAGGTTGTAATTCTTCTTTTTTTAACACTTCATAGTTTTTAACTGAGTTTACTTGCTTTGCCTTATTAATATCTATAAGCATTTCTCGCATTTCATCATTCATGCGCTTCTGTTCTTTTAACTGTTTTTCTAATTCATTATTTTCTTGATTTAATTCCTGAGTTTGATGAGAAGCTCTTGTGCCTTCTCGGTAATTTTTATTTTTTCGCGGAGTTCTTAAATAATTAAACAAAATGATGATAACAACTAAGCAATAACCACAAGCTATTAAGTAATTGATCTTTCTTTTATCAGTATTAAGACTCATATATTTTTCCTTCTAATCATACTATCATTTCTTATAATATTATGTCTAGAATAAAAGATTAAAGATAGAAGATAGAAGCTAAGCAAAGCTTGACGTAATGAGTTATAGGTGATGATTGTTTCTGTCATTTGTCCATAGAAATCTTTAAAAGAATTCAATAATATTAGTATGGAAGTTTAAAAATCATTCGAATCTTTATCAAAAATTCGAGCTTGTCTGAGTAAAACATCTAAACGCTCTTTACAAAAATCCAAATTTAACTGCTTATTTTCAATAATTTCATTAATACATTTATTCATAAAATCAATACCTGTTATTTCAGGAGAAAAATTAAGTATTCTTGAGCAAATTTTATCATCAAAAAGCCTACTTATAGAATACGGATCAGAATCACTAAGAATAACATATTTTTCTTTAAATTTAAAATCTCTAATATTATATTTACCTTGATTATTTAATTCTTTATAAGTTCTAATACTACTTGACATAAAAAAATAACCCATTATGCTAAATATTGATCCAAATATTAGCATAAATACAAACAACCCTGTAATTAAAGAATAGTCATAATTAGAATTACCACTTTGTGAAATAAAATGGTATATCAGTATGATAAAAGGAATTACTAAGGGTAAAAAGAAAAGAGAACCTGCAAAAATTCCACATCCTACACTTTTTCTAGCTTCTTTTATTGAGCTTAAGCTAAAATCAGGGAATCTTTCATCTTTCATTCTAAAAGAAACCGCCGATATCCATCTAGAAAAACCATTCTTACCTGTTTTCTTAAGATAAAACTCTACAAAACAGTAATCATAGCCTTCAATATTTCCTACTATAACATTACTGTCCTCCATACTTGAATATTGCCTCAGATTAAACCTATCAGCAACTTTTTCTATGCCACTATAATATTGAGCATTTAATTCTTCACTTAATTCCTTTATAGCATTAGATCTTTCTTTTATCTTTTTTTTTATTATATCTTCTACTTTATCTCCGAATTGCATCATTTCTAATCCTTTATTTATAATAAATTATAACCACCAACCAATTAATAAATTTTTATTTATCAAGAAATATAAATTTATTTTATATTCTATTTTTTCTATCCTTTTGAGTCAAATATATTCTAATTTGCTGATTGTTAATTGTTAATTGCTAATTAGAATCAGCCGTGATAAAATATTTGCAATAAATTCGGAGGAATAATAAATGCGAATAGTCGTAGCAGGTGGTGCAGGTTTCATAGGCTCCCACCTTACAGAAGAACTTTTAAAACAGGGGCACAAAGTAGTAGTAATTGATAATTTTATTACTGGTTCCAGAAAGAACCTTGAACACTTAAAAACAGATAATCTTTTTGTAATTGATCACGATATTACACAACCTATTTATTTAGGCGAAAAAGTAGACAGAATCTATCATCTGGCTTCTCCTGCCAGTCCAATAGATTATCAGAAGCATCCAATCCAGACTCTAAAAGTCGGAGCTCTTGGTACCCACAATATGCTTGGTATGGCTATGGCCCATAATGCAAGAATTCTTCTGTCTTCAACTTCTGAAGTTTACGGTGACCCTGAAGTTCACCCACAAACTGAAGAATACTGGGGGCATGTAAATCCTGTTGGTCCCAGAAGTTGCTATGATGAATCCAAAAGATTTGCAGAAGCAATAGTAGTTGCTTACCGTGATTATCACCATGTAGACTCAAGAATAATCCGTATTTTTAACACTTACGGCCCTCGTATGAGACTTAACGACGGCAGAGTCGTGCCTGAATTTATTTCTCAAGTGTTAAAAGGGAAAAACATAACTATTTATGGTGATGGAACCCAGACTCGCAGTTTCTGCTATGTTTCTGATTTGGTTCGAGGAATGATTGGGGTTATGGAACACTCTTACATGAATCCAATCAATCTTGGCAATCCTGCCGAAATCACTATCAACGAATTTGCAGAACAGATTATAAAAGTTTCCGGCATAAATGTTGATAAAATTAATTTGCCTCTCCCCAAAGATGACCCCAAACGACGAAAACCAGATATTACAAAAGCAAAAGAAATAATCGGTTGGCAACCTACAGTCAGTCTTGAAGAAGGCTTGAAAAAAACTATAGAATGGGCTAAAGAAAATGTCTGATATTGAATGTTTAGATTATAGAATTGACAAAATATTAATTTCCGGAGAACAGATTAAAGAAAGAATTAAAGAACTAGGTAAACAGATTACCAAAGATTTTAAAGGCAAAGAACTTACAGTAGTTTCTATTTTAAGGGGCTCTTTCCTTTTCACTGCTGATTTGTGCAGGAGTATAGATTTAGACCAGAAATTAGATTTCATGGCTGTGTCTAGTTATGGTAACGATACGAAAAGTTCCGGAATAGTTAAAGTCGAAAAAGATTTGACTGAAAGTATAACCGGAAGAAATGTCTTAATTATAGAAGATATAATAGATACCGGACTGACACTTTCTCATGTCCTTAAACTCTTGAAGACAAGAGAACCAGCAAATATAAAAATCTGCGTTCTATGTAATAAACCTTCAAATCTTCAGCAACACGTTACTGTGGACTACTGCGGTTTTACAATAGGCGATGAATTTGTAGTAGGTTATGGTCTTGATCACAAAGGTTATCTACGTAACTTGCCCTACATTGGTATAGTGAAACCTGAGTATCAGTAAAACGATGAATAAAGAATGAAGTGAGATATTATGAATAATATTATAGTTAAAAAATTAATAGGTATTCTATTATTGTTTATACTAATAGGAAATGTTTCTGCATGGGCTGTGATTAATCCAATATCAAAAGAAGATTATAATAGATTTGAAGAACATAGTTTATATTTTTCTAGAGAACATATTGTAAAAAAATGTTTAAATTCTAAAAATATTAATAGTATAAATAATATTAATGAAAATCTTATTCTTAATGATGATTTTTTAATTGAATTTGCAACAAAATTTGCATCTTATAAGTCTTTTCATTCCAAAAAAATGGAAGTTCAAACTATCGGTTCAGAAACTATTCATCTAATTCCAGCTTCCTTAGTAGAAGAATTATGTGAAACATATTTCAATAGAAAACCATCTAAGTCATTAGAAAAAAATTATATTTATCAACAATATCCCTGTGTTTATAAAGATCAAGTGTCTGTTGTTTATAATGAAGTATATAATTCTTCTTTCGATTTTGAAAATGAAGAAATTAATTTAAAAGGTTTTGTTTTACAAATACCCACAAAAATTTATAAAACTCTTAACTTAAATAATGTAAAACTTTGGCATGATAAGAATGCTATAAACAATATTAGTTGTACTCATTGTTTTGAAGCAAAAGTAAAATATAAAAATCAGTATATGACAGATTTTTACTTTACGACGCATGAAATAACAAAAGAAGAGTATGAATTATTTAGGAAGGATTATATTAAAGACGATAAGTAATGAAAACATTCAAAGCAAATAGTCTTGTTGCAGAACGGTATATTGTTGGACCTATAGATGAAAATACCTATCTGGTATACGAAGAAAATGCAAAAGAAGCCTTGCTAATAGATCCAGGCAGCAAATCAAAAGAAATTGTTACCCGCATAAAAGAATTGAATTTTGAAAAGCTGACTGTATTTTTGACTCACGGTCATGGTGACCATATTGCAGGCGTAGAGTTCTTCAGAAGTAATTTTCCTAATGCTAAAGTAGCTATCAGTATTGAAGATTCTAGCCTATTAAATGACCCAGATGAGAATTTGTCTTACTATATAAATGAATCTGTTACAATAAGGCCTGCTGAAATCACTATTAAAGAAGGCGATACTTTCAGAACCGGCTCACATATGGGAATAGCCCGCCATGTTCCAGGTCATACAAGAGGTGGAATGGTTCTAATATTTGATGAAATGGTATTCTCTGGCGATACTTTGTTCTGTGAATCTGTAGGTCGCTCGGACTTCCCAGGCGGGAATACTTTAGCTCTAGTGCAATCAATAAAATCTAAGATTCTATCTTTATCAGATCGTATTATTCTGCCTGGTCACGGCCCAGAAACCTCAATTAATAGAGAAAAAACAAATAATCCATTCTTAAACGAAGACGCCTTTTGGGGAATGTAATTAAAAATAAGTGATTATATTTTTAATTATGAAAAAGAATTATTCTGTATGGAAAACAAATCCAAAAAGAAACAAAAATCTTGGTCTCATATACTATTTGTATCAGGTATTATATTTTTTATTTCTTTTTTTATAATTTTTTTTATTAACTCTCGATTATTAGACCCCATTGAACCTTCTCAATTTTCTAGAAAAAGAATGTGCTTTTCAAATATCAGAGTATTAAATGGTGCTGTAGAAATGTATAACATGGATAACTTAACGATGATTAAAGAGTTAAATAACAATAATATTAAAACATTGGTAGACTTAAGATATTTAAGAGAAGAACCCATACCACCTATGGATCAAAAATGCATATATACTTCTAAAGGTGACATTTCAAAAGATGGCCTTATTTACTGTGTTTATCATGGAAGTTTAGATCAAAGCATTAAAGGGAATGAAGACCCGTCAGATTTTGAATATGAAAAGGATATAGCGAGAAAAAAGAACTTAGAAAGAATATTAATTATTATTGCTCTTGGTTTGTTTCCTGTAATAACCTATATTATTTTTGCTTTAATATAATATAAAATCACTAATAATCGTTAGAGTTAGTTGTTCTTAGATTTGGCAAGTTCTCTGTTAAAATCTTCTTCTGTTTTTTCTAGCTGTTTGGTTACATATTCGTCATCAACAACTATACTCTTCAATTTGTCTTCTCTAAGAGAAAACATATCATTCCTCAAAATACGTTCAAAAACAGCTCTTAAGCCACGAGCTCCTGTTTTCTTTTCCATTGCAGTGTCAACAACTTTTTCTAACCCTGAATCTTTGAATATTAACTCGCATCCATCCATTTCACAAAGTTTGGAATACTGACGTACAATTGCATTTTTGGGTTCTTTTAGAATGCGGAGATAGTCTTCTTTTCCAAGACCGTTAAGAGCTACTTTAATAGGTAAACGACCTATAAATTCTGGAATAAAGCCATATTCCATCAAATCTTCTGCTTCAACTTTATGGAAATACGAATAATCAGCATTATTTTTAGATTGCGGATCATGATTGAAACCTATGAGCGAACCATCTTTGCAACGTTTTTCAATGATCTTTTCAAGACCGACAAAGGCTCCGCCGCAAATAAATAAAATATGCCGAGTATCCATTTTCACAACTTGCTGTGAAGTTGGATTTTTACGACCACCAGCTAAAGGAACATTGGCTATGGTTCCTTCTATCATTTTCAGGAGAGATTGTTGTACACCTTCGCCAGAAACATCTCTAGAGATAGAAACATTATTGGAAGTCTTAGTTTTCTTATCAATTTCATCAAGGTAAACGATACCTTTTTGTGCTTCTTCAACTTCATAATTGGCGTTTATCAATAACGATAACAGAACATTTTCTACATCGTCACCAACATAACCAGCTTCAGTAAAACTAGTACAATCACCAATCGCAAAAGGAACTTGAAGAATCTTAGAAAGGGTTCTTGCAATAAGGGTTTTACCACTACCAGTTGGCCCTAATAGCAAAATGTTTGATTTTTCAAATTCTACATCTGTTTCATTTATTAGAGAAAGAATTTTATAGTGATTGTACACGGCTAAAGAAATTACTTTTTTTGCTGTTTCTTGACCTATTACATATTCGGACAAAGCATCATAAATCTTTTTAGGAGTAAATTCGTTAACAATTTTACTTAGATTGACTTTGCCTGGAATATCTTCTTCTGTTTCTCTTGCATAACCTTTTTCACTTGCATCTTTTCGTTTGAAAATATCCATGGCAGTGCTGACACAGCTTTTACAAAGCAACATACCTTCTGTATTTCTAACAAAATCACCACCTCGGCGTAAGTCTTTTCCGCAAAAGAAACAATAGGTCATTATTCTTTTCTCCGTATATTTTTTATTATTTAATCTGACGATGATTTTAAAGCATTTTCAATAATAATTAAAGTTTTTTATTTTTGAATTAATCTAAAATTTATAAAAAAACAACCCCAAAGATATTAATTCTCTAGGGTTGTTCTTTGATACTTATTAAAAATAATAATTATCTTTGGCTTGCAAATGGGTCATATATAGCAGTTATATATCTATCACCATATTTGCTGGTTTTAAATGTTCTTGCTTGTGTTTCAGTATCTCTAAGTTTATTTTCCTTAATATTGTCAACAAACATTGGTTCTCCGTCAACCAATCCCATGTATACAAACCAGTGATGACCATCGTTAGAACGAGCATAGTCAGGATCTTCGTTATAATGATGCTTAACATGGATCAGCATACCAGGAAGAAGCTTTCCACTAAGAGCAGCTTCTTTAAGACAATCTATTCTTTGACCTCGCAAAGAAGTGTCTTTGGTGTTTGACCAAGCAATTTGAGGCTGAGAACCTGCACCTTTTTTAGATACAGGAGCACCAGCTTCTTCAGCCAAGGTACCTGCAAATTGTAAGCATTTATCATTGGTCTTATTCCATACTGATTTTTTAGCAGCTTCTAAGCCTTTCATCAAACATTCAGGAACTTCTGGACCATTAATATCTTTTGTCGTATCAATCTTTTTATTGCTATTATTGCTATTATTGTTATTGTTGTTACTAGATTCTTTTTTAGTAGTAGTCTTTTTCACCTGATCCTTTTGATAGTTAAAGTTTATATCCGCATAAGCATATGGATGATAACCATCATACGCTGGAGTAAGTGGAGTATCTACCAAAGAATAATGTAAATAGCATTTTCTTCCATTATATTCTATAGTATACCAGTCACCTTCTTTACCAGTAACTACAACTTTTGTACCTGGTGGCAATATTGCAATGATATCACCCCAAGGGCTTGTACGGCAGTTTTGTCCATACCTGCAATTAATAGTCCCCTCGATTGGATATTCATTGTTTATATTCTTGTTTTCTTTATACTCAGTAACCACATTAGTTGAAGAACCTTGTGAATCATCGCTAGAAGATCCATCTACGGTTACAGCAGTATCGTTAGCAAATGGATTTTGTGCAAAGCCTGCAGAACAATTTAAACCAAGAAGAATTGACAATATTATTGTGGACGGCTTTTTAAAATAATTAAACATATTTTATAATTCTCCTAATTATTTCTTTTTATTTTACTTCATTATTGTTAAAAAAGTTTTGAAAAAGTTGTTTTCACAATTAGAAATATCTAAAAAGCTTATATATACCATAAAAAAACATTAAAGATCTTTCAAAAATTTCTTGGTTTTTCTTCCTAATCTATCAAGTCCAAAATTGAATTTTCTATTGGTTCTTCGTCCCTCATCCTTCATTTGTCTTCCTGTTCCTCTGCTTACCTCTCTAAACAGAATCGAAGCAAGTTGTGCTTTATCTCGGTCAGAGATTTTGTAATTAAGATTTTTACTATTAGAACCATATACTCTTACAACAAATGAAGAATAATCCTTATAATTTATAACAAAAGTTCCATTTAAAGCAGATTTTGGACCAATAATTCCAGAAAATTTTATTCTGCTCCATGGGGTCATTATAACTGCATTTTCTGTAACATATGTTTTTCCATCAATCAAAAAATCACCTTTTAATACAAAAGAACTGCTGGCCACTGTTTCTGCTAAGTTTTTCAACTTACTCTGCAAACCGATCTTATGTAGTGCACTGTTGATTTTATCAACTAATTCAGGCTTGTAATATGTTCCTTCATATACAGACAGAGTTGCCATTCCAAAAGGAGGAGTTGTTCTGTTTTCTATATTATTTAATTTTACACTTCCAAATATCTTTCCAGTAAAAGTCCCTTTATTTTTAGTTCGTGCTAGAATATCCTGAAGTCTAACATGGTATAACTCCCCATATAGATTATATGCAGCCGGTTTTTTACTTGTATCAACATGACCTGTAATATAAGCATTTCCACCAAATAGTTTCCAGGTTGATGAACCAATGTAGATTTGTTTCTGACTATATTTGCCGAATAATTCAATGTCTTCGCTATTTATTGTGAATTTTGGTCTACGAAATAACAATGTTGCACTGGAAATCTCAAAGCTATGGGTTCCTATTTCAGGATTTATGTAATCAGGATAAACAACTAACTCTTTAATGTTAAAGCTTAATGAAGAAACTCTGTTCAAAGAATTATAACTAATATTATTCCCTGTTATTATTGGGAAAGTGTTTTTTAAACTTTCTATTTTAACGGTATATTTTCCAGGCTTAGACAATTTTTCAGACAGATATTTTGGAAGATTGTCTGTCTGAGTTAGTGTGTAATACAGCCAGCCGCCAGCAATTAAAATACTTGAAGAAAAAATAAAAAATAAAAGCAGCGAAGTAAAAAGAATTTTATCAAAAGAATAATTATTATTCTTTTTTTGCTGTTTTATTTCATTAGTTTCCATTATACTATCTTAGCCAAGTTAAATTTTAAGTTTTCAATGCAATGCGAATATCAACTTGGTTCAATCTCTTCAATCATTTCTTTATATAATTTTAATGAATAGTTTAATAATTTCATCATTGATTGAATATCTGAGCTATATTGCATAGTTTGGACCATAAAACAATCTGAACCAGCTTCATAACAATAACCACGGTGATGGTTTTCCACGAAAACTCTTCTTATATTATCTCTGAAAAACTCTCTTACTGCGCTTTCATTTGCACCCTGTAAAACGAATTTGTTAGAAAAAGCAGGGTCACTATCAAAATCAATATCCTGTCCGCCTAATACTTTGCCTACATTATCAAATAATCCATATTCTTCTCGCATAAAGAACTGAGGGAAAGACATTCTTTTATCATGAATTACCCAACAATTTTCAGGACGAACTCTATTATCTCTCCCGTAACCAGTAATATACTTTCTATCAATAATATAATAGTTTATTCCATCACGGTTTCCATATATGATATTTAAATATTCCAATTCTTTTACTTTATTTCTAAAACAAGAGAATTTGGTTACACTTCTAGGAATAACACTCATACTTCCAGAATACTTACAGTTATTATTCTCACAAAATTTTTTAAAATCAGCTGATCTTTTAATATTTGCTTGTTTTTCTCTTTGTTTATGAATTAAGCCTACAATAATTATTAAGATAGTAAAACCAATAGCTAAAATAGTTGCTAATGAATCTGGTAGTGAATCTAACATTCTAACTCCTAAAAAAAACACTTAGTAAGGATTGGTCAACAATTCATAGTTATAGAATCATTTAACAAACAAACTCATTAACTAAATTATAAACTATAATTTTAATTATTCAAACTATTTATATATGAATTATATAGCAAAATCAGGACATTTATCTAAATATTGACATACTCCTTTGCTTTTTGATAATCTAACTTTAATTAAATAACTAAAACGAGGTTTTCAAGTGCTAGATTGTAAGCAACTTATTCCTTTACAGGAGCTTGATTTAAAAATTGAGTCTGCCAGGAAACAAATAGAAGAGAAAAAGCAAAAATATTTGCGAATGCAGAAGGACGTTACAGAAGAATCCACTCTTCTCGATAAAAAAAATGCCCTTCTTAAAAATATTAAACTTCGAAAAAGTAAGGCTGAACATGAAGCTGAAGATTTAAACCAAAAGATAAAAGTTAATGATATGAAAATGCAGAGTGCTGGTGTTTCTCCGAAAGACTATGCAGCATTTGAAAAAATGTCTGTTAATTTGAAGAAACAGCTAGACGAACAAGAAACTAATATTCTTTCCGATATGGAAAAAATTGAAGTTCTGACTGCAGATATAGAAAAGAGCACAAAGGTTCTTGGAGGACGTAAACAACACCTTGAAATGGTTAAAATTCGAACTTCCGAAGAAATAATAGGCGATAAGAAACAGCTAGAACTCATTGTTACAGAACGCAATCAAGCTAGTTTAAAAATAGAAGCTAAAATATTAACCAAATATGAAGAACTGCGTAAAAAGAAGAAAGGTCAGGTCTTGTTTGGAATAGATACTTCTGCTTGCCCAAAATGTGGCATGGGACTTCCTGCAGGAGTTTTAAGTTCAATAAAATCTTCACAGGAAGCAGAAAAATGTGATAATTGCGGAATTTACGTTTATTGGACTGGGCCAAGAGAATAAAATCTTTCTATGAAATATTTATTCACTAACAAAAACAAAATAATTTCTCTTTGCATTGTTTTAGCAGTTGTTCTGTTATCCAGCATTTGTTTTGCTCAAGATTTACCAAAAGAAAAGCTAGCTTCGGAAGCTATCAATGTTGAGAAATTAACAGAAAATGAGAAAGCAAAATATGTAGAAGATTCTGCCTCTATAATAGGCACTGAATATAAAGATTCTATTGCTTTAAACGGTTCACAAATTGAAAAACAGGCAAGAATACGAGTTTTAGTAAAAACAGAGGTAGTTAAAGATTTAAATGAAGGTCAATTAAAGGCAGATAGCTTTTTTGCAGAATGGATTCGTTCCATAGGCCTTGATAAAAAAGGAATTCTTATCTATGCTATGTTACCAGAAGGTTCAGCCCATGGTAAAATTCTTATAAAAGTTGGAATAGGCTTAAAATACTTGATAACCAAAGAAATGGGCGAAAACATTCTAAATCAGGTTATTCTCCCAAACAATGCTGAAAATAGAGATGGTAAAGGTTTTTCAGATGGTGTTTTATCTATCAAGAAAATGCTTCTTGATGAATTAGCACGTGACAAGCATAGAGTTTTAGGCGGTTCAAAAACATTTGACTTAGGTGAATTCCTTTGGTCTTATAAAGAAATATTCTTTGGTTTCGTTTTATTCTTCTTTTTAATATATATAATTTTCTTTGTAGAACGTTGTCCCAAGTGTGGTGGCAGTTTAAAAGTCACTAAGGAAGTTCTTAAAGAACCTAGAGACAAAACTCTTGGTTTACAAAGAAAAATATATGTTTGTGAAAAATGTGGACTGACAAGACGCAAAAAAGAACCACTATATCCATCAGGGATAGCTGGATTGAAATTACGTTTTACAGGCACAAGAAGAAACATTCGTATCGATTAAAATGAATTTGCAGAATGGCTGGTCAATCGCGTTCTTTTATGAGAATGAGGAAAGTCCGGGCTTCGCAGGGCAGAGTGCTGGATAACATCCAGGTTTAAAGGGAGTAATCCATTTAAGACAGAAAGTGCAACAGAAAGTATACCGCCAAAGTTTAAACTTTGGTAAGGGTGAAATAGTGCGGTAAGAGCGCACTAATGAGTTGGTGACAATTCATTCGGTAAACCTCACTCGAAGCAAGATTAAACAGAGGAATGAAGCGGCCCGCTTCGCTATCAACCTCGGGTAAATCGCTAGAGGCTAGGAGTAATTCTAGTCCAAGATAGATGATTGACGTCTCTATTTTGAGATACAGAACCCGGCTTATAGGTCATTCTGCTTATTCATTTTTATATCTTCAATCTTCAACATCGCTAGAGCCTTATAATATTTCCAGGCTAAAAATAATCTACTTAAGCCAAACAACAAAGCCATAACCGATAGAGTAATAAGAAACTTCCCATTACTATCACTTTCAGGAGGAATCAAACTCAGATTTAAATCTAAATCTTCATAATTCTGATTCAGCCCCCCCATATACATATATCTGTTAATTTCAAATTTATCAGTCTCTTTATTTACATTGCCAGAAATTATAGTAAAAGCATGAGTGATTGCCGTTTTATTTTTTAATTCATTTATTACTTCTTTGTTATAATCACCAAAAGGATAAGAAAGCCATTTTATATTAGTATTATATACCTTTCCAAAATAAAGCCTTGTTTCTTCGGTTATTTTCCCTAAATCAATCTTCTGTTGAAGCTGTTCTGTATATTTTGAATGATATTTTGCATGTAAGCAAAGAAAGGTTTCACATTGAGTTTTCAATTTACTTATTTCATTTTCAGTCATATGTTCTTCAACAATAACTGGACGTCCTACTAAAAATAAAGCCACTTTAATACCATATTTTTTATAAATATTCTCTATGGCAGCATATTCACCTTTTGTTCCATCGTCGAAAGTAATCATGAAGTTTTTACCCTCAAAACCTTGAGTCAACAAATTCTCAAAATTATTCGGGTCTACTGGTTTATATTTTAATGCCAGTAATTTTTCTATATAATACTCAAGTTTTTGTGGGGTTATTTCCCAAGGGTCTTTTGGTTTTTCAACCACATCGTGAAATAAAAGAACAGCCAAAATAGGTTCTTTAATTAGTTTATAGCCATAACAAAATGAACTTATAGAAACAGAAAACAAAATAATTATCAAAAAAACTGAAAGCAATAATTTAAACTTTAATTTCTTTAAAGATCTATTTTCAGTCATTATTTGTTCCTAGTATTTTAATAATAAAATCAATGAATTGTTCATTTTCAGCCAAACAGGGTAAGAGCTTTATATTGCAGTCAGAATGAACCTTTTTAAAATTATCTATAATTGCTGGAATATCTTTAATAATATGGGAGCCAGGTAACAAAAAAAGAGGCAAACATATGATACTTCTAGCTCCATTTGAATATGCTAAGTCCAAAGCATCTGAAAAAGAGGGGGAACTTTCTTTTAAATAACTTAGATAAAAAGGAACCTCTAGTTTTTGAGAAAATTGCTTTTCTAAAATATCACAAATCTTTTTTGCTTCAGCACTAGCAGAACCATGCAACACAAAAATACAGTGATTTTTCATAAGATATGTGAGTTGTCAGGATATTAGAGCCCTTTTTCTTTAAGGTAATCTTCCATAGTCTTACCTTCTTTTTCCAATTTTTCTTTTAGCTTATCCTGACCAGGCAATTCGCCCTTTTTCTGCTTTTCAAGAATGGATTTCTTTATGTCTTCCAAAACCTGTTCTCTTTCTTCCTGAGAACCTGCTTCTTGTAATTTGGCCTGAGCTTCATCTAACATGCTTTCATATTTCTTTTTATCACTTTCGGTAAGCTCATTTGCATTATCGCCAATAAGTTCTTCGATATCCTGTCTTGTAAAATCGCCTGCTTCAATCGTATCTAAGAGTTTTTCCTTATTTGAACGGTTAAGGTAATCGAACTTATGTGTAATAACAAATTCTTCATTGGGATCTTCTATATAGTCAAGAGCCCTCATATAGACTTCAGCCGCTTTATCTTTTTTGTTTGCAATTTCATAAAGGAAAGCAAGCTGGAGCATAGGCTCCTTCTGCCATTCAGAACCATCAAAGGACTTCTGGAGGTTCTGTTCATAAATATCTGTAATTTCTTCTAATACCTTAATATTTTTATAACGAAGAGGCGGATTCAGTCTAAATGCCTGATAAGCCGTAACAGCTAATTTTAATTTCTGAGGACTATTCTTGTTTTTGTCATATACATCAAAACGAGATTGCCCAGCAGCATTAAACTTTGTCTGAAGATCTTTTATTTTCTTTTTATAATTCTTTAATTTTTCGTTATAGTCATTACCTTTTTCTTGTATTGGTCTTGAATGGGAAACTATTTCCATATTGTTTTTAGATTCAAGAAAGTTATTACGCATAAACTGAACCTGAGCAAGAATATAACGGTAATTAGCATTATCTGGTTCAAGTTTTAATGCTTCGACTAAGTCTTTTTCAGCTGAGTCTAAATCTTTACTTTTGAAAGCATTTTCAGCCTTTTTATAGAACTCATTTGCAGCTGGATTAATAGCAGAACCGAAAACGGGTTCTACCAGCAATACAGAAAGCATTAGAATTATATAATTACACTTTTTCATATTCCACCTAATAACAATAATACCAAAATATAATATAATTGCAAGTGTCTACTTTTTATCATGTAGAGCAAATATTACAAAATCAGAAAAATTATGTAGTTTTGTTCCTGTTCCGTACACCTCTTTTCCCCCAATCATAGTTTCAAAATCAGTTGTCTGTTTTGAATAGGCTACTCTTTCTGTAATATCTATAGCAAAAGAATACTTTGTTATTTCTGGAGGGAAAGGTTTTTCATCGTAGTGTACAGGAACCATGGCAAGGGAAATATTCCTAATATTCTCAGGCAACGCCTGTAAATCCTTTAGTTTATTTATTAAATAATCATATTTGAAAAATTTTGAATCTGCCAGAATAATCACAGCAAGCGGATCGCTTTTTTGTTCATTAACTATAGTTGTAAAGACAAAATGCTGTTTATTTCCCAATTCTAGTTCTGAAATAACATCAAAGTTTTCAAAAGCATTCAAAAGTTTAACAGCACCTTCCCCTAACAAATCTGTAAAACTAGAGCTGACAGTGTTAATCATCATTTTGTCAATTTTGCTTTTCCAGTTCTCTTCTGTTCCTAATCTGTCTGAAATAGCTTTTCTAGCAATTACAGGTATTATTTTATAAAAAAGAACATTTTTATCGTTAGGATATGAATATAGAATGTTTCCATCTTTGTTAGCCAAAAACATTCTTTCTATAGTATGATTTTTAACAAAAGGTGAAAGAGTTTTATCAATATAATCTTTATTAATATTTACTATTTCATCTTTCTTTGATAAAGTCAGATATTTTTCAGATAATTCTTTTTTAGCTAAATTGTAGCCTTCGTCTAACCAATTAATAGCAGACCGCATATCTGTATAAATTAATTCTTTTTTATTTTGGGAATTAATATTGTGAATAAGTAAATTAACAGCCAATAAAAATCCTAACATAGAAATTCCAAATACTGTAGCTGTAATTAGCACAGGTTTTAATATTATCTGTTTGTCAGCCTGATTTTCGATTTGTTTTATGTGTTTAAAAAGCAGGTAACATAAGTATATTCCAGGAATCAGAACCAGAAGGACTAATCCCCAGGACCAAAAACTATAGTAATAATCACTATTTATTTTGGTTAAGGCTATAAAATAACAATCATTGTCCACCTCTGTGAATTGAAAAATATATCCGCCCATCACATCATGACTTCTAAATGAAGCATTCATTTCTTGTATTTTAATGAATAAATCATTATAGTTCAGTTCAGGAAAAGTATCTGGCAGATTAGTAGGATAAAGGTTATTATTCTTTTTTAAATCAGTAAAGCCAAACAATGTACTGTTCTTTTGAGTCAATGCTTCATAATTATACTTATTTACAACAATTTTAGATAACAGATATGGAGGTATATCAGACTTTTTAAACCATACCAGCATACCCCCAAAATCTTTTATTTCCATTTCATTTTCATAAAGATTCCAATATATATAACCAGCCTTTCCTCCAAATGAAACAGGAATTAAAGTAGAAGTCTCTTTTGCTAAAGAGTAAATATTTACAGCACCAAGAACTGTTTCAAATAATGAACGGTATCTTTTTATCATTGTTTCGTCGTTATGAAGTTTATACTCCGCCAAAGCAATATAGAGCCTTTGCATAGCACCGCTCAGAACGTCATTTTTATCAGTGTTTTTTAAGTTAATCAGCTTATTCTGTTTATCAAAAAATCTTAACTTAACAAAATCAAAACCAGATTTCTTAAACTTATCTATTCTATTTTCCAAATCCTTTGCTTCGCATTTATCCTCGTAAAGCATTACGTAAAAATTATTCAACTCTTTTTGTAAAGCAAAAATTTCGTTAGAATCACGTTTTAAATGCTTTAAAGCCTGGGAAGTAGCAGAGATTTTATTGTTATAATATTTTGAATAATAAGCATTATTAAAATCTAAAATTGAATAAATTATTGATAAAATAGAAAAAATATATATAATAATGAAGAGAAAACTAATTTTTTTCATCGTATTATTAACATCAAGAAATTATTAAGAACATAATTTGGTATTTATACAAAGTTATAAATACAATTTTTTAATATAATTATCAATTAATAACATAATTCTTTTCAGTTATAAAGAATTTACTTTATCTAATCATAGTCCTATTTAAAGTAATAAAGGGTCTTAGAACCGTAAAATTTTAATCTAAAAAGTTTTTTGTATAGACTTATAGAAAAATCGTGATATAATCACATGACTAATGTTATTTTCAAAGAAGTCATTTGAATAACTTATACTCTATCTCAGAATATATTTGCTAGAGAATATTTTGAGAAGATTGTATGTTAATAACTGTTAAAAACATTTTGTTTTCTTTGAAAATTCGGAAAAGCGAGGAAAGACAGAGTGTCTCGTATTGGATTATTAGCTGGTTGTGGTAGATTTCCGCTTTTTTTTGCAAAAGCTGCCAAAAAGAGCGGTTATGAAGTTATCACTGTCGCAATTGAAGATGAAACTTCCAAAGAAATAGAAAGTCTGGTTGACCAGATACAGTGGTTTAATATTGGCAAGCTTCAAAGCATGATTGATATGTTTGTTAAAGCTGGCATTGACCAGATGGTAATGGCTGGAGGAGTTACCAAAACTCTAATGTTTTCAAAAATTCAGCCTGATACCAGATTTCTTAAAGTGTTTTCTAAAGTTAAAAACAACAATGATGATGCCATATTACGCCAGCTCTGTGAAGAGTTCGAACAAGAAGGTATTCATGTTTGTGATTCTACTACGTTTTTATCTGCTTTGTTACCTGAAAAAGGAGTTCTGACCAAACGACAGCCAACACCTGAAGAAGAACTAGACATAGAATATGGTCATAAAATAGCAAAAGAAATAGCCAGTCTGGATATAGGTCAGACTGTGGTTGTAAAAAACCGTGTTATTCTTGCTGTTGAAGCTATAGAAGGTACAAATAAAGCCATTATGCGTGGTAGTGAACTTGGGAATGGTGATATAACTGTTGTTAAAGTTGCTAGACCTAGCCAGGATATGCGTTACGATATTCCTACCGTAGGAATTGAAACAATAAATACGCTGAAAAAAGCAAAAGCAAAATGTCTTGCTTTTGAAGAAGGGAAAACCCTTTTACTAGACCGTGAAGAAGTAATCAGCCTGGCTGATGAAGCTGGAATAGCAATTAAAGTTGTAGACAAGAGGTAATAAATGAGTAAAGCTGTAAATATTGGTGTAATTGGCGTTGGACACCTAGGCCAACACCATGCAAGAATCCTTAACGAAATAGAGGGAGCTAATCTTGTTGGTATTTCTGACGTAAACGAAGAAGCAGGGAAAGCCCAGGCCGAAAAATATGGTGTTAAGTACTTTAAAGATTTTAGAGAACTTGCAAATCATGTAGAAGCAGTAACTGTAGTTGTACCCACATTTCTTCACCATGATGTAGCAAAATTTTTTCTTGAAAACAATATCCATACTTTTATTGAAAAGCCAATTACCAAAACTTTACAAGATGCGAATGACCTTGTCGCAACTGCTGGGAAGAAACAGCTTACTCTTCAAGTAGGTCATGTAGAGAGATTTAATGCTGCAATTGTAAAGTTACAATCTCTGATAGAAAAACCTCGCTTCATAGAATGTCAGAGAATGTGCAAATTTTCAAATAGAATACAAGACGTCGGCGTTGTATTAGATATGATGATTCATGACATCGACATAGTATTGTCTCTGGTTAAATCACCGATAAAAAATATAGATGCTGTAGGAATTCCGGTTTTAACAGCAAATGAAGATATTGCTAATGCCCATATAGTTTTTGAAAATGGCTGTATTGCTAATCTTACTGCTTCAAGAATCAGCGAAGAAATGGTTCGAAAGCTCAGAATCTTTGAAATGGACAAATACTGTTCATTAGATTATGCAGAACAGACTATAACAATGGCTCATAAAAGCAGTGAAGAACAAAAAATAGTCTGTGAAGAACTAGATGTTCAAAAAGCAGAACCTCTTCGCAAAGAACTAGAACATTTCATTAATTGTATTCAGGAAAAGAAAAAGCCTCTGGTTTCTATTGAAGACGGTAAAAACGCTTTAGAAGTTGCACTTGAAATACTCACAAAGTGCAAAGACAGTGTAAGAATTTGATTATTGGTAAAATCTTTGGAAAATATTTCTCAACAAAAAAAAATAAAGAAAATATTTTTTATTGCAGGTGAACATAGTGGAGACCTGCAAGGTTCTATAGTTATAAGACATCTTAAAAAGATAATGCCTGAGCTGGAAATTACCGGAGTAGGCGGTAAGCTCATGAAAGAAGCAGGAATGACCTGCATTCATAGCAGTGATGAAATGGCTGTTATTGGCATTATCGAAGTAGTTAAAAATTTTAAATGCCTTAAACATATAAAATCAGACATTCAAAACTGGTTAAGTGCCAATCGCCCTGATATGGTGGTTTTGATTGATTATCCTGATTTTAATAAATTAATAGCTACTTATGCAAAATCTATCGGACTGCACGTTCTTTATTACATAACTCCGCAGGTTTGGGCATGGCGTTCCGGTAGAGTTAAGGATTTTGTCAAAGTAATAGATGAAGCAGTAGTCTTTTTCCCCTTTGAAGTAGACATTTGGAACAAAGATGGCACAGAAGTAAACTGGTTTGGTCATCCTTTGGTAGGTAAAGCTGTTCCAACAGCATCAAAAGATCAGATTAGAAAACAGCTTGAAATAAGTAGCGAAAAAGTAGTTGGAATATTACCAGGTAGTAGATCTCAGGAAATTGACTATATACTTCCAGAATTATTGGATGCCGCTGATTTAATTTTGAAAAAATATACAGATACTGAGTTTTTATTGCCTTTAGCTTCAACTATAGAAGAATCTCATGTTCAATCTTATTTAGCAAATCATCCGAATCTAAAAGTTAAGATTGTTCGAGGTAGAGCCTATGATGTTATGGAAGCATCAGATGTTTGTCTGGTTACTTCCGGAACAGCAACCTTAGAAACAGCAATCATAGGAACTCCTATGGTAGTTGTTTACAGAACAAACTGGCTTACTTCTATACTCACTAAATATTTTATAGAATCTGCTTATATTGCTCTACCTAATGTAATTGCCAATAAACGTATTGTCCCTGAACTTATACGAGAAAACTTCAAAGCCAACAACATAGCCTATGCCGCTATTGAAATATTGGAAGACAAGAAGAAACAAGAAAATATCAGAGCTGAGCTTAAAAAGGTAAAAGAAAGTTTAGGCGAACCAGGTGCTGGCGAGAGAGTTGCCGAACATATCGCCAATAAGTTAAAGGAGCTGAATAACTGATGCAGAGTGATGCTGTAAAAACAAACAAGCAAAAAACAGTATCACGCATACTGGTTTATTGCAAAGAACATCTCTGGTTGTTTGCAATAAGTTTATTATGCAGTGCAGTAGCAGCTCTTTGTACAGTATATCCTGCTTACATAGTTAAAGATCTTGTCAATGAAGTCCTTTTCGGGAAAAAAGAAGAGTATATAATATCAATATCTATTGGCGTTGTTTCCATAATGGTTATTAAGGGAATATTCGCATTCTCCAGTATGTATTTAATGCAATACGCCACACAGAGAATGTTACTTAGAATTCGTTCTGATTGTTTTGAAAAGTTATTGCAATTATCTCTTTCATTCTTTGAAACACAGCAAACAGGTCAATTGATGAGCCGTGTTACTAATGATGTTTTTTACTTACAATTGCTTGTTCATAATTTTGTAAGATTTATAAGAGATGTAGTTGAGTTAACTGGTTTAACTGTTTATATTTTCTGGCTCAACTGGAAACTTTCTCTTATTTCTATGATTATAATTCCTTTGATTATATTTATGATTCAATCATTTGGAAGAAAAATGAAGAAAATCGGTAGAAGTATGCAAGAAAAAGTCGGAGATATAAATACTGCTTTGCATGAATATATTACTGGTGTAAAAGTTGTTAAATCTTTTACTCTGGAAAAATATATGCTTGAAAAGTATGAAAACTCTAACGAAGCCAACTTCAAAATCACTATGAAAGGTAATAAAATCAATTGTGCAGTAAATCCTGTTATGGAGTTTCTAAATTCAATAAGCCTCGTAATTATTTTTTGGTTTGGAAGCAAAGGAGTTTTATCTGGACAATTAGATCCTGGTATTATAGTTAGTTTTATTGCTGCTTTGACAAGTCTTTATAAGCCAGGTAGAAATCTTGCAGAAATCTATAACACTACAGCTCAAGCTTTAGGGGCAGCCGATAGAATATTCGAACTTATTGATACTCCTGTTGATTTGAAAGAACCAGAAGAACCAGTTGAATTTAACAATTGTAACGGAGAAGTTGATTTCAAAAATGTAGTTTTCTCATATAAACAAGATGAAACTATTTTGCATAATATAAATTTGACTGTTAAACCAGGTGAGATTATTGCGTTAGTTGGTCCATCGGGCGCAGGAAAAAGTACTTTTGTTAATTTAATACCAAGATTTTTCGACACCACTGAAGGCGAAGTCTGTGTTGATGGCATTGACGTGAAGAAAATAAGCAGCAAGGATTTAAGAAAATTTATTGGCTTAGTTCCCCAAGATACCTATCTCTTTGCTGGAACCATAGAAGATAATATTAGATTTGGTCGGTTAGATGCAACTCACGAAGAAATAATCGAAGCAGCTAAATTTGCAAATGCTCATAAGTTTATTACTGAGTTTCCTGATTCATACAATACTATTTTAGGAGAAAGAGGTGTTAATCTTTCTGGTGGTCAAGCTCAACGCATTGCTCTTGCAAGAGCTTTTCTGAAGAATCCAAAAATATTGATTCTGGATGAAGCTACAAGTGCTTTGGATTCTGAAACAGAAAGTCTTATTCAAGAAGCCTTAGACCTTTTGATGAAAGACAGAACAACTTTTATGATTGCTCATAGACTTTCAACGGTTGTTAATGCTGATAGAATCATTGTTCTAGAAAATGGAAAAATAGTAGAATCTGGCAAGCATGAAGAATTATTAGAAAAGAAAGGTTTGTATTTCCAGCTTTATACAGCACAACACAAAAAAGAATTGGAACAAGCGGAGTCTTTATCTTGATAAGTAGAAAATTTGAACAAATAGATAGTCTTATTCGTAATACAGACGACAGATGGTCTGATAAGACCTATGTTGCAGGTTTACGTGTAAAATCTTTAATTGTCCAGATTTTCAACTATTTTCTAGTTAACAGTTTAAAAATAGTTCCGAATTTTACGGTTGAAAACTATAAAGAAATACCTAGAGGAAATGGTCCTGTAATTCTCTCTCTATGGCATGGCGATTTTTTAAGTTGTCTGTATTTGTATAGATATAATAAAAATATTGCAGTTATGGCTTCTTTATCAAAAGATGGAGATTTAATTACAAAATCTTTAGATTCTTTAGGCTATCAGACAATCAGAGGCTCTTCTAGCCGTGGAGGTGCAAGAGTACTTTTAGAAGCTGTCAAAAAGATAAAAGAAGGTGTAACTGTAGCTTTTACAATAGACGGTCCAAAAGGACCTGCCCGTGAAGTAAAACCTGGAATTATCAAGTTAGCTCAGAAAACTGGGGTACCAATTGTTCCTTTGTGTCTAGCTTATCAAAATGCGTTAAAACTGCATAACTGGGACGGAACCAGAATTCCATTGCCTTTTAGCAAATGTGTGATACATATTGGCAAACCTTTAACTATTGGTTCTGATATTTCAATAGAAGATGGTTGCGAAAAGTTAAAATCTTATATGTTTGAATGTGAAGAACTAGCACATAAAAAATTGAAAGCAGGCTGTTGATTGTGAACGAACTTACAAATAAAAAAAGACCTAAATTATTAATAGTCTCTGGAGAAACATCTGGAGATTTCTATGCAGCCTCCTTAATAGATGTATTACTTAAATATGATAATTTTGACATTTATGCTATAGGTGGCATACAAACAAAAAGACGAAAAGTAAAAATGCTTTGCGACAGCACTAATTGGGCTGCAATAGGTATATTTGAAGCAATAAAACAGATTCCCCGACTACCTCTTTTATTCCTGATACGAAAGTTTTTAACTGAAGAAAAGCCTGATGTAATTGTTCTTGTAGATTATCCAGGTTTTAATATGTGGCTTGTTCATCAAGCAAAGAAGTTTGGAATACCAACTGTATATTATTTCCCTCCAAGCAAGTTTGCTGTTGACCCTGCGAAAGTAAAAGATGCTGCAGAAAGCATTACTGCAGTAGCAGCAAATTTTAAAGTTACATATGAAGTTTACCAGAAGGCTAAAGCTAACGTAGAATTTGTTGGTCACCCTATGGTAGATTTGGCGAAACCCATTTTCACTGCTGAAGAAACAGCTTTGAAATATGGATTAGATCCGAAAAGACCTGTAATAGCAATTTGCCCTGGTTCCAGAAAAAGTGAACTTTCTGAAATTCTTCCAGCAATGCTGGGTGCTGGAAAAATCATTAACAAAAAATATCCTGAATACCAGTTTATTGTGCCTGTAATTTCTACAGAAGGAGAAGAAGTATTCGGAGTCAAAAAAGTTAAACTAAAAAAACAGTTAAAAGACAGCGGTCTTCCAATAGTTTTAGCAGAAGGTCGAATTTACGATATAATGAATCTCGCGAAGATTCTTCTAATTAGTTCTGGTACTGCAACCTTAGAAGGTGCTTTTGTCGGTACCCCGATGGTAATATGTTATAAAGTATCATTTCTTACAGAAATACAGGCTAGATTATTCTATAAATTGCCAGAATTTATCGGTTTGCCAAATATTATTCTTAATAAAATGGCTGCCCCAGAACTTTTACAGCATAACTGCACACCAAAAACTATTTCAGAAAAAGCTTTTGAATTATTAGAAAACCCTGAAGTCTATCAACAACAAAAAAATGATTTTGCTGAATTAGCTCGTCAATTAGGTCAGCCAGGAGTTAATGACAGAGTAGCTCAGATGGTTATGAAAATACTAAATGAGAAAAAATAAACAATGTCTGCTTCTAACTTAATTAATACTAGTGTAAAAACTCTTTCAAATATTTTTTGTAAATTACCTGAAAAAGAATCGGCAGCATTAGCTGTTTCTGTTGGTTTGGTCACTTGGAATCTTTGGATTAGCGAAAGGTTGAGACTAGAAGATTCAATAGACCGAGTTTATAATAGATTAAATAGACAACCACCCTTCCCTGTTAAACTTATAGTTAAGAAAACTTTTATTCACTTTGCATTGGTTGCTAGTGAAATATTGCGTTATCCATCTGTAAAAAAAGATTATTGGAAAAAGCACTTTAATTTACAAGGTCTTGATAATGTTAATAACGCCCTATCAAAAGGGAAAGGTGTTATTATGGCTCTGCCACACATTGGCAACTGGGAATACTTCGGTGGTGCTATAGTTGATGCAGGAATTAAACTTAATTCTTTTTTCTTGGCACAAAAAGAGGATGAAATAGGCAGTTTACTTGACCATTTCAGGAGTTACTCTGGTATTACTTTGCATGACCGAGATAGAGGCGGTGTCAAAGCCCTTAAAGCGTTAAAAAACAATGAATCATTAGGGATGATTACTGACCAGGACGGCAATGCAAATGGAGTTTATATGGATTTTTTAGGGCATTGGGTCAGTATGCCGGCAGGACCAGCCAATTGGAGCTTAAAGACTGGAGCAGCATTGATGCCTGTTTATTCTCTGAGAAAAGGCTATACATACCATTACGATGCATTCTTTCTTCCAGAAATAAATGATAGCGAAGGTGTAACAAAAGAAGAAAAAACCATAAACAGAACAGTTAAACTTGCCCGTTGGATGGAAGATTTGATATTAACTTATCCTCATCAATATCTATGGTTTTATGATCGCTTTAAACCACGTCATGAAGCCTGGACTACTAACGAAATCAATATAAATGGTCAGATGTGCCACGGTACACAAAGATATGGCAAATAAACTAAGTCTTAGAGCAAAAATAGCATTAGGTTTTTACAGAACTCTTTATGGTGTTTTTTTACTGACTTCTCTGCCTGTTGCCCCATTTCTTGGGAAAATATCCAGAAGAGTAAAAGAAGGTTTTAACGACTATTTTGGGAATGTAAAACTGCCACAAACAACTAATAAACCTGTTTTGTGGGTTCATGGCGTTTCTATGGGCGAATCCATGGTGGCTTTGGGCTTTGCAAAAGAACTTAGAAAGCTTTATCCCCATAGTACTATTCTTTTTACTACTACTCACCCTGATGTAATCAAAGATGTTAAGAAAAAAAATCTAGCTGATGCTACAGCTTATTTCCCACTAGACAACTACAGGTCAATGAACAGGCTTTTTAATAGATGGCATCCAGATGCTGTTTTTATAGCAGAAACAGATTTCTGGCCTGAATTTTCACAGCAATGTCGACAAAGAAATATTCCTTTAATGCTTATCAATGGCCGAATAAGTAGCAAGATAGAAGATTTCTATACTAGGGCAAAAGGAACAGCCGAAGTTGTCTTCGGTGCATTTTCCTGTTTTGCTGTCCAATCTAAAACAGATGCAGACAGACTTTCAAGAATAGGTGTCGCTAAAGACAAAATTCATGTTTTAGGAAATATGAAAGCAGATTTCACTCATACAGAACAGGTGGATTTAGCCAATATGTCTGTTTGGTTAAACAATAGGAAATCTGTTGTTTTCGGATCTCTACACCCCGAAGAATTTTCAATGCTTTTACCGCTCTTTAAAAAGCTGGTAGATGATAACATAGCCATTATAATTGCCCCCAGAAACATTGCTCTTTCTCAAAACTGGAAAGACAGACTTGTAAAAGACAACTTAAAAGTTTGCTGTAAAACTCAAATAGAGCAATCCGACATTATGATTCTCGACACTATAGGAGAATTGGCATCTGTTTATAAGCTTTCATCCATATCTTTTGTTGGAGGAAGTATGGATCACAATAAAACAGGCGGACATAACCCGTTAGAAGTTCTACAACAAGGAGTTCCTTTGTTGATGGGCTCATTTTATAGGAATTTTGCAGATATTGTTGAACAATTAAAGTCTGTTGACGGTGTAATAATTGTTGAAAATGAAAAACAATGCTATGAATCAATAAACAAAATTCTTAATGATAAGATTTTTGCACAAAAAATGGTCAAAGCAGGAAAAGAAGTTTTAGACTCAAACAAAGGGGTACTTCTTAAAAGCTTGGATTTGGCTAAAAGCCTTTGTAATATTAATTAGTTTCTTAGTCAACTTTTTAAGAGTTTTATAGGCAAATTATATAAAATTTGTTATAATTATTTTATATAATTATTTATTAATTTTTCATAAAAATATCGAGGCATTATGAAAAAAACAATATTATTCGTGGTTACTTTATTCCTGTTATTTACACCATTTCAAGCTCACTCTCAACCTCCTAAGGTTTTCATAGATTCATTAGAACCTTCTGACCCTGAACTTAAAGAACAAGTAAAAAAAATCACCCAGGTAGATAAAGTTTTAAATAGCCTCATAGAAGACTTAAGAGAAAAATATAATTCATTTGATTCAAATACTGACCAAGAAACCCAAAAAGCAATCAGAACAGATTTAGCCTCTTTAATTTTATTAAAAGTAGTCCTATTACGAGATTTACCTTACGAACAACTTGAAGATTTATTAAACGAAACCTACGATTTATTACCAGGCGAATTTCCAATAGAAGCAATCTGGGGTGATGTTCATTTCTCTAAGAAAGACTTCGAAAATGCTATTATTCATTATGAAAATGCTCTAAATAAAAATCCTAATGATATAAATACCATTGGAAAATGTGCTATGGCATATTTTCAAAAACAAAACCACGAAAAAGCACTTGAATATGCAGAATTATATCTGGCTAAAAATCCAAACGAATTCTTTTTCCTTTGGATTGCTGGGAAATGTGAATATGAGCAAAGTAATTTCGATGAAGCTATAGACTACTTAGAAAAAGCATTAGAAGTATGTAAAGATAAAAATGATTCTAAAACCATAGAAGAATATATAAGAAGAGCAAAAGAAGCTCTTGCTTCAACTGGTGATTTTACTCAGGATGAAGACCAGCGTTTCGTTATAACTTTTGCTGGGGATTCCGCAAACGACATTGGCGATATTACATTTGACATGCTGAACGATATATATTATGACGTAACCAACCTTCTTAACTATTATCCTGATGTAAGAATAAATGTAGTCTTTTTCCAAACTGACGATTACTACAAAGAAGGTAAAAACTGGTCGGCAGCTTCAACTGCGGGAATTAAAATAATGGTACCCTTAAAATCTGGTTACAAGAGCGAAGATTATGTTAAAGGCTTGCTTGCCCATGAATTTACTCATGCAATTATAAACTTAAAAACCAATTGTCGTGCTCCAATGTGGGTTCACGAAGGGTTAGCACAATATCAAGAATATTCAACAGAAAACGGTTCTCCTGAATCCCTAAGATCTGATTTTGAAGGAACTTTACAACGAGACTTTATTGAAGGGGAGTTATTTATTCCTTTAGATAAGGTTCCAGCCTACATAGGCAGTTCTGACAGAAAAAATGTTAACAGAGGGTACATAGCTTCTTATTTAGCTATACGCTGTATGGCAGATAATTACGGAGAACAAAGTTTCGATTCTCTTCTTGCTGCATTAGGGAAAGGGAAAGACATAAGAGAAGCCGTTAAAGAAGCTACAGGAAGTGAGTACTCAGACTTTCAGGAAGAATACAAAGAATGGGTTAAAAACCTCTAATAATCTTTCTATATCAAAAAGTAATATTTTCTAGTTTATACCATAAATAACAATATTATTGTTAAGAGTAAAATAAGAATTAGCCAATTATAATTTATATTATTTTTAATTGTTCTATAATGTTTCTATAATAAATACAACGATAAGCTATTCTATAATTAATTAATGTGTAGAGAAAAAATGGATGATCAAAAAAAGAAAAATATAAAAAGAATTATACTTATTACACTAGTTATTTTATTATGTTTAAAAATATATTCTATTTATTCTGATATAGTATTGATTCAGGGTATAAATTCCATGGGTCTACAATATGGGATGGAAAATTATTTTAGTTATAATGATAAAGTTTCCTTCCCAGATTTTGCCAAAAGATTTGTTCCAGATAAAAATCTTAAAGATGATTTATTTGCATTTTGCGTGAGATATAACAAATTGAATAAGAATATAGCAGGAAATAATAAGTCTGAAATTGAAGAATACATAAAATATTATGATACTGTAAAAAATAAAGTCTCAATAAACCTAGAAGATTATGAAAATGATTTAATACCTGAAATCAAGACTTTTTTATATAAAGAAAAAACTTTTACTTTTCCTCCTTTTGAAGAAAAAAAGAAATTGCTACCAGCTAAAGATAGGAAAGATTATGACAATTTATCAGAATACTGGATTCTAGTCAGTAAGATTTTTGAAGAAAAAAATGATTATAATTCATCTTTAATACTTAGATATGGAATTATCTATCTATTATATGATTTTGAAATAAATTATTCTAACAGTATAGATCCGTTAGATGAACTTGATTTAGTTGAGTATGCCTGCAAATCAATGTTGCAATGGGCAAGTGAACCTAAGCCAGAAGCTATCGAACTTAGCAAGACTATTTCAAAGGATTTATTAAATTTTGTAGCAAATGATTATAAATTTTCTCAATATATTGAATATAGAAAAAATAGTTTATTATTTGAAATTGATTACTGTATTGCTAATAATTCAGATTACAGATCACAACTAAAAAAATTTAAAAATTCCTATATATTAAAAGAAGCAATGAACTTTATTTATGACGAACCATTGAAATATGTTGATAAACCTGTTTCTGAAATAGAAGACAAACTTGAAAGTTACAAGAAAAAATTAAAAGAATCAAAAGACTTATATAAGAAATCCTCTAACTTTTTCCATATTTTTTCTCCTTCTTTTCTTATTAATCCAGAAAATACAATATATTTAACTATTATATATAATTATGGATTTAATATTGATTATTTGAAAAAAACATATGAACATAAGTTGGCTTATATGGAATTTACTGCAATTGCTTTAGCATTAAATGCATATTATAGTGAAAATAATATGATGCCAGAATCTATAGATGATCTTAACAGCTGGCTTGGGTATGATTTGCCTAAAAATAGATTTACCAATAAGAATTATGAAATAAACAAAAAAAATCCTGTTCTATTTAATGAAGGAATCTGCCCTGAATATCCTAATCCTGAGTTTTTTGTGGATATTTTTTGTCTTGATAAAAATGATGAAAACGAAAGAAAAACGACTTATGAATGGCTAGAAAAGCGAACAAAAGAAATTGCTTTTTATTTTTTGCCTATAAAATCAGATAAAAGTGATTAATTGTTTTTTATTGAAGGTGTAAGTTAAGTAAAGCATATTTTTAGAGATTATATATTAACTAGAAAAGAGTAAAAGACCTTCCCCAAATGCATAAACTGTAGGTGAAAACTAACAACTTAAATCAAGTTGAGCCTTTAGAGGTATTTTTCTACATCCTAAGGCTATGGCCCTATGCCATAAAAAAAATCTTTCCATACCCATATAAAGTACTCTATAATGTAAGGATAACCAAAATACAGAGGTTTGATAATGAAGATAACAGACAGAAAAGTATTAGCTGCTTTCTTTGTTATTATTGTTTCTCTTTTTATGACAGCTGGCTGTTCAGAGCAAAAGCCTAAAATGTCAAAAGTAGACGACATAATCAAAGAAGCACAGACAATGACGCTGGAACAACTTGCTAAAAGAGCAATTGATGAGTCTAAGGGCAAAAAGTTCTTCGGTCTAGGCAATTCAAGCCGTGGGAAAGATGCTATTCCTAAGTTTATTAAATACTTGCAAACGATTGACCCAAGTTACAACTTGGATTTTGATTGGCAACAACCCAAAAACAATAAAATTTACGACCAATTAATAGCAGATGCTGCCAAAGAAAAGGGTACATTTGCAATGACACTGATTCAAGATGGTACACAATTTAAGCCTAAAATGCTTGATACAGGTTTCCTTAAAAGATTTGTTCCAAAAGAATGGGCAGAAGCAAATGGCCATGATTTAAAAGAATACAAGGGCTATGTACCTCTTTTAATGATTTCAAAAGTATTCGAATACAACTGCCGAGGCGAAATGGCTTACAAAAACTGTTGGGATTTCGTCTACAAAGGAGTTAGACCTCTATTTATGTATGCTGCCACAGAAACTGTCGGCATGAATTTTCTTTATATGCTCACTAATCCGAAGTATGCTGCCATATTAAAACAAGCATATGATGTGCTCCCCCAAGAAAAGAAAGACTATTTCGACAAAACAATTGAAGAAGTTGCTAAAGATGCAGAAAATTTTAAGTTAGATAAGAATGGGAAATATGCTCTTGCTTATATAAAGCTTTGGATGAAGCAATACAACGGTCAGACCGATGATGGTCCAATCTGCAACATCCTTATTTCTTCATCTGCAAAAGATAAATGTGGTCTTTTAGTTTATTCAAAACTTCGTTCTGTTCAGGAATCTGCTAATGTTTCTCTGAACAATATCAAAGTAGCTGCTTATGAAAATGATTACATAGGAATAGGCGGTTATGGTTATTGTCATTATCTCTTTGTGACAGATAATAGTCCTCTTCCTTGGACCGCTTGTGCTCTCATCAGTTTTTTAACAACTCAACAAGAAGGTTTTGAAGCCTGGGGCAAAGATATGGGCTGCTATTCTTCTAATCCTAAAATAGATTTTGAAAACGAAAAAAAGCATAATCACAAAAAAGGCGGTTATGTTGAAGGGCAAAATAAGTATGAAGTCAAGAACGACAGAGGCAAATCATGGTGGGAAAACCCAGAAAAAGGCTGTGGTTGTCTTGTGTTAGAAGAACCTGAATACTGCACCCAAGTTGCCTTTACTATTGGTCGCTGGATCGACCTGATGGCTGATTAAGGAGTTTTTTATGCAGAACCAAAATAGAAATAAATTTTTAAACAGCATTAAAACTTATTTTTCAAAGCCACAGAATATTATTTTATTTGTTTTCGGCATTTTACTCACTTTTACTACTCTAGCCCCAATTATAGCTATTGTAGAAGATACGATAAAAGTTCATCCAGGCACATTAGATGCTTTTTTAAGCGGAAAAGTTTCTGGTTATACTTTTTTAAACTATGTTGATATTTTTACTAGCGAATATTCGTGGGTTAATCTTTGGCATCCTTTATTGAATACTACTATTCTGGCAGTATTCTCATGTCTGGTAGCAATTGTATACGGAGGCGGTTTTGCTTTCTTGGTAACAAGAACCAACATGAGGTTTAAGCAGTATTTAAGTTCAATCTTCATTTTCCCATATATCATGCCTCAATGGACCTTATCTGTTGTTTGGAAAAACCTTTTCGACAGCAGTGCAGTTTGCGGAACTTCAGATGGTCTTTTAGCTTCTATATTCGGAATAACAATGCCTTTATGGTGGTGTAAAGGTCTTTTTCCAAGCATTATAGTTCTTGGACTTCACTACTCAGCTTTTGCTTATATTCTTATTGGTGGTATTTTCCAGAATATGGATCCGAACTTAGAAGAAGCAGCAAAGATTCTTGACACACCGAAATGGAAGATAGCAACAAAGATAACTTTGCCTATGGTTAAACCAGCAATCTTATCTACAATTCTTCTTGTTTTCGGCAGTGCCGTCGGTAGTTACCCTGTTCCTCACTATCTGGGCTTAACAACGCTATCTACCAAATATATTTCAATGAACGCGAAATACACCGGTGAAGCCAGTATCCTTGCAATCATAATGATGTTGTTCGGCGTTGCTATTATGATTCTGAATCAGATGAGTCTTACTGACAGACGTAATTACACAACTGTTACGGGTAAAGCTGGTCAGAAATCTCTCTTCGATTTAGGGAAAACAGCAAAATATGCTATTGCCTGGGGATTTATAATTGTCACTTTCTTTACAAGTATTTTCCCAATTATGTTATTTGCTTTGGAAACATTCTTGCCAAACCCAGGCGACTATAGTTTCTTGTATACTGGTGATTTCAGAAATCTCACTACAAAGTGGTGGTTGACTACTGATACTGGTGCAGACAGCAGTATGTATGGTCAGAAAGGTATTATATTCAATAAAACCATCTGGCAAGCTTTCTTTGGAACTCTTTGGGTATCAATCTGCTGTGCTCTCTTAGCTGGAACTATCGGTATGCTGGTTGGTTATGCGGTTGCCAAGAATCGCAGAAGCAAGTGGGCTGGCTATGTTAATTCCATGGCATTCTTGCCTTATCTAATGCCTTCAATTGCTGTAGGTGCTGCAATCTTTGTTTTATTCTCAAATGAAACAATGAATCTATTCAACACCTACACAATCTTAATCATTGCAGGTACAATCAAATACATTCCATTTGCCAGCAAGAGTGCACTGAATTCAATGCTACAGCTTAGCAATGAAATTGAAGAATCTGCAATTATTCTTGATATTCCTTGGAAAAAGCGCTTATGGAATATCATAATCCCGATTCAGAAATCTACCATAGTTAATGGCTATATGTTGCCATTCATGACCTGTTTGAGAGAACTTTCACTGTTCTTGCTATTGTGCACACAAGGTTTCATTATGGCAACAACATTAGATTATTTTGATGAAA
This sequence comes from Candidatus Rifleibacteriota bacterium, assembly GCA_905236675.1. Classification (GTDB taxonomy): domain Bacteria; phylum Muiribacteriota; class Ozemobacteria; order Ozemobacterales; family Ozemobacteraceae; genus RUG334. Next base: position 14,606 of record CAJOND010000007.1, on the reverse strand, counting down.
TGGGACTTTACGCTTTTTCAAGTGCAATCAACCTTATTTTGATTGTAACAATTCTTGTATTCAATACAGTAGTTAATAAAATAACTGGTGCAAGCTTAGACAGTGGAATAGGAGCTAGAGACAATGCCTGAAATTAAATTAGAAAATATTACAAAAAAATTCGATAGATTCTACTCTGTAGATAACTTAAGTTTATACATTCCTGATAACTCGTTCATTACATTACTTGGCCCTTCTGGCTGCGGTAAGACTACAACTCTTCGTATGATTGCTGGTCTTGAAACTCCAACAAGCGGTCGTATCACAATCGGCGACAAAGTAGTTTTCGATAGCGAAGCAGGAATAAATGTTCCAGCCAACAAGAGAAAAGTCGGTTTCTTATTCCAGAACTACGCTCTCTGGCCAAATATGACTGTTTACGAAAATATCTCTTTCGGTCTTAGAAACATAAAAGAAGAACTACCATTAAGAGACGACAAAGCTAAGGTTTATACAGATATAATCAGAGTTTTACAAGATTCTGCAAGACTTCCAAAATTGCTTGTTGGCGAACATTACGATGATATTTTGCGAAAACTTATTGATGTCTACGATATAACCTACTGGACGGCTATAGAAATTACTAAATTTGATATCATTAGTAATAAAAATCCTTCTGAAAAATGCAAGGAACTTGAAAAAGAATACGAATCAAAGCTTGATGCTATTATGGAAAACCATAAGAAAAATGGTGAAACCCTTAATAAAAACTTTGAAATCATTAAGAATGGTAATCTTCTCAAGGAAGTCAGAGGCTTAACAGAAGAAGAAATAGATATGGCAGTTCAATCTTCTGCTCGTATCGTTAAAATTGGAATGTTCATGAACCGTTATCCTGCCGAACTTTCAGGCGGTCAGCAACAGAGAGTTGCCATCGCTAGAACTCTTGCACCAAAGCCAAAAGTATTATTCATGGATGAACCTCTTTCTAACCTGGACGCAAAGCTTAGACTTGGCATGAGATACGAATTGCAGCGTTTGCACGTTACAACTGGTGCTACATTCGTTTACGTTACTCACGACCAGATGGAAGCTATGACTCTTGCAACAAAGATTTGTCTCATGAACAACGGTGTTTTGCAACAGTATGATGCTCCATTAGATGTTTATTTGAAGCCCAATAACACATTTACAGCAGACTTTGTTGGCAATCCATCAATTAACTTCATGGAAGCCAAAGGGAAACAGGCTAGCGATGGCTCTATAGCCCTAGAAATACTTAACGGCAAAAAGATTGCTTTTTCTCCAAAAGAATCTATGTCACTAGATAAATGGTTTAAAGAAAGAGATGAAGCCGCAAGCAAAGTTGTTGTTATCGACAAGCAGAACAAGGATGAACTCTTTAAACCTCGCATTGATAAAGCCGTTGAAGACCACGCCGAAGAAAAGAAAGAAGTCACCAACGAAGATTTCTTTATCGGTGTAAGACCTGAATACATTCATATTAATGAAAAGGGTGCTTTTGAAGCAGAAGTTTACGGTGCAATGCCTACTGGTATGGAATCCACCCTCAAGCTTAAACTTGATAACTTCTTGCTTACCAGCGTTGTTTTCGGAAGCACAGCTTTCGCAATTGGTCAGAAAGTTCGCTTCGACATCGGTGGAGATGGCATATTGCTTTTTGACAGAAAGTCAGGCAAACGCATCTGCAACGGCTCAGTGAAGTAACTATTTTTAATATTCTCCCACAATTTATTGGGTAGCATATAAAACGAATCAAGTAAGGGGGGAGCAAAGTGTAGCTTTGCTTCCCCCTTACTTGATTCATTAATGTTATTTTTTATAGCTAAGAATAAGCCTTATTTAAGTATTCTTCTTTTATAATCTTTTTGTTATACTTAATTTAGAAGGATAAGAGATTGAAATCAACAATTTATAAACGAATATAAATTAGTAAGGAAAAAGCTAATTAGGAGATTTTATTATGGAAGCTTTTGGAAATGAAAGAAAAGTTAAAACAAAGAATTGCTAGTGTTAAAGAAATTTTTAAACAGTTAAAAGCTGATTATTATTACGATATAAACACAATAAGAAGTATTTTTAATTTATATTCTGATTCTGAAATGGAAGAAAGTAATGTTATTGTCGGAAAAATTGAAGACCACGATTACTGTTTTATTGAATATTATCATGTAGGAACAGGTAGAAATAATCATTCACATTGGAATACTAATCTTTATATGAAAACTAAAAATAACAATTTTCCTAATTTTCATTTGAAGACAAAGAGTTCAACGACTAGTCTTGCCGTTCTATTGATTATTTTGGCTTCAATATTTTTTATTAGCTCGATTGTACTATTAGGAACTATGCTTTTTGGAAAAGTAGAAGGTGCTAATATGTTTAATCTTTTTGGAGTTATTATTAGCCTTTTTTTTCTTGTAGTATCGTCAATAATCTTAATCATAAATATAAATACACTAAAAAACACATATAACAGGATCCATACGGTATTCTAAACAGTGAATTCAAAAGAAAATATGTTATTTTTTCAGAAGAACCAGTGGAAAAAATTCGTAAAATATTTACAGAAAAAGTGTGTTCAAAAATACTTAAAGAGAAAGCTGATTTGGATATAAAATTTAAAAATAATGTTATTTATGATTGGATTTATGATGGACAACTCTCTTTAAAATCATGTAATTCTCATTTAACCAAATTACTTAGAAAAGTTAAATTATTTGAAATAGAAAATGATAACTTAGATTAATATTTTTCATTTATAAGAAAATCTAGGTTATATATAATTTGATTATTAGAAAAATAGAGCCCATTAAGCTAATTATTAAATTTAGATTTTTCATTGTGAGATTTGAAAGAAATATGTTACATTTTTTATATAGTAAAAAAAGATTAAATGAGTTGGTCTTGCTGAGAATCTTATAAAAGAAAGAATAATTTAGTAACTAATAAAAAATATCATTTTTAATAAGTGCTTTATTTTGTAAAGAGGAGAAAGAATATGGGATTATTTTACACAAGCAGTAGAGATATGGTATCGGGGAGAATAATAGCTATAAAAGAAATAGCCGAAAAATTAGAAGCAGATTATAGTTACGGATTTAATACCATTCAAAATAAATTTGATTCTTTCTTTTTTTCGCATGAAATGCAGGATAGTAATGTTATAACGGGGAATATAGATGGATATGACTACTGTTTTATTGAGTATTATCATCAAAAGAGCGGGAAACACGATACTGCTCATTGGCGATCTAGTGCAATTTTAAAAGCAACAAATAGAAGTATTCCTGATTTTTCGTTAGCTTTAAAAGGTCCTACTGTAAAAAAAGCCAAATTATCTATTATATTTGGAATTCTCTTTCTTTTTGTCCCTGTTATTCTTTTAATAAGTCTGTATTCAGCAGGAATGTTAAGATTAGATTCGGCAGCTTTAGTTATAGGATTCATATGCTTAGTTTTTGTTCTTGTTCCCACAATAGTAATATTAGCGAGTATAGGAACTTTAAGAGAAGTAAACAATCAAGGTAAATATGGCATTCACAATAGGGCATTCAAAGAAAAATATGTTATATTAGCACATTCAGACCCAGCTAGAATTCGTAGACTCTTTACAGAAAAACTCTGTACAAAAATACTTCGTCAACCAATGGACATAGAAGTAACTTTTACAAAGAATTGTATTATACAATCTTTTAATGATTCCCTATTTACTTATTCTTCTTGCAAATCAACTCTAAATCTATTACTAGATAAAGCTAAAGTTTTTGAAATAGAAGATGATTATTTTGATTAGAATGTTAAACCATGTTATAATTAAATTAATGTAGTTAAACATTTGCTACCTGGAAATTAAATGAAATTATGTTTCCATTAATAAAAAACGATTTAGAACACAAAAAAACAACTGGTAGAATAAAAGCAATAAAAGATTTAAGCTATAAGTTAAAAGCAGAATATTATTATGGGGCAAGTGAGATAAAAAAAATATTTCATTTAGATGATATAGGTGAATGTAATGCAATTGCTGGCAACAGAGAAGGCTATGATTTTTGTTTTGTAGAATATTGTCATTTAGAAGATTCTTATAAATGGAAATCAAAATTAATTCTCAAAATGAAAAACGAAAATTTTCCCGATTTTCATCTTGCAATCCAAAAACCTACTATAAATGATTTAAAAATAAGCTTAACAATCACAACAATCTTTTTATTTTTAGCTATAATAGTTATATTATTTGCTCCTAATGATAAAAAATTCATTGGTTTTGCTTTTTTGATAACAGATATACCATTATGGATGATTACAATATCCCAAACTATAGATATATGGAAATTTAATAGAAATAAAAAAAAGTATAGAATTAACAATAAAGAATTTAATGAGAAATATGTAATTTTAAGCGGAACAAATATCTATGAGATTAACGAACTATTCTCAGAAGAGATTTGTTCTAGAATACTTATGTCTCCTTTAAAATTAGACATTACATTTAAAAATCATTGTATTATTTATGATTTTCTGATAGATGAACTACTTACGTTTCCTGCTTGTGAAAAAGCTTTAAATACTTTAATTTTAAAAGCAAGACTATTTGAAAATTAATTTTTTTCTAACTATTAATTGGTCTAAACTAAATTATAGTATCTAATAATAGATACTATAATTTAAAAAACAATATATTTGTAAAAAGTAATATTACGAGAGAAAAAAATTAATTTTTAGGTGGAAAATATCTTACTGTTTCAACTGATTTTAAAGACTGTTCATAACATTTAAGCATATTGTCTTTCAACATATCTCTCATAACTTCATTTTCATATTCTTTATCAACATTAGTATCAATATAGTTTATAATAGCATTATAATCTGGAAGATATTGTATAACACCATGAATTTTAAATAATTTTGAATTAACAGCTTCTTTTGTGGTAGGCAGTATAAAATCTAAATACTGACTTTCGCCTTCTTTTATTTCATCAAAAGTTGCTTCTGAAGGGACAGGAATAACCTGTTCAAATCCAGATAATCTAGCAGTAAGTCTGACATTTTTTATTGTACCAACCACAGACTTTACTTCGAGTCTCAAAGTCACAGTATTTGTCGTATTTGATTTTATTGCAAATGTAGTTTTAATGCTTTCTGGTGGGAAATAACGATCTGGAGCTGCATCTAAAGCACAAACAATCATTGGGAAACTGATTAAGAAAGTAAAGATTATAGAAAACAGATTATAATATTTCAATTTTAATCTCCTATAAATTAGCAGAATCTATTCAAAAGAATCTTTGTAATAATTATTATATTATAAACATAATAATGTTGAAAGAAAAAATATAAAAACTATTGTTTATAAAATATGGTATATTATTTGTAGTAATATTTTTGAAGAAGTTATCACCATTTATATTACTAATAAATCTAATATAATAATACGAATAAGGGGTACATTTTGAAAAAGTTAAGGTTTTTATTCATTACTTTATGTTTCCTGACTATTTTCTGTCTTAGAGCTGATTCTGCTTTCGCTTTTAAATTCAATTTTTATTATCAAGAAGTTGAAGAAGTTTATGATCCAGCTAGCACGGCTCCTACTATCGGTTTTTGGGAAGGTGTTGGGAATTGGTTTAAAGGTGAAAAAATTGAAATTAAACAGTCTAAGGAAGGTGGTATTGCCTATAAAGTCAGACAAAAAAAAGTCAGTTCTTTAGATGAACTTTATAAAGCAATGGGTGTAACCCAGGAACAATATGATAATAATGAAATATCAAATAAGGAAAAAGCCTTAATAGACACATTTAATACCGCATTAAGCCAAGCTGTTACAGATAGAACAGAACATGCATACAGAAACAGTTGTGATGTTTATCTTGTTAATTCCAGTGATTTTGATGACACCTATGGAAGCTATACAAAGAAAGATTTCTGGCCCTGCTCATGGGGTGATAGCATAAGATTAAGTACCTGCTATGTCAGCAATACAGATAATCCAGATATTTTACCATCTACTTTTGTACATGAATATTGCCATACTCTAGATAAATCCACATTTGCAGAATCCAACCCCTATGGTTTAGATGGTTCTCACAGAATGGATGAAATAGTTACTAAATCAGCTGCTTTCAAAGAAGCCTGGGCTGAATACAACGAAATGATAGAATTTGATTCCAGACGTGATACTTACCTAGCAAAATCTACTGCAAATACAATGCTTGTAATAGAAGATCCCAATACTAGTGGTGATTATTCTAACAAGATAAAAGCATCTGATGCCACAGCAGATCAGTTAATGTCAAACGAAATGTTTATGAACCATATGCTTTATAGTTTGCATGAACTATTAGGTAAAGATGCTGATGGTAAAGACATAGTATCCAATGCATTCTATGCTACAAATAGTTCAGACAACAGTATGTCCAAAGTCATTAAACAAATTTTAAGTGATAATCCAGATAAAGCTAGTGAAATTTATAAAATTATTGATGATGTAACATTAAATAAAATGACAGATGATGAAATGATTGATTTCTGTGGAGAAAGCGATGCATTAAGTGATTACTTAGCAACTCGTAATGGAACAGACGAAGAAGAAGTAGCTGCTGCTCCTGAAGCAACAGAAACAGTAAAAATTACAATTAAATTTCCATTTAATAAATGGTTAGAAAAATTATTAAAGAAACACAATTTAGAAAAAGAAATGATGATTTATGACCCAAAAGAAATAAATGTAATAAAATCTGACGACAAAAAAGACGAATCAAGCTCAGAATCAGTAACAATCAAAAAGAGTAATGAATCTACAAATCCATTTCAATAATTATAATTAATTCAAAATAAACCTCGTTAGACAATCCCCAAATCAAATTGATTTGGGGATTTTTTATTTATCATAAAAAAGAATGATTAACTTATATAAGATAAATGCCGATACTCCTAAAGTTACTAATAGAACAGCAGGAGTAAAAAAATGCTGAAAGAATTATCAATGGCTATTGTATTAACTCTTATATTTTCTATAGGAGTTGGAGTATTATTTGTAAGAACTATTATTGAAATGGTAGAATTATTATTCAATAAAGAAGTTACAACAAAAGAAGATGAAAAAAGTCAAGAAGGTGTCAGAGTCTAACTAATTCTTTAATACTCCATGGATTGAGCAATTGAACAGACGGCGTTCATTTTTATAAATAATAGAATATTCGCCTCCGCGTGGACAAGTTGGAATATCTTCAGGAGTTAATGCACCAATTTCAGTAAGTTTTTCCACATCGAATTTCGTAACTCTTTTTTTCATTTTTTTATCTGCATAAAGAACAGCTAGAATAAGTTTTCTCATTCTAGCAAAACACTTTAATTTGTAATCTCTTTCATGATCCTCTATTTTTTTCAGTACTTTATTGTAATTACTTTGAGCTTTTTTATAGGTTTCAAACAATAACTTATCTTTTTTAATATCTATTCTAATGGTTCCGTCAGCTGCATCTTTTCGAGATTCTTTTGAATCTATAGCCTTAATTAATTCGAGATAAGACTTTTGAAAAGTATTGTGAACATTCTGAAAATCAAGAGACTGAAATAGATTTTCTTCTTTATCATCAACATCATCTACATCTATGTCATCAACAATTAAAGGTTTATTATAAACAGGAATACTGCGAGCTCTTCTTGTAAACATAATAATAAAAATCAAAGACAGAATAGCCAGAAGTAACAAAAAGACTCCTAGCCATTTAATATTTTGCTTAGAAAAAAGAGTTTCAGATTTCATTATTACCAATCTAACATGATAAACTCTTTACAATCTAGTGTCAAATTTTTGAATCAATGAAAAAAATAAACATAAAAAAACAGATTTTCATTAAATATAAAGAATATCAATGAAAACCTGTCTTTTTTCCTGTTATTTATGTGAAACAACCAGGAACATCGGAACTGTAGCACGTTCAATTAAAAAGACGGAGCTTTTTTTCTTTTCTCCTTCTCTTAAAGCTTTTTCTAGATCAGCTTCATTAGCAATATCGTTGCCATTAACTTGAGTAATTATATCACCCTTTTTCAATCCAGCTTTATCAGAGGGAGAGTCTTCTTTTACATTAGAAATCACCAAACCATCTGACAATTTAACTCCCAAGCTTTTTGCCAGTTCTGAATTGAGTTTTTGAACCTTTAAACCCAATTTATCTGTAATAGCTAAAGATTTACTTGGTTTTATATTGTTTTCTCTAATATCAGATGCAGCAAGTCCAAAAGTTTCAGGCATTTGTTCTAATTTTATCTTTAATTCCATAGGCTTGCCATTTCTAACAATTTGAGCCTTGACTTCATCCCCGACTTTTTTTGAGAAAATATACTTTTGAATGTCTTCTGAAGACTTCATTTCTTTACCGTTAAACCCACGAATTATATCCATTTTTCGGAATCCCGCTTTTTCAGCAGGTGATTTTTCAGAAACATCCATAACAACGGCACCATGTTTGTCTTTAAGTTCATAATGTTCGCTTAATTCTTCAGTTACTGGTGTCATTGAAATACCAAGATATGGTCTGGAAACACTTCCTCCATTAGCTATCTGATTGGCAACTTTAACAGCAAGGTTAGAAGGTATCGCGAAACTAATACCAGAACCAGGAGCGGTAAATATCAAAGTGTTTATACCAATTACTTTTCCTGTGATGTCTACAAGCGGTCCACCAGAATTACCTGGATTAATGCTTGCATCTGTCTGAATGAAATCTTCAATTGCTGCAGCTCCTAAACCAGAGCGTCCAACAGCACTAACAACTCCCACTGTTACAGTTTGTTCTAATCCCAAAGGACTTCCTACAGCAATACACCATTGTCCAGATTCAACTTCATCAGAATTGGCAAACTTAGCTACTGTAAGTTTTTCATTAGGTTTAATTTTAATAACAGCAACATCAGTTTGTGGGTCTTGTCCTAATACTTCAGCAGGATATTCTTTCCCATTATGCAATTTAACAACTATTTTGGTAGCTCCTTTAACTACATGATTGTTTGTAATAATAGTACCATCTTCCTTGAAAATAATACCTGAACCACCGCCCATTATTTTTTGCTCACGGCCATTATTAGGTATTCTAAAGAATTTTTTCAAAAACTCTTCTGTTTCATCATCTCCGTTAGAATCAAACCAAGTGTTATTATTAGCTGTTTTTTCAATACTAATATTAACAACACTTTGTTTTAATTGCTTTGCGACATTAATAAATGCTTTCTGCATTGACATAGCAGCTGCCATGCCCTGATCTTCAAGAGCATAAACTGGAGTCGTAAATGTCATTATAGATAGAGCTAATACAAATATACCTAATGATATTTTTTTCATATCTGCATAAACCTCCTTGGTTTTTTGCTTATTTTCATTATTTTGACTGTTAGAAAAAATAAAAGTTCCAAAAATTATAAAAAAGAGAAAGAAATCTCTATTAAAGAACCTTTCAAAGTATAATTATTGGGAGGTAAATGACTTAGCCGATATTGTTCCTCTTGAAGAAATACAAATTACTCGTCATCAGATGAAACATTAAAGAAAGGAAATGTTATTTCTTTTCCAAGTTTGTTTCTTATTCGCTCTATTAGTTGAACTGGTCGGCCAAAAAGAAGTTTACTGAATCCATTCAGTTTTACTTCAGAGTAACGGCTGAAATCGACAGAAGTTCTTCTGAATTCATCATTCCCAACCATCATATTCCCTTTATGAATAACCATTGAGTATTCTTCTGGTAAAAGATTAATGAAATTATCAAAAGGATCAGAGCCGTCATCTTCAAATACAATAAAATCTGATCTTTTACCAGGAACAAGAGAACCAGCTTCTTTTTCTATACCAAATATTTTTGCAGCATCTATAGTAGCCATTTTAACCAAATCTTTTGAAGTAATACTATTATTCAGAAAATCTGCAGAATAATTTTTCGCTACCTTAAAAGCTGTGTGCATATTTGAAGTTCCAGTATTTGAACTGTCTGTTCCAATACAAATTTTAATACCTAACTCTCTTATCTTTTTCAAATCAGGCTGACGGTTAAAAATACGTTCTGAAGATTCTGGAATCCAAACTATTGAAGCATCCTTGCTTGCAATTAATTGTAAGTCAGAATCACTTAGGAAACAGCAATCAACAAGAACAGTATTTTTTGATAATGCATCGATTTTATTTAAACTATCTATTTCTTCACTGATTTCTTTGCTATTTCCTTCGCCTGCATGAATTATAAATGGCAGAATTCCCTGTGTATGTCTATATTGTTCAGCTATATTATGACACCAATGCAGCCTTTTTTCAGAAGCAGAATGTGCCAAATAGAAATACTTAAGAATCGTTGCTAATTCATGATTAGTAAAAGTTGCTGATACTTCAGATGGATAATGATCTACTATAGTAGTAGCTCCAGAAATAATATTTTTATACATTCCAACGATATATAAATCAGAAGCAGAAAGTTTCTGCTGTAATTTATAATCAGGTTCAGAATGTATTGAGCTTTCCCATTCATACCAGTTTTGAACAGGCATATTACCTAAAGAATGCCAGGAAGTATCTATAAGATGATCATGACCATTTATCAGACCAGGGAAAATAATCTGCCCATCTAAGTCAATTTCTGTTTCTACTGGTTTTAAAGGAACCTGGTCAGGTTCAAGAATATCGTAAATTACGTCATCCTGAATCAAAATGCTTTGTTTTTTCAAAGTAAAATCAGTCTGTAAAACTAACCCATTTTTCAGAAATTTAAACATTATTTATCCTCTCAAAAATTTCCAAATTCTGGAATACTTGCTTTTATTTCTCTTAAAAAAGCATTCCATGTTTTTTCATCCAGAGCCATACTTTCAAAATGCTTACTTACTTCTTCCAGATAATATAGAAATTTTAATCTCTGCTTATTGTTGTCTAAGGTTTTTACTTTTTTGAATGATTCTAAAAAATCTTTATTATTATTGAGTCCAAGAGCTTTTAAACCTCGTTTATATTTGTCACAAAAATCTGAAACCGAGAAATCACTAGAAACAGGAATTATTTGAGAGCCAACAAGTAATCCTATCATTTCGCCTCTAAAATTCAACGGAACGGCAAATATTAAAAAGCCACAATAGCAGAAACAAGCATAAGGAACTTTTCGCATTAACATTTTTTTACCGATATTTGAATAAACTTTGCGACATCTCTTACAACCTATATCAGTTCCTCTTATATAACTGCAAGGTCCGTAACAATAATCCGTTTTGCAAACGACTTCGCCTGTGGTAGAACGAATAGAAAGAGAAACACCCAAAATTTTTTCTAATTTTCTTAAAAGTTCAGCTACTTTGCCTGCATTAAACTTTACTTTAGAATTAACAGTAATATCAGTGGTTATCTCTTCGTTATCAAGATTTGTTTCCCTATTATCTATCATTTAAATTCTCTTTTACCGGTTCAATCTGTTCAATTATAATGTTGATAAGGCTAGAAGTAAGGAATAGTATTTGGCCTTAGCATTATCCGCTCTAGACGAATGGACAATCGGACATTTGGCTCCATATAAAATTCCACCCATATCTGCCTTAATATAATGCTGTAGAGATTTATATAAAGCATTCGCAGTTTCTATTCTTGGTGCAACAAAAATATTAGCATCTCCATTCAGTTTCCCTTTATACTTTTTGATTTGAGCTGACTTAGAACTTACTGCCAAATCAAAAGCCACAGGACCTTCAACAATCATATCTTCTATTCCAGAATAATTCTTTGTAACTGCTTCAGCTAATTTAGTAGAAAACATTTTATCTGTAACTTTTTCATTAGCCGCCAACAAAGCAACTATAGGAGTATGATCATCTAGTTTTTTAAACAACTGTTTTGCATTATCAATTTCTTTAACTATTGTATCTGCATCAGGAGCAATATTCACGGCAGGATCTGTCAAAATAGAGAAGTAATCTTTATCTGGAAGTTGAAAACAGGTAAGATGCGACATAAAGCCGTGTTCCAAACCGTTATTTTTATCTAATACAGCCTTTATCAAAGAAGCTGATTGACACATGCCTTTCATAAGAATATTTGCATTAGTATTTTTAACTTCATTTAAAGATATGTCTAAAGCTTCACATTCTGACTTTGCATTAATAACAGAAATATAAGATTCTTCTGTAATTGTTCCAAAAATCTTTTTTATATCATCAGAATTTCCAACAAGAGTTGCTCTTTTTATAAATCCTTTATTCAAAGCTTCTTTTACAGCGAAAGCTACAGCTTCATTTTCTGCCATTACAACAACGACAGAGTTATTACTATTATTAGGCAGCTTAGATTCTAATGATTCAAAGAATTTGTCAGCCATATATTACTCCTACATAATTTGAAAGAAATTTTACATTAGCATTTAAAATGTGTCAAGAACTAGAGATTATATACTTTTTAAATCTAGCCTCTTTACTTATAAAAAAAATAAAGTTAGAATTTATTAATAAGTGTATAAAGAGGGAAAAATGGGACGCAGACGTATAGCCAAACTAGTAGCATCAGGCGATTATGAAATGACGAAACACGCCTATGATCAAATGATTGCCAGAGATATTTTCATAAAACAAGTGGAAGAAGCTTTAATAAACGGCAGAGTTGTAAACAAATGGTCAGAATATGGTGGCGAAAAACTTGCCATCGTTGGCGAAAGATATAATGGTGATGATATAAAAGTAATAGTGAAAGACACAGAAATACCAAAAGTTATTACTGTTTGTTATCCTTATGAAAACGGTTAATAATTAGCTATTATTTTTTATCGTTGCTATCTTTTTTTGGTTCAAGCCAAATTCGTCTGTATTGCAAAGCACATTCACCCATTGCACCAACTCTTAATCCGTGAACATTTGGCTGACGTAATATATTCAAAGTATAAAAATACATAAAAACCATTGGAGCATCATCAACAATTATTTTTTCAGCTCTCTCATATATTGGAACTCTGATCATCAATTCAGTTTCATTTCTTGCTTCACTTAGTAATTTATCTACTTCAGCATTACTGTATCTACAATAGTTGTATCCATCACCAATATTAGAGGAATGAAACATTGTAAAAAGGAATCCATCAGGATCAGGGTAGTCAATAGTCCAGCCAAGGCGGAAAAATGGAACATCGCCTTTTGTTATTCCATCAAGATGTTTTTCAAAATCTGCAGTTTGTATTCTACATTCAATACCCAGATCTTTTAAGTTAGCTACAATGAAATCCCCTACTCTATTCTGCTGTAATAGATGGGTTCCATCAACCTGAAGAGTTATTACAGGGAAGTCTTTTCCGTCAGGATACCCTGCATCTTTCAACAGTTTTTTTGCTTTTGGTAAATCATAAAAATATCCAGAAAGTAACGGATCATGACCAGGAATTCCTGGAGTTAAAACTCCGTTTGCAGCCTGTGCTCTACCATTAAGAACAAGTTTAATAATAGATTCACGATCGATAGCAAAGTTTAAAGCCTGTCTGACTAGTTTATTATCGAAAGGCGGTTTAGTAACATTCATTCCGATAAAATTAAGTCCCCAAAGATTTGATTCCTGTATATATTTAGAATATTTGGGATCATGCTTAACCTTCTGATATACAAAATCAGGAACTTCTATATGCTGCAATCTTCCTGCTTCAAATTCTTTAAATCTATCTTCGTCTTTATCTATTACAAGAAATTCAACTCCATCAAGCCATGGTCTGCCACGAAAATAATTACTATTAGCTTCTAAAACAAAACGGTCATTTTTCTTCCCTTTCCACTTGAAGGCTCCTGTTCCAACAGGAATATTTTCCAGATCATCAGCATCTTCATGAGGAACGATAAAAGCCTGACTAACACCTAAAGTTGCTATAAATGGAGAAAAGGGATGCTCAAGTTCTATTTCTATAGTATCGCTTGCAAGAACACGAATGCCTGATATTTCATCTGTTTTACCTTCATAATAATCATTTGTTCCTTTAATAATTTTGAAAAATGAGTTTTCAAAATTTGAGTTAGGAGTAAAAAGACGTTTAAAAGTAAAAAGAACATCTTCAGCACTAAGTAACCTTCCGCCATTTTTTGTCTTTATACCATTTACGGTATCATGAAAGCGAACGTCTTTTCTAAGTTTAAAGGTATATACAAGTTTATTATCGCTTATTTTCCAACTTTCAGCAATACAAGGGTCTATTGTATCTGAAGCACTAAACTCAACTAAACCATCATAAAGCTGTCGGCATATTTCGTTGGAATTAGCTTCTCGAACACGTCCTGGGTCTAATATAATATAATTATCTGAAAAAGTTGAACGATATATCCCACCGATTTGAGGTTTTATTATATTTTCTTGAACTTTTGGAGGATTTTCTTCGTCACAACCTACAAGCCCAAAAGTCATAAATAATATAAACAGAAAAACATACCTTTTAAACATAATCAAACCTCATTTTTTGGTAGATTCTATATTTTAACACGATTATCATAATCTAACAAGAAAACAATAATTTTCGCAGGGAAAACGCATTAAAAATCTTGTACTTTTCTAAGAAATATGTTTTAGTCATATATACTCCCTATAAAAAAGAGGAAAATATGGCAAGACATTCAAC
>CAJOND010000006.1 GCA_905236675.1 Candidatus Rifleibacteriota bacterium | reverse complement strand
TTGATTGTTTCAGCAACGTATTCAATTTGTTCTTTTGTCAAATCTGGGTAAATTGGCAAAGCTATTGAAGTAGCTGCTGCTTTTTCTGATTCTGGGAAATCTCCATCTTTATAACCTAAGTATTTAAAGCAGGGTTGCTGATGAAGTGAAAGTGGGTAGTAAACTGAACATCCAATTTCCTTTTCGGACAAATGAGCTTTTAATGCATCTCTATTTCCTTCAACTCTAATTACATATTGGTTGTAAATATGATAACAATTATCTTTAGCTTTTGGAGTTATAACCTTTTTGTTATCTTTAAATAGTCCATTATAAATAGAAGCGTTTCTTCTTCTTCCTTCAGTCCAGCTCTTTAAGAATGGAAGCTTTATAGATATTACTGCAGCCTGAATTGCGTCTAGACGAGCATTCATACCAACTTCCTGATGTTGATACTGAACCTGACCGCCATGAACTCTCAAACCCTTCATGCGTTCATAAGTTTTATCGCAATTTGTAGAAACAAGACCACCATCACCAAAACAGCCAAGATTCTTACTTGGGAAGAAACTGAAGCAACCGACATTGCCGAATGTACCAGCCTGTTTACCTTTATATTCAGCACCTATAGCTTGAGCAGCATCTTCTATAACTGCAAGATTATGTTTTTTAGCTATTTCCATAAGTGGTTCCATATCAACGCACTGTCCAAAAAGGTGAACAGGAATAATAGCCTTGGTTTTCGGAGTAATCTTTTCTTCTATCTGACTAACATTCATCAAGAATGTGGCGGGGTCTATATCTACAAACTTGGCTCTAGCACCAGTTCTAGCTATTGAACCTGCTGTAGCGAAGAAAGTATAAGGAGTAGTGATTACTTCGTCACCATCTTTTATATCAAGAGCCATTAAAGCAAGTAGTAAAGCATCTGTGCCGGAAGAACAGCCCAAAGTATGCTTTACACCAATATATTCAGCCATTTCTTTTTCTAATTTTTCAACTTTAGGACCAAGAATGAAACCCTGGCTTTCAAAAATAGATAGAAGTTCTGGAACAACTTGATCTTTTATTTGTGCATATTGAGGCTTTAAATCTAACAGAGGAACTTTCATGTTTCACTCCAATTTTCATAGGATAAAAAGTTTGTGAATACTTTCTTTTGCACACTAAATTAGCACTAGAAACAATGCTAGTCAATACCCAAAATGTTAAGAAAATAAAAAAGAGCGTATATAACGCCCTTTTTTATTATTAATATAACAAACAGAATAATTGTATTTGCTATATTAAACTCTTTATTTTCTATAAATAGGTTTTGGGTTCGGAGATTTAGTTCCTCTGTTTGGCGAATTATTTGGTGCAGGAGCATGGGCTGGTGCTGGATTAGCATGAGGTGGATTAGGATGATGAGGTGGACCCCAATCATGGTAATGATGCCAGCGTCTATATGGATAAATACCATCCCAGACAACTACATTAACTGTAGGTTCTGGTCTGACTGGCTGAGTCAAAACAACAGTTGATCCAGTTGGAACAGAATAGAAGAAATCTCCGTCAGAAGTCCAGTTTGTTCTTTTTTCCAAATCATAAATGGAGACATATCCAACCGCTGGTTCATCTCCGATTCCTGTTCCCATATGATGAACTTTTGCAGAAGCACCAGATACATCTTCTATCCAGATAGGTTCATTTCTTTTTACTCTAATATTACCTAATGTCAGATAAGAAGAAGTTACAACATAATTAGCGGTAGTCTTTTTAACTCTTTTTTCTAAATCTTCAACTTTATTTATATTTGTTAATGTATTTCCGCCAGTGAGAAGCATATCTATAGCATCATTCATTTTGTCTATAACGAATAATTCCTTATTCATTTTAGCTTTTGCTCTTGCAATATCAGAACCTCTATCAGCTTCTCTTCTAGCTTCCAAATAATTTTCCAAAGCCTGAAGCTTATCCATATGTAAATCATGGATTTTACGCCTATAAATACTATAATTCATATAGTCGTTTTCCATATGCTGCAATTTTGCCACATTTTGTCTTTTCAGTTCCTGACACTGTCTAAAAGCAACATTGCTGGTAGATTGCGTAAGATATTCTTCAATTCTATTTATAAAATGATAGTCAGATAAAGAAGCATTATCTGCTGCAAGGTTAGAATCTTCATAAGAAGTATTAACCTTTGAAGTAGAAATAACGTTTTCGGGTTCAGCCGATTGGAAGGCTCCTGAAGCCGCTGTTCCGCAGTTTGGACAAAAATTAGCTTCTGAAGGTAGATTACTGCCACATTTCGTACAAAAAGCCGCATATAGTGGCATAGCCGAAGTTAACACTAAAGCAGAAAGCAAAAGATTAATTTTTCTCATATGCACTTCCTTTCTGTTTTATAAAAATTTTTACTATATATATAATATCACAAAAAATCTTTAGTTAAAGTTAAGACTTCGTAAATTCTAGTAAAGTTCCAATTTTTTTTAGATATAAGATTGAAGAAGGAAGAAGGAAGATGAAAACTGAAAATTGAGAATTGAAAATTGAGAATTGAAAATTGAGAACAGAAAGCTGAGAACTGAGAATATATTAAACCTACGACTCTAGATACGATAGTTTTGGCGAAAAGTGCCAAAAAGATTTATTTTATTCATTCAACGAAATATTCATTTCATCTTCTTTATTTTCTATTATTTTCCAAATATCTGCATCGCTAGGTAAGGCCTCGTTAAATCTATTAAACAAAATGAAAGGTCCTTTTCCTTCAGAATAAAGCAGGTTATACCCTTTTATTCTAACCCCGTTTTCAGTCTTTTCATAATCACTAGACAAACCAGGATCTTCATATTCATCAAATTCCGAAGAAATGATAAAGCTCCAATTATCTTCCTGATCCGAATATAAACCAAAATTAGAAAGTTCAACTCCGTCATACTCAGAATCACTACGTTTCAAATCCAATATAATTTTAACTTCATATTCTGGGTATTTACCTTCCTTTTCAGGAAGTGTAAGCCACAAGCGTGCAGAATCATCTAATCCTGGCTTATTAAAAACATAAAGAACATCTTTGGAAGCAATTGTTATATTTTCAATATAGCTTACAGGAATGGCAGTATCTACAGGAATAAGAGGTCTTTTATTAATAGGATAAATAATCAAACGCATATATACTCTATCTTTGTTTTTATCAAAGACATAAGCCTGTCTGAAGCTATAATATTCAGCAGGAATACCAACTATATTAGGATAACCGTCTGTAACATATTTTTCTATAGATTTCTTAACATTTGGTCCGAGTTTTTTATCCATCTTAGAAGCTCTAATAAGATTTCTTACACCATCATAACTATTTCCTTGAATTAATGCCAGTCTTCCAGTGGTAAAATAATCTTGAGCAGAAGCATTACCCTTAGCTAATTTTTCTTCATATTTTTCACTAATCATAGAAAGCATGTATTCATCATCTTTTCCAAGAATATCTGATGATATATCTACTGCTTCAAAGTAGTATTTCATAGCTTCTGATTCATTTCGCTGTGACCAATAACGCATTGCAAGTTCAAAAGCGTTGTCAGCAGTTTTTGATTTCTTATATGCTGTCAGAGCTTTATTAATTTCTTCATCTGTTGCTCTAGGTCTGAATTTTCTTTCATAATGCGGATAAGGTTTAGCTTCGTGATAACGAACCTCAAAATGACCAACTTCAGGTCCCCAATGCCAGTTTTCGTATATTTTATCAATAGGTGTCAAATGTCCCCATTTTTTATAGAGAGCTTGTTTATTTCTTTCACTTTGTTCCGCCTGTAATACATTATTAACTTTTGCCATCCAAAACTTAGCATCAAGATTGTTTTCATCCATATCAAGAACTATCTTGAATACAGATCTTGCTTCTTCATATAGATGGCGTATGAATAAATCTTCGCCAGCTTTCATTAATTTATCTATACGAGTTTTGGTTGGAATTTTCTGATAAGTCGCTAAGTCAGAATAAGGTCTGGGACTATAACCAACAAGGAATAGACCCATTACAGCTAACATAGTTATAAAAAAAACAGACTTTTTCATGCTTTTCGTATCGACAGCTGATTATGTTTTTTTTATTAAAAAAAAATAATTAAAAAAATAGTTTTATCTGGTTTCAGGAGAAATAACAATTGAAAAATCAGAAATATTTAATTTATATCTATTTAAATGGACAATTGCTAACAAAACATGTTTCCAGCCCATTCCATTAACTCTCATCATTACATTAGTGTCGAAACTGTTTGCAACTGAAATTTTAATATTAGACACTGAACTCAACAAAACACAAAGCATAGACAGTTCAATATTTTTAAAATAACCGCTATAAGTTGCATTTTTAATTCCATCTGGCAATTGCATTTCCAGAACAGGAAACTGTTTAAAGAAAGAAGAAAGCTCTCTTTCGTTAGCTATATAAAGACAATCATTAACAAATCTCCAGCCAAATTCGGTTTGATTACAATAATTATCTAGAATTTCTTTTATTGTTTCCCCTTTAGCCTCCTTTTGAGGTACACTGGCATCGTTGCTTATAATTAAAGACCATCTCTGAGTTTCTGCAGCAAAATAAGCAAAAGTCTTCAAATCCATAAAACGATTTCTAACTCTGATCTTATCATTTAAAGAACGATAGACTTCACCAGCATTAACAAATGCCGGTGAAATCATTAAAAACAGAGTTATTAATAATAAAATCCGTTTTATCATATAACAGAACTCTTATCTAGAGAAAGATCTCCTTTTTACATATCACCTAGAATATCTTTTACTTCTGAACTATTCATCAAAGCATTAATTTTAGAATTGTTCATCAAATATTCATAATCACCATTTTGAATAGCTTCCATAACTTCAGGGTCATTAAGAACCGATTGCATTTCTGAAGATGAACTTAATTCCATAAGGTTATTCATAAAATTTTCATTCATCATCATGCTTTGAACTCTACTGTTAGCATCCTGCTGCTGAGCTGAATAATTGTTGCTTCTTGTAGAATTAGTTGGATAATAGGAATTCCCAGAATTGTTATTATTCCTATCATTACCTTCTAGAATAGGTATATTCGGTTTCTTTGATGAAGTATTAGAAGTTATTTCAAAAACATTATCAGAATTAACCTGTATATCACCCATTGTATCTGTATGAATTGTATAAACACCATCAGACATTCCTGTTACTTTGCCGTAAATAGTGGTTCCATCATTAAGAGTGATACGTGAATTCCCTGCCGCAAAACAAACTGAAGTAGATAATAAACCTATAAATAATAGAACAAGTACTTTCTTCATTTAATAACTCCTAAATTTTATTATCCTAATTTATATTATACAGAAATATAAACAAAATTGTTAATACAATAAAAAAAACTTTGAATGATAATACGGAACAAACTAATTATTTAAGTTCCTGAATTTTATTGTAAAGTTCAGCATAAGCTTTTGTAATCTTAAAAACAAGTTCAGAACATTTTTCTTTCCAAGGAGTCATATCTGTAATTTCAGTAACATAAACTCCTTTGTTTTTAAGAGTATTCAAAGCTTTTTCTTCAAAACTTCTAATAGTAACCTTGTTTACTCTCTGAATATAATCTGAAGCTCTAAGTATGACATTCTGCTGTTCTGGAGTCATTTGCTGCCATTTATCTTCACTTATAACAATTTCACTCAAAGCCAAAACATGAGCATCTAGTATAAGATATTGGGCTCTGCAATATAATTCATTGCTCAAATAGTTTAAAATAGGCTGTTCGCCACCGTCAATAATACCTCGTTCTAGAGCAGTATTAAATTCTGTAAAAGGAACTTTAACAGAAGAAGCTTCAAAAACTTTTATTAAATCTTCAAAATAGCTACCATAAGCAGAACGTATTTTTAGACCTGCTAAATCATTTAAACTTTCAATTGGCTTTCTTGAGAAAAAATGTCTAAACCCTTCTTCAATAAAGCACAATCCCCTAAATTTACTACCACTAACAGTTATTTCATCCAAAAATTCTCTGTAAATTCCAGAATTTATAAACTTCCAGTAATGTTCTCTATTAGCAAACACATAAGGAGTAGAAAGCATTGCTGCTTTATTTGCACCATAATCCTGCAAATATGAAACACTTGTTCTTATTATATCAGGGCTATCATTCTGATACATACTCGTTAATACTTCGTTGTCATTACCTAAAACGCCGCCATATTTAACATCAATAAGAATAGTTCCCAATGATAATTCTTCTACTCTTTGCTTGAAAATCTTGGCTATATAACCTGAATAAGATTTTTCAGGATTTACTTCTGCATATGTAAGTTTTAAAACTTTAGTATCTCCAGGTTTAACACCATCAAGACGGCAATAACCTACAGAAGCAAAGGAAACAAACAAAGCAACAAAAAGTAATGTTATTCTAAAGAATTTCTTATTAACCATAAACGAGTGTACCCCTAAAATTAATTTCAGAAGTATTCTAACACTCAAATAACAAGTATTCAATTAATATTGTTTAATGAAAAAAACTAATTAAAACTTTCTTAATAAGAAATTGTAATAATCCTGTAATTCTTTAAACATTTCTTCTGCTTTTTTATATTGCGCTTGTGATGCATTTGCAAATCTGTCAGGATGACATTCTTTACATTTTTTCCTGTAAGCGCTCTTTAATTGTTCTTTTGTAGCATTTGATGTCAAGCCGAATAAATGCCATACTTTATCAGAAGCAGGCAAAAATTCTGCACGAATCTGTTCATAACTAGCTTTGCTAATACCCATTAAGTTAGCTATTTTTTCTATAAGTTCTAATTCGTCAGTAGGAATAGCTTTATCAGATACAGCAATTTTAAAGAACAAAGCTAGGAAAGTTAAACGAGTCTGAGTATAAAAAGTTTCTTTTAATACCTTACAGTCATTTTCTATATTAGAAGGATTAGAAAGTTTATATTTTAATCTTTCTTTTAATAAATCCTTGTCAATTCCTTTGAAATCTTTAAAATGATCTATTACAACACGTATTTCTTCAGGTGCACAAACTCCGTCTGCTTTTACTATATGTGCAACCAAACCTATCACTTCTTCAAAACCATTTTGTTTATCAAAAACATTTTCATTAGAAGATGTAGAAGAAGAATAAGATGAAGTGCGAGAAGTCGTAGAACGTGATGTTGTTTTTGGACTTACTTGTTCACGAGGATCATTTTCATAAATAAAGTAATCAAAACCGTAAACATACCTAAGCAAATGTTGAGGGCCAGAAGTAAAGTCAACAAAAACATCTATATTTAAATATATTTTTTGAGTTTCTTTTAAAGATAAGACTCCGTAAGGTACGAATAGATATGAATCATTATTAAATTTGTTATCTATACAAATAACACTTTCATTAATAACCAAATCACCATATCTATCAGCCATATCAGGAACTAAACTTTTTATCCAGGCACCTGATTTTGTGCAAAACTTGCCAGAAACAACTATTTTTCGATTCTTAGGATTATTTACTCTTAAGGAATAAGGAAATGCAATACCTCTTACACCATGATCAAAGGTAGAAAAATGAGGAATTCCAAAAGTAAACGATGCTTTATCATTTCTAACAACTTTGGAACCTTTAGTAGAAAGTGTCGGATAAGAAAACCAACCATCAGTACTTTTTGCAGCACGCTGTCTTCTAAACCCCTGGCTGGCAGAAGCACTTCTATCCCTTGCATAAGACTGGGTCTTATTGGAATTAGAACTGGAATTCTGACTGAAGCTTTGATATTTACTGCCAGGAGAGTCGTCAGCAGCATCATAATAATTGAAACCGCCTGAGGAAGAGTTTGAATCTGTCTTATAGGAATTTCTATTATTGCTTTGATAAGAAGTATTTCTGCTGGAATAAGACTTTTGAGAACTATTGTTAGAACCGTATTTCCTTGAATCTTTTGTATACTGACCTTCTGGAACTTCTTCATCATCTAGAGGATCATAACGGAAATTTTTGGCTTTGTTATTTTGACTATTATTATTTTGATCACGCGAATCATTACTGCCAGATTGTCTATCTTTGAAAAAAGAGTCAGCACCTTTATTATCTTCATAGATATCTTCGCCAAATAATGCTCCTAACAGACCATTTAATAAGTTAGTACCCCAAGCCATTGGAAACCCCTAAGAAAAATAAAGTATATGCATTATACTACATTAAATAAATATTTCAATTAGAATAATTGATTTAGGGAAAAACTTTTATTTTTTCAAGAGCATCTATAACCATTTGAGGAGTAATAGCATACATGCACTTTTTGGAAGAACAGTATTCCTTGTGACAACGCAAACAGTCTACTTCTTTTGCTACTAATGTTATGTTTTGCTCACCTAATGGCTCTACATCAATTTCTGTTGTTGGACCAAAAAGAGAAACAACTTTTGTTCCTGTAGCCCAAGCCATATGCATAGGACCAGAGTCGCCAGATATAAAAACATCTAAAAGAGATAAAAGTGCAACAAATTCATTAAGTTTAACAGGTTTGTGCATAAAAGCTTTTTCTGAACCGACTTTTTTTATTATATTTTGAGAAGTAGCCTCTTCGCCTTTGCCCCAAGTAAGCATTACAGGAACTTTTGTCTTTTCATACCAGAAATTGATAAAATCAATAATATTTTTTTCAGGCCAGGCTCTTGTGGGAAAAGTTGAATTTGGGTTTACGGCTACAAAGGGTTTTAAATTGGCATATTCTTGCGGAATAGCTTCTTTAGCCTTCTTTATTACATTTTCTGGCATTTTTAGGATCGGATGAGTATATTCGCATTTTAGACCAAAATAATTAAAAAAGTTACAATATAGTTCTGTTTGGTGATAGTGCTTACCTTTTTGTAATCTTTGATAAATATGGTTATACACAAAACTTCTAAATCTATTGTCAAAGCCGTAACGATCTTTTATACCAGAAAATAAAACCTGTATTGCAGTTCTTGGGTTCCCAAATAAATCAAAAACTCTGTCGAATTTTTCTTTACGTATTTTTTTTATTAATTTTAAGGTTTCAGTTATTCCAGCGTGGCGTGGAAATTCAATTGTTTTAACATGTAAATCTGGTGGTAGAACCTGTCCAAAACCTTTATAGCAAAGTAATACGAATTCATCTTCTGAATAATTATTACATAAGCTTCTTAAAGCTGGTAGCATTAAGACAATATCACCTATGCCCTGTGGACGTATTATCAAGTTTTTCATTTCTTTGTTCTAACACTTTTTGAAATAAAAGTTAATCTAATAAAAAGCGACCCGAAGGTCGCTTCTTTTTTAGTTAATTAATCATCTTTTATTTTGAAACGCTGAACCATTATAATAACTATAACCAAGAACAACACGGAAACCAATGAATTCTTTTCTCTGATTGGGTCTTACCTGACGCCGATTTGCCGACCTACAATGCTGAGAAAATTCATCAAAACTACCACCACGCATTACATACATATTACCATAATCACATATAGGATCTACTACTGCTTCGTTAGTAAATTCTTGATAATTATCCACACATAATTCATAAACATTACCATGCATATCATAGATTCCCCAGGCATTCGGAACTTTCTGTCCAACAACATTAGAGGTAAAACCTATAGATGATTTAGAATTTTCACGGTACCAGCCAACCACATCAAGATTTGGGTCTGCTACATCTACGTTTTGAACATTTGTTCCGTTGTTAAGAGAAGTAGTTGTTCCTGCACGGCATGCATATTCCCACTGTGCTTCAGTTGGCAGCATAAAATAATAATTTTCAGGTAGCTGCCATTCCAATTTCGTATTCAATTGGCTACAGAAATACTCTGCATCATCTAGGTTAACCATTTCAACAGGCTTGTTACCATCTTGGAAACGAGAAGGATTTTCACCCACAACAGAATAGTATTGTTCCTGAGTTACTTCAAATTTACCTATATAGAAACCTTTTGTAATAGTTACCTGATGCTGAGTTTCAATATCACTGGAAGAATTTGTCTCCAAACGGACAGATTTTGCTAATAAAGGTAGTTCTTCATTTTTAGCTCTTCCTACTTCTGTTTCAGGACTGCCCATCATGAATGTGCCTGGAGGGCGGTAGACAAGCTCTAACTTAACACCGTTCTTCAGATTATAAGTAATTACTTCATTGGTCCAGTTGGCCTTATAGGATTTATTACCAATCGAGCCGTTTGCTATTGTGATTTCTTTTTGAGGAGTATCTCCGTTTGAGCCTGTCCAGCCTACAAAGACGTAGTGCTCTTTTGTTGGCTGTTCCAAAGTGATTTCATCTGAAATTACAGTGTATGTTGCAGGATTGGCAGTTTCAGAACCTCCGTCAAGGTCATATACGATATCATATACATCAAGTGTCCATACTGCAGTGTAAGTCTTTGCTCCAGTCGAACCCTTCTTTATTGAGACCTCTTTCTGTGGAGTGTCACCATTGCTGCCTATCCAGCCTACAAAAGTATAGCCTTCCTTTACAGGTTCAAGGATTACTATTGTATCAGAGGCAGGGTTATAGCCTGACGGGTTATCATCCTGTTTCCCACCGTCGAGATTGAAAGTTATCGGATACTGGGCAAGCAATCCGTTTGCTTTCATAGTCACATCGGTATCTGGCATTTTGAAGGACGATTCGGTTTCATCACCGGTCCAGTTATCGAATACATAACCTTCCAGCATTGTGCAGGACGCGGTTACATCTGCTCCGTATTTATATTTGCCACCACCAGAAACACTGGCTATACCAGTTCCTTTTTGCAGTTTAACGGTGGAAACTTTTCGTTTATAACTATACACAACTTCGTTTTCGCTATTGGAAGAGAGTGTTACAGTTGTTGCGGAAGGAGAAACAAAACCTGTGTAGGTCTTGACTGACGGTGTAACTTTGCTGCCTTCTGCAGCAGAAAGCTCTTCTGTTTCGAAAACTGTAAACTTGTTATTTGCAACGTTTTCCTGCTGGTGAACTACTTTATAAGCACACATCTGATGGACTGTAGTAAAGCTGAAATCTTTGAATGGCTTGACTGTGCAGCCTTCAAGATTTTTAACTTCCTTCATAGAAATCGTATACTTTGTGCTTGGCTGCAAATCCTGCAGGAAGCTCAACACAAGTACCTTACCGTTCCATACCTTGGAAACTTGTGTAGATTCAATATTGGAAACCGAAATGGCATTCTTGATCTTTTCCTTATCTGCTTCAGAAAAATTAAATCCACCACTTATCGCAAAACTTGGATTCCACTTATAGAGTTTTTTCTCTGAATCTGCAATATTGGTTTCATCAGAAGTTACGGCCAGAGTAACCGATTCCACCTTGGCGACGGTTATGAATTCAGAATAGGCATAGGGAAGTATCTTTTCGCTGTCTATTTTATTGTAGAATTCTATGAGCAGACCGGAAGAGAAATTTTCTGTTTCAACATCCTTTAAGTTCAAAGTGAATGCGAACTGGCCTTCCTGACTCATAAGAGATGTATCAGAGATGTTGGCGACTTCGAAAGAGTGTGAATAAGTGTAGCCAGGAACAGTCTTATCTGCAGTAGTTGTCTGGGTTACTGTGCTACCGTTCGCCTTTATCGAAGCTTCAGCTTTTTTCTTGTTTCTATAGGTAATTCTGGCTATAAAACTGGAAGGATTGAGTGAGTCGACTTTAATACCCTTCATGATTCCCTTAACTTCTAAATCATCAAGATATTTACCATCCTTAACCATGATGCCATAGGTTGAAGAAGCAGCTAAACTATCTACTGCTGTTTCCGGAAGCACTTGACCGTTATTGCCGTCATAGACAACAAGAACAAAGGAGATGCCTAACCTGTGGAGTTTAAAAGTACACTGCTTGGGTGCAATATTAGAAACTGCAGCCCTCATTACAGTCATGTTGGCTGTAACATCATCCATATCTGTAACACGACAGAATCTCCATGGGTCTGAGTCACTGTATCTTACGCCCACATAGCAGAGACCGGTATCGCTCTGAGTGTTTGGCAAAGTAATAGTAAAAGGTTTTTCAACTGTGGTTACTTCAGTTTTTTTGCCTTTTGAATCGACCATCAAGGCCGAAATCTTATAGATATAGAGATCTTTGTTTATTTCAGTCAAATCTTCAAAATAGGAATTGTTTTGTACATTAACCTTCTGTTCTGTGATAGATACTCTTATTCCTGGTTCCAGTGTATTTTCTTCTGTGGCTGAAATAGTTGCACCAGATGGAAAAGCTACTATAGGAAGACGTCCTTTTTCATCAATGGCGACTTCTCTATATGATGCATTGGAGTCGCCGTTAGGGTTAACATAGACTCCCCCCCACCAGAAGAGCAACAACCATATATGAATAAAATGATGAAAGATAAGAACAGAACTGGAACCACAGTAGTTTTTTTCATAATAATACTCTTTTCTAAAGATTTTAATTAAGGAATGTACAGTAATATATTATAAATTATAATAATATTTCATAAAAAAGAAAGGTGTTTTTTTTACACTAAGGAATAATAAATCAATAGAAATTTTTAATTCGACTACAATCTTTCACATAAGCAATAAAATTTTTACTAATAAAACAGCAATTAAATCATAAAAAACGAATTGCCACGTCTTTATAGCTTATTAATACAAGTGGTTATAGTTGGTGTGATAGTTTTAGAGGCTTTAGCCTCAAACGCAATTACGGTTAAGTTACTTTTTATTCTAAATCTGTCAAATTAGACCCTGAAGCCATATCGCAAACTAAAGGAATATTTAGAGTAACGCAGTTTTCCATAATTCGTTTTAATTCAGGAGCTAGAGTAGCTAGTTCGCTTTCAGGCATAGAGAAAATAAGTTCGTCATGAATCTGAACGACTAACTTAGCTTTGAAACCGTTTTTCTTGATATAATCGCAGGTATCTATCATGGCTTTTTTAACCAAATCTGCTGCTGACCCCTGTAAACGAGTATTCTTTGCCATTCTTTCTGCTGCACTTCTTGGCTGGAACTTAGTAGAATTAATGTCTTCTATCTTTCTGACTCTGCCCAGCAAAGTAACGACTTCACCTGTTTCTTTAGCTGTGTTTACAACTCTGTCAAAGAATTCATTAACTTTTGGGAAAGAATCGAAGAAAGCATTGATGTATTCCTGGGCCTGATTTCTTGGAACGCCTAAATCCTGGGCTAGACCATGAGCAGAAATACCGTAAATAATACCGAAGTTTACTGTTTTACCTACAGAACGTTCTGCCGAAACAATTTCTTCAACAGGCTTTCTGAATATTCTTGAAGCACTTATGGCGTGTATGTCTATTCCCTTATTGTAAGCTTCAACTAATGCAGGGTCTTGAGAAAAGTGCGCAAGCATTCTCAGCTCAATCTGAGAATAGTCTATAGATACAAAAACATCGCCTTTTCTTGGTGGAATAAAGGCTCTACGAATCTTCTTGCCCCATTCTGTCTTTATAGGAATATTCTGCAAGTTTGGATTAGAACTGGAAAGACGACCTGTAGCCGTTACAGCCTGGTTGAAACTAGCATGAATCAAACCAGTATCTTTGTCTACCAAAGCCAATAAAGAATCGGCATAAGTAGATTTTATTTTTGCCATTTCACGGTATTCAAGCAGTTCATTACAGATTGGGTGAGCAAAAGAAAGCATTTTAAGAACATCACTATCAGTAGAAAAACCTGTTTTGGTCTTTTTAGGCGGTGTAAGCCCAAGTTCACCAAATAATACATCTGCAAGCTGTTTTGTAGAATTTATATTAAAAGTATGGCCAGCATAATCATAGATTGATTCTTCTAACTGGGCGATTCTTCCTTCGACTTCATCTGATAAATTCTTTAAATATTCGCTGTTCAAGCTAATTCCTATGGTTTCCATATCCATAAGGATTCTAGACAAAGGCATTTCTATTTCTTCAAAAAGTTTTGTCAGTCTGTTCTTTTCTAGGTCTTCCTTCAAAACCGGGTAAAGCTGCATAGTCAGAAGAACATCCTGACAACCGTAATCTTTAGCGGTTTCTAAATCAACAGAAGCAAATTCACCAGCACCAGCAACTTTGTTATATTCGGTGACTTCAAAGTTTAAAAGGCTTATTCCTAAAGTCTTTAAAGCATTCGAACGAGTTGGATCTATTACATAAGCAGCTATCAAAGTATCGAAAAGAGGACAGCAGCTTAAAAAGTCTTTTTTGTCTTCACAAAGATTTTCTATTCCTTCATTACGCAAAAATTCCAGGTCGAATTTAAGATTATGACCAATAATCAGTTTATTTGGCAGATTTTTGGCTAGAAATTCAAATAGAACTTGTGGTTCGATCTGATCAGAAGGTGAAAGCCCCAAATAACTATGCCTGATTGGAACATAAGCAGCTTTTTCGACTCCAGAAGCAAAAGAAATTCCTATAATTTTATCTTTAAATGGATTTAAGCCGTTTGTTTCTACATCTATGCAGACTTTATCTGTAATTTGCTCGTTCCAGAATTTTTGAAGCTCATCAAGATTGTGAATTAGAATTCTTTCGCCTGGTAGAGGCTTTATTAATGGGGAAACACCTTCTGTAGCCTCTTTATTTTCTATTACTTTTTTTACTGCTGAACTGTCAGATTTTAAAGCAGATTCAACAGTAGTCGGGTTAGCAGTAGGCTTGAAAAGCACGCCATTGCTAAATTCTTTATAAAGACTATAAAATTCATATTGTTGTAAAAATCTCAAAAAGTCTTCTGAGTTAAGATTATTTTCGTTCCAGACAAACTCTGAATTTGAATCAAAGGTCTTTACATCTGTTACGATTGTAGCAAGAAAATGGGAAAGTTCGGCCGATTCTTTGCCGTCAAGCAGTTTCTGACGCATTTTGGCATTTTCAACCTTATCGATGTTGGTATAAAGGTTTTCTATGCTTCCAAACTGCTGGACAAGAGCCATTCCCTTCTTCTCACCTATTCCAGCAACACCTGGAATATTATCAGAAGTGTCACCCCAAAGTGCTTTTAAATCAATAATACCAAGCGGAGCAAAGCCATATTCCTGATTAAAGCTTTCAGGAGTCATTGGTTTCATTTCGCTAACACCCTTATGGCAAAGAGTTACAGTAATTTTATCGTCTATAAGTTGAAGTAAGTCACGGTCTCCAGTGATTATTTCCACATTGTAGTTGGCTTCCAGAGCCTTTGCGGTGGAACCTAGCAAATCATCAGCTTCATAGTCTTCATGGGTCATTATTTTGATTCCAAGAGCTTCTACTGCTTGATGGGCTACTGGCAACTGCATCAATAATTCTTCTGGAACAGGCTTACGCTGAGCCTTATATTCAGGGTATTTTCGTTTTCTGAAAGTGTTTCTGGAAGTATCAAAGGCTACAGCTACTAATTCTGGCTTTTTTTCTTTCAGAACCTTTGTAAGCATTCTAACGAAGCCGAATATTGCACCAGTCTGCATTCCGTCTCTAGTTTTCAAACGTTGGTTCCCAAATGCGTAAAAAGCTCTAAATACTATGTTGTTACCATCAATTAAAAGACACTTAGCCATTGAAGCCTCCATATTGAGCAATAAAAACTACAAAAATCAATTACTATAACTACTAAGAAAAAACATTTTATAACAAAGGATTTTTCTAGGCAAGTAATCTGTACACAAAGGACGAAAAAAGCCACCTCAATATTTGAGATGGCTTTTTATTAGGAAAAATATGATTATTTTACTATAGAGAACGGGTTATCTGACGGTCCTTTATTTTCTTTATCAGAAGTATCTATGAATTGCTTTTTAACAGAATCATCTGTTTCTTCTATTTCATGATTTTCTTCTTCTGATTTGTCTTTCTTAAAGAAACTTCTAATTTTATCAAAAATAGTATCTAAAACATTTCTAACAGTTTCAACGCCTTTTACCAAAATATCTTTAACATCGCTGAAAAATTGTCCTAAAGGACTAGTAGTTTTTTCAACCATTTTATTTTTATCTGGATTTAAAGCTTTTACAAGTCTTTGACCCAATTCTTTTATTTTTTCTGTCTTTTCAGAATCTCCATCTTTACCATTTTTATTTTCAGAGGTACGGTTTCCAATATAAGCTTCAGTAGCTTTTGTCTTTCCGACCATTTCCAATAGCTCTTCATTTGAAGCCTTACTTAAGAAAACTTCATCGACAACTTCACATATAGTTTGGGCATCTTCAGGATAAAACTCAACTAGTTTTTTAACAAAATATTGTATATCTCTATATTTATTATCACTTGTTCTAACAAAGGTTTCGTTGATCTTTTCTTTACCTATTTTTTGAGATAATTGATAAAGAAGCTTAGCATTATATGCTTCAGATTTCAAAAAAGTTGAAAAATCGCCATCCTTAGATTTAATTTTAGAATATTTACCTGCTTCTGTTTCAGATTCTATTTTCAATGTTTTTGTAGAACGATTATACATTCTCGCAACTCTTTTGTTTTCGAGCATTTCATTGTATTCGGCCCAACCTTCAATAAATGCCATTCCGACATTTGTTACTTCATTGATGTAATGTGAACCGTCTAGTCCATATACTGTCGATAAATCATATTTTTCCGGGTCTATTTCTGTATCATCCAGGAAATGGGCATATTCATGATTTATAGTAGAACGAATCTCTTTTTTCCCATTGCCTTCCTAGAATATCCATAATCTTTTATATTTACAGGTAACGTCACTTAATTCTATTACAGGTTCATTAACATGGGAACAAGGCCAAAAGTCATCAGCAATGCTAGGTCCTCTTAAACTTGTTGTATTATAGCCTCTTCCAAAAATTTTTCCATCATTGCTTGTATCCATAAGTTGAATTTCGAGAGTTTCTTTATTGTCTAGACCTTCTGCTTTCAACTGAAACTTTTCTGAATTTGCTTCTCGAAATGCGGTCAAAAGACACTTTTGACCATATTTTAGAAATAATTCTGATTTACACCCCATAGCTTCTATGAGCTCTTGTTCTGAAGAAACTTTTGTTTTTTTAATTTTATAGAGATAATCAGGATTACTTTTAGAATAAACATAATCACAACCCTCATCCTTAATATCTTCTTTTATTTGCCATATTTCTTTTCCACTTAATTTGCCTATTTCTATTATATCTTCTATTTTTTCGTAAACAAATGTAATATTAACGTTTTTATCTGTTTTATCTGCAAAAACAGAATTAGAGGAAAAAGAGATAAAACCTAATATAAGGAAAGATATTATTTTCAGAGTAGAATTTTTTTTTCATTTTTTTACTTCCTAAATATAACTTAATATTAATTATAAAAAGTACTCTATCTTTTGTAAAGAAGAAGAATGTTAAGACATAAATAGTGACAAAGCACTAAAAATAAGTTTAATACTAATTAGTTAGAGTTTTTCCAGAGTTATGATTGGTATGGTTTTAGTTGGTTTTATTGGTGCTAACTACAATAACTATAGAGCAATTGATTTTCTATCTATCGAAGTAGTAAAATAATCTTATGAAAACAATAAAAATTCTTTCTTTAGTCTTTTCTTTAATAATTACGACAAGCCCTCTTAGTGCACAACAAAAAGCTATTACTATTGGAACGGAAACTAAAATATTAAAACCTTACTCTGCTTTTGCTGTAACAACAGATGAAACTGCAAGATGTCTTAATTGTCATGCTACAAAAATGCCAAAGCTTGTTGAAAACTGGGAACATAGTGCTCATGCTAAAAACGGTGTTGGTTGTTACGAATGTCACAAAGCAGAAAAAGGAGACCAGACAGCAAAACAGGGGCATTTCAGTTTTAATGTTCAGTTAGTAGTTTCTCCTGCTCGATGCGGTTCTTGCCATCAAGAACAATATCAAGAATTTGCTATTTCAAGTCATGCAACGGCTTTCGATACGATAAAATATCTACCAATGAGAAAAGACAACCCTGCCCTGTTTGAAACTTCCTGCGTAACTTGCCATGGGAATATAGTCAAAATGAAGAAAGGCAAAGCAGCAGACAATTCCTGGCCAAATAACGGCATCGGAAGAATAAATCCTGATGGGAGCAAAGGGAACTGTGCTTCTTGTCACGGCTACCATACAGATTCACTAGCGATAGCAAGAGACCCCTCAACCTGTGCAAAATGTCATAAAACAGATTTTAGTCCTGCTTTCCAAGCCTGGAGTATGTCAGCTCATGGTTCAACTAATAATAGATCGTCAGAAGAAGTCGATTTTACCAAAAAGCATTTAAATTTATCTGATGATGCTATTCTAAAACCTAATTGCCAGGTTTGTCATGTTCAAGCTTCTACAAAAAAAACTCAAGCTACTCACAATATTTCAAGCCGATTATCCTGGAAATTATCTAAACTTAAGGCAGATCATACCGATGATTGGGGTTCCAAGCGCCTAGAAATGCAGAAAACTTGCCGAAACTGTCATGCAAGCACACAAATAGACCAATACTATCGCAAACTTGATGCAGCAGTTGTCGCCACTAATCACATAGTTGACAAAAAAATAGCTTCCGACACGCCGATTTGGGAAAAGATTAATTTACAGAATTCCTTATTGGCGTTTAGAGTCAGTGTAGCCATGCTAGGAACAGTCAACCCATTAAAAATAGAAGAATTATCACATTAGTATTTTGATTCATACTATTATTTATGCTATATTGTCACGGCATGAAAGAAATAACAAAAA
This sequence comes from Candidatus Rifleibacteriota bacterium, assembly GCA_905236675.1. GTDB lineage: Bacteria > Muiribacteriota > Ozemobacteria > Ozemobacterales > Ozemobacteraceae > RUG334. The sequence goes on along the minus strand of CAJOND010000006.1, from coordinate 81,127 downwards.
ACAACTTAACTATATCCCCTGGAACCATCATCAATAACAACATGATTATTGAAGAAATCGGTTCTGGCGGAATGGGTTCTGTCTATAGAGCTTACGATGAAGCTTTATCAAGAATGACAGCCATCAAGATTATGCATCAAGCTTCTGATAAAACAAATGAGCTTGGCATTGCCAGATTTCAAAGAGAAGCCTCTGCAATTGCTAATCTTGACCATTCTGGCATAGTTAAAATTTACTCCTATGGAGAGTATGAAGACCGCCCTTATTTTGTTATGGAATATGTTGACGGCTGGTCTATAAAAGATTTTGTTACTCGTGCCCTTTATATTCGCAATTCGGAAGAAAGTTTTGATGATTTGAAACTTTCTGGTTATGTAAAAGAAGGAGATTCTGATACTCCTTATTTTCTTTGCGATCATGCAAAAGACCCTATTAAAGATAGGGAATATCCTAAAAAAGTTCGTAAACTTATGCAGTCTGCTGCTTCTGCACTAGCTGCTGCCCATCAGCAAGGTATCATCCACAGAGATATAAAATCATCTAATTTATTGATTGTAGATGACACTCATCTGAAACTAATAGATTTTGGTTTAGTAAAACAAGATGGAGACAACGACCTTACACAGACTGATTTATTTATGGGGACTTTGAAATATGCTGCCCCAGAACAGTTAATGGGGAAAAGAGGAACTGTTTCTTTTGAAACAGACGTTTACAGCCTTGGAGTTGTCATGTATGAGCTTGCGACTCTTTCTCATCCAATTCAAGCCGATGACCCAGCTGCAATAGTTACAAGCATAACTCAGGGCAAAATAAAACGTCCTAGACAGATAAATCCTAATATATCTACAGATTTTGAAAAAATAATATTACAATGTCTTGCAAAAGAACCCTCTAGACGATTCAGAAACGCTGGGGAGCTTGCCGTAGCATTACAACAGGAAGGCGAATCTCAATCATGGTTTGCAGGTTTCGCAGAAATGCTTAAAGGTTGGTTTTTCAGTGAACCTAAGTCAAATTCAGTCAATAAGCCCAAAGTTAGACCACGAATCAAAACGCCTAGACTTTCAACTAATCCTAGTGAATTAACTGGGGTTTTGCCTCTGACTCCATCACAGCTTTTTCTTAAATCCGCTAGAAAAAATCTTTATCGTAATTTTGCCATAGCCGATGCAATGGAAGATTTAAAACAATCTTACGAAATTGATGCCGCAAATGTTGACACATTATTCCTGTTGGCATTCGCTCTTTTAACCGCCTCCGACAATGCAAAAATCAAGCATTACGTAGATACTACAGAGTCTCTTCTTGACCTAAATGACGAATATGCTTTGAGCAAATTCAATCTAATAAAGACAGTTTTTATAAACAGGGATTACGAAGAAGGTCTATTGCAAGCCAAACGTTTACACAGCATTTATCCTGATGATTACGATATTTTTTTCATGATATTTTTCTGCTACGAAACTTTGGGCGATTACAAAGAAGCCATAGCAGTTTCTTATGAAATACAAAAACTTGGTAAAAAGAACAACATTGTCGCAGTGGCTCAAAGTGAATGTTATTTTTCTATAATGGATTTTGATAACGCTATAAAAGTTTTGCAAGACAGAATTGCTGAATTTCCAAGACTCTATAACTTACAGGTCAAAGTTTTTCAAGCTTTGATGCTAAGTGGCAGATATAAAGAAGCATTAGCTAAAACTTCAGACATAATAAAAAAAGATCCCAACAATATGCTAATGCATGTAAACCATGCTAGAGCCCAGATTTTTAACGATGACTTAAAGGGAGCTTACAACACTATAAGAAAAGTAGTTGGAATGCCTGGAGATGATATGCTTCGCGCAATAGCTTATTGCTGTTTATATAAGCTTTGCGTTATCTTAGGGAAAGAAAACCCCGAAAAGTATCTCAAGCAGGCTAGAACTCTGAGACCAGGAATATATTTTCCCACAAATGAAGAATTAGTAAAAGACATTGAATCTGAACAACTAAAAGGAATCGACGAAGAAGTTGGTCATCCAGTATGGTTCCCAACAGTAAGATACTATGCTCATAGAATCTGTGCTGACACATTGGCTCCAAAGTCTTTTACCATAGGCAACTATGGCTGTACATCTTTCTTTGTAATAGGTGAGAATGGGGAATATACTCATAGCAATATTTTCAGTAATATTAATGTTTACGATATTGACGAACGCTTCTCTCAACTTTGGCTGCCAGAAGTAGCTCAATCGCCTTTTATTGATGAAAAAGGCAATATTTTAACAGCTTCATTCCATTCGGTAACAGAAGAGGGCAGCGGAGTAGTCACAATCACTCATCTTGAACCATGGAAGGCTCGAACAGCCAAGTATATTTACTGCACCTATACGAACGGTCATTTAAAAGGGGAAGACAAGAAAACTTTTATAGTTCCTTCCCTACCCCAGCCTGCCTGTTTATCTCAAGCATTTATTGTAATAATTCCTAAACCATTAGAAGTTGAAAGTATCAGTAAAACACCTGACGAACAGATAGATTTTCTAGGATTCACAGTCTTATGTTTTTACCAGTTCCTCTATGCTGGTGAAGTATTCAAAGTCCAGGTAAAACTGAAATAAGATTGAAGATTGAAGTTTGAAGATAGAAGATTGCACCAACCACTACTTCTCTCTTCCCTCTTACTTTATAACATCCATACTCTTGCCAACATATCTGATGCCATATAAGCCCTTATAAACGTAAACTTTCAGTTTTACATCCTCATTCATATCTATTGTGGTTCCAGAGGAATTATTATTTGTAATTTCCTCGCCTTTTGCCAATATTCTTGCTTTATCAAAAATTGATTTAGATACTTTAAATCTATATAGTCCTTCAACGTCAGGATTTACATTCAAGTAATAATCATATGTCTTAAAACCTCTGGTACTAGATGTAAAAATTTGTCCTCTATGTATCTTCCTAAGTTGCATTTCGCCTCTGGAAAAATCTAAAACATTATTGGTAAAATTTATAATAATACCACCCCATATTATAGATGAAGTGTAAAGAAAGATAAAAATAGCAGGAATAAGTAAAATTTTTGAACTTTTTGCTTCTTCGCTAGCGTTATATATTTCTTTAAAAACTAAAAACAAGGTAATTGCCAAAATGATTATTGCATAAAAAATTAAAAAGAAGCATATTTTTTTATTATAAAAACTATCTATATAGTTAGTAGAAATAACCATTTCTGACAATAATAAATAAGCAAGGAAAAAGACAAAATTTAAAACACTCATTATAGAAATTATCGGGAAATTCCTGACAAAAAGCTTTTTATACTCTGTATCGGATCTTAGAGGGCAAAAATATGCATCTGAAAGACAAAAAGCTACTACATGAAAGACAAGTATTAAATCCATAGTTTTATTTTTCGAATTATTTATATGAAATTTTATTATTATTCATAGTTTATTATAGATAAAATTTAAAATTTAATCAAATGCCTTATTTATCGTGAAAATAATAATTTTTATTCGAGTTAGCTTTTTGTAGTTTTATTTTACTTAAAACCAAATTTCTTTTTAACCATTGTTTGGCTATATTTTTCCCAAAACTCACTCCAGGATACTTTATTGTTTATCCAAGGTCTTAGCTCTGGATTTTTCTAAAAACTTCATTGATGCAGTAAATTGCCCCACAATAAAATTTAAAAATAGAACTAAATTAAAAACGATATTACTAAATGATCCAGCTATTCCTTCAGTATTATTAGTTTTAGTTCTTATTTATGCATTAATTTCAAAAGTTTTATCTTTAAAAAAACATATTAAAAACAAACAATAATTTTCTTGAAATCTACATACAAAAATGATAATGAATACATAAAAAAATATAATTGACTTTGGTGATATTAAACAAATGGCTATCGGAATTCCAATGACTGAAGGTGCCCCATGGAAGCACATTATTCGATTTACCCTTCCAGTTTTCTTCGGTTTAGTTCTTCAACAACTATATAATACGGTTGACGCTATAATAGTTGGTAATTACTGTGGTGAATCTTCTCTCGCCGCAGTTGGCACAACAGCTACTTTTACTTTTTTATTCCTTGCAATGGCTACTGGTTTTTCGGCAGGTAACGGAGTTGTGGTTTCTCAAGCATACGGAGCCAATAACCAGCGTGAAGTTAGAGCAAACGCTTCTACTGGCATTTTGCTTTTACTTGGAATGGGCTTAATTTCCACAGTTATAGGCATTTCAGTTTCAAGGCAAGCTTATACTTACTTCGTTGGTGTTCCACCTGAAATTCTAGAACTGACCCTGAAGTATTTTAACATTTGTATGCTTGGAATGATTTTCCAGTTTGGTTATAATATTTTTTCTTCAATTTTAAGAGCTATAGGTGACAGTGTTGCAACCTTATATTTTTTGCTAATAACTTCCATACTTAATATAATCCTGGATTTGCTTTTTGTTGCTTATTTTAAATGGGATGTCGCAGGAGCAGCCTGGGCTACAAATATCTCTCAGGCTGTTTCCTTCATCGCAGCTTATATTTATATGAGCAAAAAATATCCTGTTTTTCGTTTCAAACTTAAAGATTTTACCTGGAACAAAAGCTTAGCCTGGCTAACTATTAAAATGGGTTCCCCAATAGCTTTACAACTTGCAATCGTCTCTATAGGTCTGACCTTTATTCAAAGAGCAGTCAACTCATTTGGGAAAGCAATGACAGCGTCTTTTACTGTTGGGCAAAGGATGGAACTCTTTTTAAATCTGCCTTTTCATGCTTTTCAGACCACTCTTGCCACTTATGCCGGGCAAAATATTGGTGCAGGGAAAATGGATAGAGTAAAACAGGGAATGAAGCAGACTCTGGCTATGTCTATTGTTTCTACAGTTCTTATTTCTTTAAACGTTTGCTACTTCAACCAGGAAATAATAAAAATATTCGGCTTGAGCGAACAAGCGGCAATTTATTGTATAGACCACATAAATACCATTGCTTTTACAAATCTTTTACTTTCTCTTTATGTTCCTGTTTTTGGGGTATTTCAGGGAGCCAACCACACAGCTTTCCCGACTCTTGTCGCAACCTGTGCATTAGGAACCAGAGTCCTTGTAACTTATATTTTTAAAGATAACCCAGATTATTTTGGTTATTCTATTATTTGGTGGAACAACTTATTTGGTTTCTCGGTCGGCACTATTATTACCTGGATATATTATTTAAGTGACCGATGGCAAAAAAATGCAAGAATAAAGGAAATAAAATAAATTCTTGATTATAAAAAAGCCTCAAATCCATTACAAAAAATAATAAAACTATCTTCGTTTTATTACTTTTTTAGTAATACTTTTAACTATTAAAATGAAGTATAACACAAGACAAAATACAAATGCCAAACGTCCAATACCTCCACCATATTGGTTCTTATAAAAATGAATCCTGGAACATAAAGATTCATACTTATTCGTATTTAATAAATTTCCATGATATTTACAATAAATTTCTGGGAAATCAGAAATAATGGTTATACCATAAGAACATTCAGAAGTTTCATATCTTAATGGCTTATCAACATATTTCTTTTCCAATAATTTATTGTATAGATCATCAAAATCTTTTCCAGGATAAATTGATTTTATTTCGATATTTTCCATATTGATATAATTCATAATATTTTGAAGTAATCTACTTTGTTTATGTCCACAGTTATCCGCAAAACTAGGTCTGTAGGCTAAAGATAGATTGGTATAAGTATTAGCATTATAATGATTAATGTTATATGTATTTTCATAAAAAACCTTTTTAATACAATTTTATATCATAATAATATAATGGAAATTATGAACCCAATACCAGTTAAGATAAAAGAAAGAATAAATTTTTCATTTTTTAAGTAATATTGTTCACATTCTTCACTACCCTCAACATAATATGTTAAAAATTTAATGCTTCCATGTTTTATACAGAATATTTCACTATCTTCAGAGTTATATCTATAACTACATTCTTTTTCTGTCCCTAATATTCTGTATGTTAAATACTTTTTTTCAAATAGTTGTTTTATTATTGATTGGTAGTCTTCTTCAGAAACAATTCTAATCATTCCGATTTTTTTGTTATCCATTTGATACTTTTCTAAAGCGTCAGATAATTCTTTTTGTCCTTTAATACATTTTTGACATTCTATAACATATTCTTTTTCATCTAAGGCGAATATATTATCCGCAAAAACAATGAATATAAAAAATAAAATAAATATATAATTATATTTTTTATATTTAATCCACATATTTTTCCCCATCAATAATAAATTACTATATTATTTTATTCATTATTGTATAAAAAAAAACAAATAAATTGATTAGTGCTACGACAATTAAATGCATATGATAAAGCTATAGAAGCATATGAAAAAGGCTTAAAGCTAGACCTTAACGATAAAAAATTGTCAGACCATTCATCGGACAGTAAAAAACTATTAAATCAAGTAAAAAATTAGATAAAAAATACATATTAACAAACTTATACAAATAATGTTAGAATAATTATATAGAAAGATAATAAATTGATTTGATATTAAAAATTGTTACACCTCTCTTTGAGGCTTGCAATTTAAATATTTTAATCAAATTTTATATTGTTTTGTTGCTAAAGTAATAAATAAGGATGTGAGAAGGAGAACTTATGGCTATCCTTACAGTATCAAGAGAACTAGGTGCGTCAGGCACTTATATAGCATTAAAATTAGCCGACAGGCTTGGTTATACCTGTTATGACCAGCAAATAATTAATGCTATCGCTGAAAAAATGGGCAAAGAAAAAGACCAGTTACAGCACTTTGATCAGAATACCTACAACAGAATAGGGGTGTTTTTTCAAGAAGCCTTATCAAGCCTTTCTCAAGGTGGCATGGTTTTTCACTCTTTCGGATTAGGCGCCTTGAATTGGGATGCTAGCGAAATGTTTACCCCATACCCACAGCAGAATTTTAAAGAAAAAGATTATTATGATGTTTTAAGGCAGGTTTTCAAGGAAATCGCAGATAAGAACAATGCTGTATTTTTAGGAAGAGGCGGTTGCCATATACTAAAAGACTACAAAAAATCTCTTCACATACGAATAATAGCAGATTATGAAGACCGTTTAGCACATGTTATAAAAGAAGAAATGGTTGGGGGCAGGTTCTATGATAAAAACAGCGATTACGAACCTGGAGAAGATTTAGAATCCGATCAGCAAAGAGCAGAAAAACTTATACACGATTTTGATTCTGCGTCGGCAAACTTTGTTTCAGACTTTTTTGATGCTGACTGGAATGACCCCCACAACTACGATTTAGTTTTAAATACAAGTAAAATAAAACCAGATGATTGTATTACTTTAATTGAAAATATAGTTAAGGGTCTTTAAAAAATGTCAAAACGCCTTATTGGAATAATATTAGTTGTAATCTGTATTATAGCTTACCATCTTCTTGCCAATGATTTTGAAACCGCTGTCATATGGAAAACTTCATTTGAAGACAAAATTTTATCTGACCCAGTTGCTGTATCTGGTAATTATGTGTTTTTAGGCGGTAATAAATCCAAAAACTATTACAAATTATTTTTAATAAATTCGCAAGGACAAAAGATTGCGGAAAGCCTTCAATTACCTAATACTCCTATTTTAGATCCTATTGTTGTAGATAATAATGTCATCGTAGCTGATCACGGCAAAATGGTTAGGGCATTCTCTGGAAAAGATTTAAAAGTATCCTGGGAAGCAGCTTCAAATAATCCTTTTGAACTACCTCCTTCAAAATGTGAGGTTCCAGATATAGTCCAGGAAAATACAAGTATCGCTAAGAAAATGATTCCTAGTATCATTCAGATGAGTGGGAAAAGCTTATTCTGTTTTGAATCAAAAACCGGCAAACCTCAATTCGATGTAACTTTACTTGACGATATGAAAACTTATGCTACCGATAAAGTTTTAGTAGCTATTCACGGCTACAGAGATATTGCCAAGCCTTTGTGGAAATGTTCTGCTTATAGTTTAGAAGATGGTTATGATTTATGGAAATTAGAAGAAGCGGTTAGTCCAGAAACTCCTCTATTTGTTAAAAATACATGTATCTTGTCAACTTCTGATGACGAAGCAATTGCTGTTGATCAAATGACAGGTAAAATATTACTCAGAATCGAAGCAAAAGGATATATAGCAGTTAAAGCATTAGATAAAGGAGTAATATTAGCAAACAGATCATATACTAATTTTGCCTACTGGTCTCTACAAACTGGAAAATCTTGGACAAGTAATTTAAAAAAGGATTTTGTAGGAGCAGTTCAAATTGGTTCCCGATTACTTATTGCTGATAAAGTTTCTTTACGTTGTTTTGAACTAGACTCTGGTATAGTAGTCTGGCAAAAGGATTTAGGCGATATATACGGTCTATTCCCTCATAGAAACGGTATTTTTGTTACTTATAAAGAAGAATTTGCAGCAAGAACCACATACGGAGCTTGTATGGGAGCTGATTCCAGTGAAAATCTCTGGTTAGCAAAAGGCAGTAGTATTTTTAGAAGACCTTGTCCTACATCTGAGGGAGATTTGCTTATCAATTATGATGGGACAATTAGAATGTTACCAAAACCTGTTTTCAAAACAGTTTATAATACTACTAATATCGATATAAAAATGCTGGATCCGGTAGATAAAGTCAATAAAGCATTTGAAGCAAAAACAGCATCAAATACTGATTCTCTTCTTCTTAAGAAAGAAAACATACAAAATCAAAAAGAAAACAAAACCAAAAATCAAGCTATCCCATCTGAATTTAAGCCAGTTAGTGACGAGGAAGCTGGTTGGTAAAAGGTCTTATAGGTTCTTAAATAATGGGAAAAGTCAATATAGGCTTTGACATAGGCTCTGTCAGTATAAACACAATCATAGTCAATGAAAAAGGAGAGCTTATTGAAGAGCTTCCATACCGCAGACACTTCGGCAAAACCATTGAAATATGCGCTGAAATTCTTAAGCAGGCTGAAATCCGTTTCGGCTTAGATAATATTGAAAAAATAGCCTTTACAGGCACTCACGGAAAAACAATAGCTCAGGCTACAGATGCATATTTTGAAATAGAAACAACAGCACAAACCAAAGGGCTTTTCGCTTTAATGCCTAACGCCAAAACCGTTATATCTATTGGTGGCCATGATTCCGCTTTATTACTACTTTCTAATTCAAATAACGGTTTTATTTTGAATGATTTTAAATTGAATGAAGCCTGTGCTGCTGGAACTGGAAGTTTCATAGACCAACAGGCAGAACGAATTTTTGCAGACGATGAGATTCTTAATTCAATAAAAGACCCTCAAAAACGTATTGAAAAAATACTTCAAAAGTTTATTGAATTGGGTTCTGAGTCAAAAACACCAGCCAATGTAGCTTGTCGCTGCACAGTTTTCACAAAATCCGACATGATTCACCTGCAAAACAAAGGTATTTCCATAAAACATATTATTGCAGGTCTTCACCAAGGTGTAGCAAGAAATTACCGTTCTACTCTTATTTCTAACAGAAAGCTAGAAGAACCTGCAGCTTTTATTGGCGGTTATGCTTCTAACACACTTGCAAAAAAAGCTTTTGAAGAAGTTTTAGGAATAAAAGTAACGGTACCAGAACATTATACCTCTGTCGGTGCCTTCGGCGTTATTCTCAACGCAATTGAAAAAGACTACAAATCATCAAAAATATCTTCTGAAACAATATTACAATTGAAAAGCTCTAAGGCTTTTTCCGCACCAAGAACAAAACCGCTTCAAATAAAATACAAGCCATTTTGTGAATGTGGTGAAGCAGAAAAGTTGCATGATAGCAACCCCACAAAAGGAGGAGCATCTAATAGAGTTGATGTTTATATGGGTTTTGATATTGGCTCTACCACAACAAAACTTGTTCTGATTACTCCAGAAGGCAAAGTTGTTTACAAAAGATACATTCCTACTGAAGGACAACCTGTTGTAGCAATAAAAAAAGCTTTGCGAAACTGTATAGAAACCATTGATACAAACAGAATAAACATTCTAGGAGTCGGCACTACAGGTTCTGGAAGAGAAGTAGCAGCTCTTTTTGCAGGAGCAGATGACGTAGTAAATGAAGTTACCGCTCACGCAAAAGGAACAACATTCTTTGCTCCAGAAATAGATACAATCTTTGAATTAGGTGGGCAAGACGCTAAGTTTACTTCTTTAAAAGATGGCTTTGTTGTTGATTTTAAGATGAACAAAGTTTGTGCTGCTGGCACAGGAAGTTTTTTAGAAGAAACCGCAAATAAATTAGGAATAAATATTGCAAAAGAATACGAAAACCTTGCTATGGCAGCGAAAGCTCCATACAGACTTACTGAACGCTGCACAGTCTACATGGAATCTGACTTAATGTCATATCTGCAAATGGGTGGCGATATAAAAGACCTGTTGGCAGGCTTATCTCAAGCAATTGTTCATAACTACCTTAATCGTGTAGTTCAAGATGGGAAAATAGGGAATAACATAAGTTTTCAAGGTGGTCCTTCTTTGAACCGATCCGTAGTAGCAGCGTTTGAGAACATAACAAATAAGCCGATAACCACCCTGCCCCACCGTGAAGTTATGGGTGCTATCGGAGCAGCTCTCCATGCCATGGATGAGATGAAGTTAAAAGCCTCAAATACAACTAAATTTAAAGGTTGGAGCATTATTAACCAAGACTTTACTCACAGCGAAGAAGTCTGTCATAGAAACCCAAACTGCCATAACCAGTGCAAGCTTCAAATATATAGGATTGGTGATGAAACAGCCATCTATGGTGGCGAATGTGGAATGTATGAATCTCGTAGCCAAGCCACAAAAAAGACTCCTGATTATAGTAAAATACGCCAAAACTTATATTACCAAAGTATCAAAGGCTTATATACTGTATTATCTACTCAAACCACTAGAAATAAAACGTCATTGCGAGCCGAAGGCGTGGCAATCCAAAATATACAGTCTAAAATCCACAAAATCACCATCGGGCTCCCCCGCTCTCTCAGTTTTCATCAGCTAGGAATCTTCTGGATTCATCTGCTTCACGATCTTGGTTTTGAAATTATTATTTCGCCAGAAACAAACAATGAAATAGTAAATGCGGGAATTACCTCTATGACTTGTGAAGCTTGTTTCCCCGTAAAAATTGCTCATGGTCATGCTGCTATTTTAAAAGACCATTGTGATTATTTATTCATGCCCATGATGATAGAAATGAATTCAGATAGAAAAGATTTTTCGTTTTATTGTCCTTATGTAGAATCTAATACTTTTATGCTGCAAGCAGCTTTAAATCTAGATAGCAATAAAATTATAAAACCTGCAATTTATATCAATAAAGGTTTAAAAGCCATGGAAAAGGCTTTTGGCAATGAATTTAACAGACTTGGAATAAAATTTGATTCTTGTTTATTTGAAAAAGCCTATAATAATGCTTGGAAAGCCTATAACGACTTTGAATCAAAACTTCATACCATAGGCAAAGAAGTTCTTAAAAATCTTGGGAACAAGCCTGCAATAGTTCTTCTTGGCAGACCTTACAGTTCTTACGACAGTAGAACAAATCTCAATCTTTTTTCAACCTTCAGCCGTTTAGGTGTTTATGCAATTCCGCAGGAATTCTTTGACTTAAGTGAATATCAAATAGAAAATGAATATTCTAATATGTATTGGGGCTTCGGGAACAGAATTCTTAGAGCTGCCAAGTTTATAAACAGTGATAAACGCTTGTTTGGACTATATTTAACCAGTTTTTCATGCGGTCCCGACTCCTTTATTCTTCATTTTTTCAGCCATGAAATGAACAAGACAGGCAGACCTTATCTGGAATTAGAGCTAGATGAGCACTCTGCTGGTGCTGGAGTTGAAACTAGACTGCTAGCCTTTGTAGACGCAATCAAAAATCAGAAATCCATATCACTTACGTCATTGCAAGTTTCAGAATTAGACGTAGCAACCCAGGATTTGCAAACTATAAACATCGTTCCTAAAAAAAGCGAAGCCCCAATAACTTCAAGAACAATGTATATGCCCCACATGTGTGATGGAGTTGCCTGTCTAGCGGCTTGTTTCGATAACATTGGAGTGAAGACTGTTATTATGCCAACTTGCACCGAAAGAGGACTTGCTTTCGGGAAAAAGAACACTTCAGGCAAAGAGTGTTTCCCTTGTATTGTTACTACAGGAGACATGTTCAATCAGATTGAATTACTTAAGGAACAAGGTGCAGATTTAAAGAATGATATAGCTTTCTTTATGCCAGAAGCAGAAGGACCTTGCCGTTTTGGTCAATATAATAAGCTTCATAGAATTTTATTAGATAAATATGGTTATTCAGATATTCCTATTATTTCGCCAACCTGCGAAGACAGTTACAGTTGCCGTGGCCTGATTAAGCCAGAAATTCTAATGAGTTTTAAAATGCTTGTCTGCCAAGCCATTGCTTATCAAGATATTTTAGAAAAGGCCAGATGGCGTATTCGCCCTTACGAAAAGGTTAAGGGAACAACCGATAAAGTGTTTTTCAAAGCATTAAATAATGCTATTCACGCGATTAGAGCAGGTGGCGGACTTATTCTTTATAAAGAAGCCAGAAAAGCTGCTAGAGAATTCGAAAGCATCGATATCAATGATGAAATCAGACCTTTAGTTGGTATCGTTGGCGAAATATTTGTAAGGGTTCATCAGGAAAGCAATCAATATTTGATTAGGCAACTTGAAGCTATGGGCTGTGAAGGTTATATTTCCTCTATTTCAGAATGGATTTCCTACACAGCAGATACAAGTCTTGGATATGCGATAGATGCCATTAGAGACGAAAAAAGCCTTAACAATATCGTAGATGCTGCCACCTCTTTCGGTGCATACAGCTATCAGTCATTTGTAACAAAAATTCTAATGCAGCCATTTTCACAAATGCTAAAAAATCGTAAAGATCATTCTACAAAACATATCTTAGAAGCCGTTGGCGACAAATTTTCCAATAACATTAAAAGCGAAAGCATTTTAAGTATTGGTGCCGCACTATCTTTTATGAATGACGGTTTTGATGGAATAGTGAATGCTATGCCATTTACCTGTATGCCAAGCACAGTTGCCAGCTCTATTTTAAAAGTTTACGCCCGTGGAAATATTCCATTTGTTGACATGGTTTACGATGGAAGCATACAACCTAACCGTGAAACCAACCTTGCCACATTTGTGTTCCAGGCAAAACAACATAGGGAGAATAAAAATAGAAGATAGAAAGAGAAGAGAAAAATTGAAAACTGAGAATTGAGAGGTATAAAGAAGAGTATAGAATATAGAACTGTTAAATGTTGTTTTCGTAGTTGGTTTTACCTAAAACTATAACAACACTTGCATTAACCATTAATCTCTTACCTCTTCATTCTTCAATCTAATTTCTAAAACCTATACTCATACTCCACGCCGATGTTATAGAAACCGAAGGCATCGTCTTTTAGTTTATCAAAAAACCTTGGGAGCCAGTTTGCATACATCCTTACCGGTTCGACAGTCGCCATGCCCATTTCACTCATAGTAGAACCAAACTGAGTATAACCATTAAGAAAAGCCCCTGCTTCAAACTTAAATTTCAGACCACCGATAAGCTTATATGTCATTTTCCCCACAATAGTATTTCTAGCCTTAAATTGATCAACCTTTGAATATATCCAATCTCCTGACCAGGTTAATTTATGAAAAGCTGTTCCTCCGATGCCTAATGATAGACTTCTAGCATCAAGAGAACAGGTTCCTTGTTCTATTTTACCAAGTCTTATTTCGCTTTTAAACATCAAATTACGTTTAACCCAGTGATCTAGATTAGCTTTGAAATATCTTGAGTCCGATTTATTTATATTATTACCATTGTATCTAAAACTATCAATCTTTGTTTGACCAAAGCCCACCGTTGCCATAGTTCTTGGAATAGCAGAACCATGACAATCCATACAAGCAGAAGCCCCTGGTTTCATTTCTTTGGAACGGAAAATCTGAACATCAATTACATCACTTTTATAATCAAATTTCATTTTATTAGCCATTCCAGACAATCTTACTTCACTACCAGAATGATTGAAACGAACAAGTTTTCTAAATTCAAAGCCCAGATTGAATTTATCTTCCTCAGCCTTTTTTCCTTCAAAAGACTTTGGAATATATAACCCTATTTTTTCTTTGTTTATAAAAATGCTTTGCCCTATATTAGCTTTTCCCGGCTGCGTTAACTCCCATAATTCTTCTGCTTTCAAATCTGAAACGAACAATAAAACTGAAAATAGAGCAAAAACTATTAATTTTTTCATTTATTTACCTTACTTATTTAAACCCAAACGTTCTCTGTTATACTTTTCTCTAAGAGGTTCCCACCACCATTTGTTATCAAGATACCATTTAACAGTCTTTTTCAAACCTGTTTCAAATGTTTCTTGTGGTTTCCAGCCTAATTCGCGTTCAATTTTGCTTGCATCTATAGCATATCGTAAATCATGGCCTGGTCTGTCGGTAACGAAAGTAATCTGTTCAGCGTATTTTTTCCCATCTTTTCTAGGAGATAACTCGTCTAGTATACCACAAATAGTCCTGACAACTTCGATATTCTGTTTTTCGTTATGTCCGCCAATATTATAAGTTTCACCTGGTTTACCAGTTAGAAAAACAGTGCAAAGAGCTCTGGCATGATCTTCAACAAACAGCCAATCTCTGACCTGTTCACCTTTCCCATATACAGGAAGAGGCTTTCCGTCCAAAGCATTCAATATAACTAACGGTATAAGCTTTTCAGGGAAATGATATGGACCGTAATTGTTAGAACAATTTGTGACCATAGTATTTAAGCCATAAGTTCTATGCCAAGCTCTGACCAAATGGTCAGAACTAGCTTTACTTGCAGAATATGGTGAACTTGGGTCATAAGGAGTTTCTTCGGTAAACATTCCACCTTCTAAGGGCAAATCACCATAAACTTCATCGGTACTAATATGATGAAATCTGAAATCAGGATGTTCCTTGGCATAAAATCTAGAAACATCTAACAATGTATAGGTTCCAAAAATATTAGTATTAATAAAAGCGGCTGGTCCATCTATGCTTCTATCCACATGCGATTCAGCAGCAAGATGCATTATTCCGTCAGGCTGATGTTTTTCAAAAATAGCTTCAACTGCTTTTCTATCGCATATATCAGCCTTTTCAAAACAATATCTGTCTGATTTTTCAATTTCCTTAAGAGAAGCAAGATTGCCTGCATAAGTAAGATTATCTAAGCAAATTACACTATGTTCTGTATTTTTTATAAGATGTCTGATAACAGCTGAACCGATAAATCCAGCACCACCAGTTACTATTATTTTCATTATTAACTCCGAAAAAAATAATTGTTGTTTGCTAGAATATATCATTAAGTTAAAAATCTCAAGCCCTATGTTTAATACTAGCTAACTTATGATATATTTCTATATTATTATGCCATGTAATGCTTTTTATTAGAATAATTCATTAAAGAATTTTATGTTTTTTGGTTATGACATCTAAAAATTATATGTCAGGTAAAAAACTGGATATGATTTTGTTATAGCTGATTATGCCTATGTTTATTCTTCTTAACAAGATAACTAATCCTCAAACTTGGTAAAATACAACTAATTAATTAACTTATACAACAAAAATATGTTATATATAAAAAAAGAATACTAACAAAACAAAATAAGGGGTCAGCATCATGATGCAGGAAATCTTTAACCAACTTCAATTTAGAGCTTTCGAATATGAAGAAGATTCAGAATCAGTTACAGATATGCACTGTTGTGCAGAAGTATTGGAAGGCTCATGGTTTGATAAAACAGAAACCTGCAAAATGCATGCAAAAATAGTTGCCCGTGTTCCAGGCTCAAGCTGGTGTATCGCATATAACACAGTTATTTTTGCTCATGCAGACCTTGTTAAAATGCCAAATGGAGAAGCTCACGTTATCTATTGGCGCATACATGAAAGCTATACTTATCCAGAAGTGGCAAAAATGCTTCTAGAAGGCTTAAAAAAGGAAGCAATAAAAAGAGAATGTTCAAATATGATAATTTTTGCCGACACTCCCCAGGTCGACGAAAACCTGGAAATGCTCGGTTTGCAACCTGACAGGAAATATGCCTATATTAATCCTGAAGACGTGACTAAAGGCAAAGTCTTGAGAAACGAACGTGTAGTTATTCATGAAAATGATGTTCAATCTTTGAATCTAAGACCTTTTATCGGGAATCCTCTTCCACCAGACTATTTAATGCAGAGAGCTTATTTAGGTGCTGATTATGCTGTTTTCAGGCATACAAAACCCAATACTTTTGAAATCTACAGAAAAAAACAAACCTTCTTAGCTTGTCATGATGGCCGTGAATGGTTTGTATTTAAAAAAGGCGATTTTAAGGTTGAACCTGAAGCAGTTGCTTCTGTTCTTAAAACTTTAGCAAGCTTACAACCTGGTCTAATAATGCTTAGTGAAAAAGCAATGGAATTAGCAGAAATAGTTCCTACAAACTATGCTTATTATGATGACTATTGCATACCTTTACTATAAATTTAAATAGAAAAATTTTTTTTATAAAAGAATGTTTAATTTAATATTCGTTTTTAAAAAAGTATTACAAAGGTTAAAATGCCTTCATTTTTTCCCCTTTTCGCATGATACTTTTCAAAAAACGTCTACCTGTTTATTTTTCATTTCCTAGGCAATAGCAACTGATTCTCCCATTCTTGTAAAAAAATCAGATATGATTATAATTAAAATTGGGGGGTGTACATTAATAAAAAACTTTGTCTTTTAAAACAAGTAATTTATTATAGGTTATGCTCAAAATGCGTATTTAATTTGTTATATATTAAAATCTAAGAACTTGATAAAGATTCTAGTATATTATAAAATGTACCTAGCTTCGTTTTTTAGGAGGAAAGATTTATGAGAAACAAAATTACAAACAAGTTAGTTCTACTAGCTTTTATTGTATCTGGATTAACAACTCTTTATGCAGAAGATTTAATCTTTGATTCCTTTCAAGAAGCTGCCAAAGCTGCTGAACAAAGAGCTGCAGAATATAACAAAAGAATGAAAGAACATGTAGCTCAAGTTGAAGGTGCTTGGGAAAAACAAAATTCAGATGTTGGGGAAAATGCAACCCTAGATATCGGCAAGATAACAGAAACAAGACAAACCGAACAAACCTCTTCAAACGAAGAAAACCAAAAACTTCAAGATTCAGTAACAAACAGTATAAATGGTCTGAAGCAACAGATGGTTAATACTGCAAGTGCAAATACTGTTGGTTTTGCAGGAGCATCTGCAGCATACAGTTGGAGAGTAAAAAAAGTTAACGGGAAATGGGTGCTTTCTGATACTTATGACCAGGCATTTTTTGTAAGCGGTAAAACAGGAAATACATCTCAAACAACTACAACTGGGAATAATCCTGATAATCCAAATGAAAATTCTGGCAATAACCAAGATAATATTAATACAAATAATAATACAAATAACAATAATGACCCAGAAGCCCAGACTGATCCATCTGAATCTGATGTAGCAACAAACGACACACCAGTAGAAGAAGATACTGTGGCTGTTACTCCTGTTTCAGAAGAATCTCCAGCTATTAAAGATGTCGAAATTACAAAACCTGACAGAGTAGTAGAAATTACGATTCAACACCCAACAACTTTTGAAGAAAAAACTGTAAAAGTAACCGAAGGTAGCGAAACTGTAAAATTAACTATTCCTGATGGCTTCAGCATTCCTGAAGACACAAGAGTAAAAATTTCCGCCAAGTCTGATATAGAAGTAGAAAATACCTGGTTGACAATGACTATAATAGATGATGAAGGAGAAAGTGAACCAATAGATAGTTCTTCTATGAAGAATTACAGACATTTATTCAGAATCCCATCTGACGATGCTTACTCGGTAAATATCTACGTTAACGAAGAAGGTAAAGAACCTAGAAAAATAATGCAGCTCTGTTTGCCAGTTAAAGCAATGGACTTTGGTTCTAGAACCATAAGTCATTAAAAAAATTGAACTATTTAATATAGAAAGGTCATACTTAACATGGCAGAACCGCAGGAAACAAATCTTATATCATGCAGAGTTTGCGGTGTAATAATGGTTAAAATAGCCAAGGACATATGCCCTAAGTGTTTTCAAGCAGAAGAAGAGTTGTTCGCAAAAATAAAATCATTTTTGAGAGCAAATCCAGGAGCTTCTATAACTCAGGTTGCAGAAAACTGTGGATGTAAAGAAGAAGCCGTCCATGCATTCATAAAATCCGGACGACTAGAAAGGGTGGGTCTTAGAAGAATTGCCCACCAGTGCGAGTTATGCAATACGACAATTTACGAAGGCGTAATGTGTGCTGATTGCAAAAAAAAGCTGAAAGATCAGGTTAAAATGCTAAGAAATATTTCGCCTGAGCAAAAATAATATTAACTTTAATATAGAAAGTTGCATAGAATTAAACTCTATGCTAGACTAATTTACTTTAGAATAAAGTCTAACACTAATATTTTGCTTTATTATAAAATAATAAGGCAAAATATTTGTGTTAGTATGGTATAATATTTTGGTTGTTAAATGTTTGTTTTAGGAGATCTATGATGCCAGAAGCCAACGGCGAGATTAGCAATGAATTTTTCAAGAAATTGAACCAACAGATTGTTCAAAAAGACAATCTTATAAAATTACTTCAATTACAGATTAGAAACCTGAAAAACCAGATAGAATCAGGTGAAGAAGATGCAGAAAAAATTAGCGATTTACAAGAAGCTCTAGACCAGAAAAATTCAGAGCTTGAAAATTTACGTGGCGAATTAGAGCAACAAAAGAAGCTCTGCGAAAGTATTGGAGCCGAAAAAGACGAGCAAATACGTTCATTAAACGAAATGCTTGAAAAAAATCAAGGGATGACCGTAGCAGAATATGTTGAAGATCCTAAAATTGCAGAATTAGAAGAAAACATTCGCAAAATTCAAACAGAATATCAAACTGCTAAACAAGAGCTGGATAATCTCAAGATAGAAAATATAAGCATCGTAGATGAAAACAAACAATTAAAAAATGAATTAGAAAGTTTTAAAGGCGAATACGAACAATCCGCCCAGAAAATAAATGAACTTACAGCAACTTTAGAAAACAAACAAGTTGAATTACAGTCTGTATCAGATGACCTTAAAAAGAAAACCGAAGAACTAAACGTTAAAACAGCCGAATTAGAATCAGTTCCAGAACAGCTTAATGCATTAAATGCAGAACAACTTCAAAAAGCTCTTAAAGAAGCGAATGACCAAAGTCAGGAACATATCACACAGATTTCATTAGAAGCTGAAGCTTATAAAAATCAAGTTACAGAGCTCTCCAGAAAAGTTGAAGAATTAGAATTAGAGCTCGCAAGCAAAGAACGTAACCAATTAAATGCCGATGAAGATCTGAAGAAATCTAACGAAGATCTTGTTACAGCAAAGAATGAAATAGCTAGATTAGCCAGCGAAAATGAAAAAATAAATGATTTAGAGCAACAAATAAGTGTTCTGCAAAACGAAAAAGAAGAATATGCTGAAATAGCAATGAAATTGACTGTTGCTGAAAGTGACATAGAAAAATTAAATGAAGAACTGGAAAGATCACGTTCAGAATTAGTAACACAGACAAAAAAAGAAGAATATATACTCCAGATTTCTCAGTTGCAACAAACTGTTGTTGATAAGGACGATGAAATAGCTGTTCTTCGAAAGGCAGTAGAAGCAAAATTATCAGAAGGTGCTTCAATACCTCACGATACAGATGAATTTGAAGCTCTAACACAGCAAGTTGCGGACCAATTACTGACAATTCAGGGATTAGAAAAGCAATTAAAAGAAACAAGACACAATCTGAATGAAAAAGAAACTGAACTCAATATTTTGCGAAATAAACAGTCAGAAGCAGCTAACATTGAACCTGTTGACGGTCCTGTTAATATAGATAATGGCGATGTAATATCAAGTTTTATCGATTTCTTTGATGGGTTAGATACTGCTCTATCCAAAAAATCTGATCCTGAACTCCAGGCTTTGCATAAAAAGCTGATGGATAGATTGATTATTCCTAATAAAATTAGCTATATGCCAGTTATTTCAGAAGAATTTGATAGCAATATGCATATAGCAACTGATTATTTCAGAAGCGAAAGATTCCCGGAACGCTGTATTGTATTTGAAGTAGAAAAAGGTTACAAAAAAGGCGACAAAGTTATTAAAAAATCTAAGGTATGGGTCGTCCAGAATCTTTTCAAATGCAGTTCATGTGGTGCTGATCAAACCAACCCAGAAAGCCGTTTCTGCCATCTTTGCGGTGCAAAGATTCTTGCTCCGAATGGCTTGCCTATCGACAGCCTACCCGTTTTTGAACCTACAGCAATAACATTCAACAGATTTTCTGAAAGAATGTTAGAAAAAGGAAATCTTAACAAAGCAAAAGAATACATAGAAGCCGGATTAGCACTAGATCCAAATTATGTTCCTTTAATTCTTAGTATGGCAGACGTATTGATTTCTGAATCTAAGTTCCAGGAAGCTGTTGACTATTTGAAACATGCTTATGATCTTAAACCGGATGAAAGAACAAAAGCAAAGATTCAAACTATAGAAACTAAACTCAATATATTCTCTCAAGCTAAGAATCTTAAACTTAGTTCAGATGAATTTGATAAATTACTGCATATAATACAGAAATAATTCACAATATAAAGATAATGAAGGTTTTTACTTATGTCAGATAACGAACAAAAGCTTTTGTCTAAAGCTTATGAACCAACAGATGTAGAAAATTCTATTTACTCAAAGTGGGAAGAAAATGGTTGTTTTCATGCCCATGAAGATTCTAAAAAAGAAAAATATTCGATTGTTATTCCGCCGCCTAATGTTACTGGTATGCTTACAATGGGGCATATTCTTAACAATACGCTGCAAGATATTTTAATCCGCTATCATCGTATGCTTGGTTTTGAAGCCATGTGGCTTCCAGGCACTGATCATGCTGGTATTGCAACCCAGAATGTTGTTGAAAAAGCCCTCGCAAAAGAAAAACTAACAAGACACGATTTAGGTCGTGAAAAATTTGTTAATAGAGTTTGGGAATGGAAAGAAAAATACGGTGGAATCATTTTAAAGCAGCTTCGTAAGCTTGGTTGTTCATGCGACTGGCAAAGAGAACGCTTTACTATGGATGAAGGCTTAAGTAAAGCAGTTCAGAATACGTTTATAAAACTTTATAACGATGGTTTAATATATAAGGGCAAATATATTATCAACTGGTGTCCACGCTGTAGAACAGCTCTTTCCGATGAAGAAAAGATACCCGAAGATACTAACGGACATCTCTGGTATATGCATTACCCCTGCAAAGACGGAAATGGCTCAATTCAAATTGCTACTACCCGTCCAGAAACACTATTAGGTGATACTGCAGTTGCTGTTAATCCTTCTGATGAACGTTTTAAAGATATGATTGGCAAAACTGTTGTTGTTCCTTTCGTTAATCGAGAAATACCAGTTATTGCCGATGATTATGTTGATAAAGCTTTTGGTACTGGTGCAGTTAAGATTACTCCAGCCCATGATCCCAATGACTTTGAAGTTGGTCGCAGACATAATCTAGCTCAGATTATTGTTATGGATGAAACTGGCGTTATGAATGAAAACGCTGCCGAATTCAAAGGCATGGATAGATTTGAATGCAGAGAAGCTATTGTTAAACGCCTTGAAGAAATGGGTCTTCTAGACAAGATTGAAGACCATCAGTTGGCAGTTGGTCACTGTGAACGCTGTAAAACCATCATAGAACCATATCTTTCTGACCAGTGGTTCGTTAAGATGAAACCTCTTGCAGTAAAAGCAATTGAAGCATATAAAAACGGCACTTTACGTTTTACACCCGCAAGATGGGGCAGTGTATATCTGCATTGGATGGAAAACATTCGTGACTGGTGTATAAGCCGTCAGCTCTGGTGGGGTCATAGAATTCCTGCTTACACTTGCAGTCATTGCGGTGAAGTTATGGTTGCTGCCGAACAACCGGCAAAATGTTCTAAGTGTGGTGCAACAGATGGAATCAATCAAGATTCTGATGTTCTTGATACCTGGTTCTCTTCTTGGTTGTGGCCTTTCTCAACTATGGGCTGGCCAAACGAAACCGAAACTTTAAAGAAATTCTATCCAACAGATACTCTTGTAACTGGTCCAGATATTATTTTCTTCTGGGTTGCAAGAATGGTTATGTCAGGATATTACTTCCTTGATAAATGTCCTTTCCATGATGTCTATTTTACAAGCATTGTCAGAGATATGAAAGGCCGAAAAATGAGCAAATCTCTTGGCAATAGCCCAGATCCGTTAGATATTATAGCTAAATATGGTGCTGACGCTCTTAGATACACAGTAGTATCTTTAGCTCCTGTTGGGCAAGATATTCGCTTTGCAGAAAACAAAGTAGAAATAGGAAGAAACTTTGCAAACAAACTTTGGAATGCTTCTCGTTTTGTTTTAATGAATCTGGAAGGTGCTGATGTAAGCATTAAGAACAAACTTCCTGATTCCAGCAAGTTAAGTGAAGTAGACAGATGGATAATTTCCAGAATGAGCTACACCGTAGATCAGGTTAGAAACATGCTGGTAGAAGGCAACTTCAGATTCAATGATGCTTTGAAAGCTGTTTATGAATTTATTTGGAATGACTTCTGCGACTGGTATATCGAAATGAGCAAGTCCGTATTATTCGGACAAGACGTAGAAAAGAAATCAGTAGTTCAGCAAGTACTGTTGAGCTGTTTAGACACCGCTTTAAGAATACTTCATCCATTTATGCCATTTGTTACAGAAGAAATCTGGCAGAAATTGCCTGGCAGTGAAGGTTTCTTAATGCAGGCCTCTTTCCCGACAGCCGATAAGAGTTTGATTGATACTTCACTAGAAGCAGAAATCAGCGAATTGATGGAAGCCGTCAGGGTTATCAGAAACATGAGAGCTTCTGCTAATATTTCTCCAGCTAAAAAACTGACTGTAAGAGTCGTAAATAATGGAAACCTTGGTAGTGCTTATACAAAACAAGTTCAGATGATTTCAGCCCTTGCTGGTGTAGAAAAATTTGAAATTGTCGATAAAAAACCAGTTGGTCATCTTGTAGGTCTTGCTGGTTCTACAGAAGTATGCATTGATTTGGCCGGCGTAATTGATATTGCTGTTGAACTTGCCCGTGTTACTAAAGAAATAGAAAACACAGAAAAGAACAGAGCAAAAATTGCATTCAAGCTTGATAATGAAAACTTTGTAAATAAGGCTCCTGCTGAAGTTGTTGAAAGAATCAGAACAGATGTAGCTGGTTACGACCAACAACTTGCAAAGCTTAATGAATACAAAAAAGAGCTTGAAAGTATATAATGGATTGATATGGCTTCTTTTGAGGCCTGGCTTAAAGTAGAGAATGGATAAAGAGTTCTATCTAAGTCTACAAGACGTGGGTGACCTGATATATCGGGCCACCCAGCGTTATTTGTTTCGAAAAAAAGAAGATATTGGAATGGATATTGCATTCCAAACTAATAGTTTACAAGAAACAATGATTATACGTCTTTTAGACAATTCTCATGTGTTGGTAAAGATCTTTCCTCATAAAAATTATTCTCAAGAATTTGTTTACAGAATTGAAGTCTACAAAACCAGAGAAGGTGAAATGAGAGGGGCCAAGATTGCTTTTCATGAAGCTTCTAGAAAAGAATCTGCTGCAAATGAAATTCAGCTTTTTGTGCAAAATTTTTTATCCCAAATGGGCTTTTAGTTTATTTTGAAAGGAATTTTGATGAAAAAGTATTTGCTTCTAATATTTGCTTTAGTTTTTACAATATCTGCTACTTTTGCTCAAGATTCTAAGGATGAACTAGATAATACTTATCACCTTTATCTTCAAAAAGCAGCAAGAATGGAAGCAAATGGGCAATATGATGAAGCTTATGATTGTTACGAAAAAGCTTATTCAGAATATAACAATATTCAGCCTCTTTTGAATATGGCTATGCTTCATGCAAAATTAAAACAGTTTAAACAAGCAGCCAACACCTTAAAGAGAATACCCACAAAAAAGTTGCCAATAGCAGGTCAAGCAGAAGTTGCATTATTATTAGGGAAAATACATGCTCAAGAAGGAGATATGGTAAGTGCTGCAACAGATTTTGCAGAATCTTTAAAACTAGTTCCAGAAAAATCAGCTGCCAAAATACGCTCTGCTATGGTCAAGTTGATTATGGGAATGCCATATTCCGCTGAAGAAATACTAGCTAAAGAAAAATTTATCTATAAAAATGGTTATTCATATGAAGATTTAAAAATGTGCTTTGCCATAGATATGTATACCTTCAATTTTGGTAGGGCCTTCAATACCTGCAAACTTATTAGTAAAGCTAATATAAAAAATGGTCCTAAAAATGATTTTTTTAATCTTTTATTGAATCAACCTCTTATTATTTTTATTAGTTTTCTACCATTATTCTTAAGTAGATATATGGCTATTTTTTATTATATTTTCTTATTTACTACTTTAGGCTTAAGTGCTTCTGCACTTTCAAAAAAAACCAATATAAAACATGTTATTATTTTTGTTATTGGAGGAGTCGCTCTTTTAACTATAGCTCAAAATTATTGCATTAACGATGTGTATACCTCTCTACTTCTAGATAGAGGCGATAATATATACGATGGTATCTGGATAATTCCCAGAATGATTATAGCAAGTCATTTGGTTGCATTAGCTTTATTTCTCATATTCCCATTATTTAAATTAGTTAAAGAAAATATGCGACCTGTTACTTATGAACTGCTTGGAATATGGCTATTCTGCTTTTTCTTTGGCATTTTTGTTCTAGCATTTCAAAGTAATAATCTAAAACTATTTCCAAGACTCGCCTATATGTCCATAGGAATTATTGGTAGTATACTTTCTGCATTAATAATGCCTTTTAGCAAACTTTTAATTTATAAGCTTTTCCCTCAAACAGGTTCTGCTGTTGTTGACAATGTTAACAATTCAAAATCACCTACTAAAAACCTGAGTTTTTCTGATATAAAGATTTTAGAAAACAAAATGTGGAACTTTGTAAATAATGGTGACATAACTTCAGCTTTAGCTCTAGGGAAAAAAGTATTAAACCTTGAAACAAAAAAGAATTTTCCATCTTTTGCACTTGCAATGATAGTATCTCAAATAAGTGCAGAAGATTATGAAACTGCTGTAAAAAGCATAAATGACTTTTATCAAATCTTTCAAAACACAGATTATTATGAAAGTTGTCAAGTTTATGAAGCTTGGTTAAAAACAGAAAAAGGCGATTTCCCGACAGCATGTAAGCTAATAAATTCTATTTCTGCCGATAGAGCAAAATCCATGTCTGGTGATGAGTCAGCTATTTCACTATTAACCTTGGGGCGTTATTGTTTAAGTATAAAAGACAATGTTCAAAGTCATGTGAATTATACAAAAGCATTACAATGTGCTAAATCGCCACTTATAAAACTGATGATATTGTTAGAATTATCAGAATTAGATAATGCTATTAATTCAAAACAATCCTTACAAAAATGGAAAATGCAGGTTACTGATTTGCCTGTAAGAGGGAAATGCCTTTCTTACAAAAATACGATTAATTCTATTGTTGCTAATTCTGAAAATAAAATACAAGAAGCATATGATTTAGCAAAAGAATGTATGAATAATACTGTGCCTAATAGTAAATCCGTTGCCTGGTATGGTCATTTGCTTGTATTAAAAGGCAAACATAGCGAAGCAGAAGAATTGTTACCTAAAATGAAGGCAGGAAGCTATACAGCTGAATGCTTAATGACAGAAATTACTACAATTTAAATTTTTGGTAGATTATTAAAATGGCTGAGCAAATAAAAAAAGAAACCAATAAAAATAAAGAAAAAGACAAACCCATAGCCACAAAATCATCTGCCACTCAAAATACAAAACCATCTGCTAATCAAAAAAATAAATCACCTGCTGCTACTGCAACAACAGGAGATCCTAATAAAAAGTTTAAAGATTTTTTAGGTATCCTTGCTTCTTTTTTAACTTTAGCTGTTGCGGTAGTTATTTTTTTAAACAAAATACCGAAGAATCTTACTAAGTTTCAATCTTATTACTCCTATTTTTATATATTTGCCTTAGCAGGAATAATAGGCGTTTTAGGAGAAAAATATACAATAAGCTTTTTTGGTTTTATATTACCCCTACTAATGGCTGGCTCCACTATTCTCATCAAACTAAAACCAAAACAATTTCCTATTGAGGATATTTGGAACGAATACTCTGTAATGGTTTTGATTTCTGCCGCCTTTTTGCTATTTCTATATATAAAGTTTGACACCCTCAAAAAAAATGGTGGTGTAGTTGATACAACAGGAAAAATAACAGGGGCGGATGGAAATTTAAAAGCCAGAGTAGATCCTACGCTTGCAGCAAAATATAAAGCAGACATGGAAGCTAAAAACAAAAAGAATGCATCTGCTATGGATTCAGCATTAGGATTAAATAAAAATGATAAAAGTAAATCTACAACTTCTGTGGCAAATCAGGACAATAAAGAAGAAACCGACAAAGAATCTGATACTCAAGATGAACCAGAAGAACCCATAGAAACCAATGAAGAACGTATGGAACGCGAAATCAGGCAAATGCGTGAAGATTTCAATAAAAAGTCGATGCGTTTAACCACAACGCTAATGCGTATAAAGAATCTCACCAAAAGCTTAGATCGTGACCAGATATTTGCTAATACTGTAGAAATAATTACCAAAGGTCTTGATGCTAAAAAAGTTCAACTTCTTTTAAACGATGAAAAAGAAGGAAAGCTGGTAATAGTCAAAGCAACCGGAATGAAAGTTAATGAATATAAGAATTATGAAGTTCCTTACGAAGAGAACAGCATGATTACCCATCTTTTAAATGTAAAGATAAATGAAGTCACTGGTGGAGCTGGGGCTTTCGGCGTTAAAGAATGTGAAATAAATCCTCAAATGAAGGGATTAATCGGGAAAGGTGTTTTGAAAACAGTCTTAGCAGCCCCAATATATAGTGAAGGAAAAATCTTTGCTATTCTGAATGTTGAGGAAATGAATAACCCTGATTACACTAGAGATGACCAAAACCTTTTGACAACCTGCGCTGAAGTTGCCGGTTTGGTTATGAAAAATGCTAAATTATATTCTGCAACTATGGATGACTTGGTTTCAGCTCAAAAACTTAGTGAAGACCAGTTAAAGAAAAACGAAGAATTAAGAGGCAGCTTAAGCCGTATCGTTTCTCCTGCAGTTGCGGAAATGATTATGTCGGACCCGTCTGCATTAAAACTAGGCGGTAAAAAGTGCGAAGTTTCCTGTTTCTTTTCTGATATTCGTGGTTTTACTAAAATGTCTGAAAATATGGACCCAACCGACATTGTTGAGCAATTAAATGTTTATTTTACTAGAATGACAGATATTTTAATGGAACTAGATGGAACACTTGATAAATACGTCGGTGACGAATTAATGGCCTTGTTTGGTGCTCCTGTTGCTAGAGATGATGACCCTATCAGAGCAGTTCTTTGCGGTGTTCGTATGCTTGATGCTCTTAGAGAACTTCAGGAAGTATGGAGAAAAGAAGGGAAACCGGTTATCCAAATTGGGGTAGGAGTAAATACTGGCATAGTAACAGCTGGATATATGGGGTCTGAAAAAGCTCTTTCTTACACAGTTATTGGAGACAACGTCAACCTTGCAGCTCGTATTATGGCTCAGGCTAAAGGGATGGAAATGTATATCACAAGAGCCACATACGAAAGGGTTAAAGATTACTTCGATATTGAGCAGCGTGAATCTATAATGGTTAAAGGTAAATCAATGCCTATAGAAATATTCTGTGTTTTAAAAGTTAAAGATGGTGTTGATATGACCCAGGTTATAGGAAAAGATGTTGGACATTTAGCAACATCATTAGCACCAGAGAAACAAAAGCAATCTGCTTCTAATGAAAATATGCCTCTTAATAATTTACCGCCGAATATGAAAGAAGAAGATATGAAACAGAATATTCAAATAGAAAAAGTAAAAATGATTACCTGCTCTAATTGTGGACAAGATAACGAACCACAGGAAAAATTCTGTACTAAATGTGGTATGCCGATATTCTAAGAATGAAGATTGAAGAAGGAATCTATATTGAATAAGGCTTTAAAAAACATATATCGTGGAATGATTACAGAGAATCCTGTTTTTGTTCTTGCTCTAGGTCTTTGTTCAACCCTAGCTGCCACAACAAATGTTGAGAATGCTTTTTTTATGTCTATTATTGTTGGTTTAACAACTATTATTACTTCGTCCATATGTTCTGTTATTAGATTCAAAATCCCTTCAAGATTCAGGCTTTTATCTTATATGTTGATAATAGTCACTATTGTAATAACCGCAGAACAGCTTTTGAAAGTCTTATATCCTGAAATTGCAAGAGAACTTGGTGCATATGTAGGCCTAGTTGTCACAAATTGCATTGTAATGGGAAGAATGGAAGCGTATGCTTCATCTCATAACCTAAGTGAAAGTTTATGCGATGCCATAGGAGTATCTTTAGGTTATATGATGGTATTAATGAGTATTTCCTTAGTTCGTGAACCCCTAGGAAAAGGGACATTATGGCAACTAGCTATAATGCCTGAAGGATTTATTCCTTGCAGAGTTTTCTCTTCTCCTCCAGGTGCTTTTATAGTATTTGCATTGTTCTTATTTATAGTAAACTGGTTAAGAAGTTTTGGCAGGAAAAATTGATAATGGATTGGGAACAGATAGTTTTCATTTTGAAAATTATTTTCACAGCAAGTATAACTGAAAATATCGTTTTATTCTATTTTCTTGGAACCTGTCCTTTAATTTCTATTTCATCTAATTTAAAAACATCTTTTCAGATGGGATTAGCAGTATGCTTTGTAATGCTAATTTCAACTTCAGTCAATTTTACTCTTTATAAATATATCTTATTACCTTTAAATATAGAATATCTACAATTACTATTTTTTGTTCTTACTATAGCTGCGATAACTCAATTTTTAGAGTTGTTTCTTGATAGATTTTTCCCTGAAATTTTCGCTTCTTTTGGCATTTTTTTACCATTAATAGCTGTAAATTGTTCAATTTTAGGTGCAAGCCTTTTTGTAGTATTAAAGGAATATGATTTTATAAATTCAGTAGCTTATTCTTTAGGAAGTGGTCTAGGCTGGCTTTTAGTAATATGTTTAATGGCTTCTTTAAGACGCAGGGTTGATGAATCAAGCATCTCCATTTATTTAGGGAAAACAGGACTAACAATGCTAATTGCTTCCATAATGTCCATGGCATTCTATGGATTGACAATCATTATTAAATAAAACCATCTAAAATCATCCTGTTCTGCGGTCTGCTTTTTTCTTTGCCTTTTTTAATGCATTATAGACATCAGAAACATCATCGTCTTCATCTACATTGATATAATCAGATTGCTTATTTTCTTCTTTTGGAATATTCATAGAAGCAACATTAGTTACTGTTTTGCCTTCAAAAACATAATCTTTTTTATTTTCAGGCTTAATATTTTCTTTTTTAATTCTAATATTATCCTTCTTGAAAGCTGACATAATTATGCTGACTAAAGCTAATCTTCTTTCTGCTATTTCTAACAGGAATAAAAATAGTGCAAAAGCGAAAAGATAATTAGATACATCTTTGTTTTGGTAAACTAATGGCATTGTAGACCAAACAGAATTCAAATCAATTAACTCTTTACCTCCAGTCATTTTTGCCAAAGTCTTCAATTCTTTTGCTCCATTTCTATTCCCTTGTGGCAGATATTCTGGAGAATATATTTGACAAACTGGTGCTAGAACTAACTTTTGATTGTCGTTGAATCTAAGAACGGATGATATAACTTCGTCACCTTTAATATTGTAGCTTGCAGAAAGCTGATCTGCTGTTTCCCAGTTAGTTTTAATCTTCTGATGAATTGGTTTACCGCCTGACGTATAAGTAAGCAATTCTATTACAGGTTTATCTTCAAATGGTTCTCTTGGTCTATCAGGATCTAAATTTAAATAAACTTTCCAGACTCCATTTTCAATTTTCTGACTGATTGTCATATCCCCTATAGCACTTCTATCGTCAAAAGTAATCCAATCATGTAATCCACAAAAGATTTTAGAAATATATTCAGAATTTAAAAACTCTCCACCTTTTTCCTGACTCAATACACCTGTATAACAAGCAACTTTTCCTAGACCATACTGCCACGAAGCTAGAATAGGTGATTTATCATCATCTTCTGCAGTAATTAACTGAGTTGCATTTTCTTTTAAATAACAAATATTATATGCATCAATAGAAGATTTAAAATTAGAATTTCCATTAATAATAGTATTTAATTCACCGGAAGAGAAAATATTAACCTTTTCTTCTATAAATGTGCTTTTAGCTGCAATAAAAGTATCTTGAGTAAAAAGTCTTGGCAATTCTTCAGGCTCATTAGTAAAAAAACAGCGTCCTTTCCCCTCGTCTGCTATTTTCTTCAATATTTCAGCATCACAATCAGTTTCTTTGCCTAAACCTATAACACTTAATGTCATGTTATATATTGCGGCTTTACTCAATAAATTCCAGTATTCACCAGGATGTTCAGAATCATTTGCATCAGAAAACAATATTATATGTCTAGTATTGCAATTAGATTGTTTCAATGCTTCATATGCTGCCTGAATACCTTCATAAACAAATATACCACCGCCAGTAGATTGAATAGACAGTATTTTGTTACGCATTTCTTCTTTATTAGAAGATATACTCTGTAAAGGAACTACTAAATTGGGTGAAGTATCAACAGCAAAAACAACAAATTCATCTTTTGGTCCCAGCAAATCCAAAGATGCGGCAGCTCCTAAATCTGCCAGTTCCATCTTTGTTCTACCACCAACATGCATACCCATACTGCCGGAACGATCTAGAACAACAGCAATTGCTATGTTCATTTTTCGTTTTTCACTTCTCATTTCTAAGGATACCGGAAGAGCATCTTCTAATGGTGATTGGAAATAACCACCATTTCCATAAGAATTCTTTCCACCTGTTAATATCAACCCTCCACCCATATTTTTTACCCAGGCAGCTAAGCTATGCATTCCATTATAACCTAGAGTTTCTGCAGGAACATTCTCAAGTATAACTACTGAATAACCCAATAAACTATCTATATTCCATGATATGTCTCTAGGATTCTTCTCTTCTGATTCAATATTATTTTTATCCAGCAAATTTTTTATGCTTGATTTCACTCCATTAGTAACAATTAAAGCTGGTTTTTTCCCTTTTACAAGAGCAACCGACTTAGCTACATTATTTTGTTTCTGAGAGTCTTTACCTGTGCCGAAAACCTTTAGAATATATTTGGCAACAGAACTTGATGGAGCAAATAAATTAAAACTTAAATGGTTTAACCCGGCTTTAAGATGATACTCTGTTTTAAACAATTGTTTTTCGCCATTGAACAATTCTATATCTGCATTCTGTTCCATTGGCGAATCAATTCCAGCCCTTAAAATAAATGGTTCATTTGGTTCTAAAAATTTTGGAACTTCCAGATAAGTTACTGCCAAATCATTCAGAACAGTTTTACCAATATATCTATAATCTATAGGAATATTTCTGTTTATTGCACTTATTACAGAATTTTGTGGATTATTACCATTCCATAATCCATCAGAAAGAACAATTATTCTCCCTGACACTCCGTCAGGAATCATAGAGACAGCTAATTCTATTCCATCAGATAAGTTAGAAAAATCTCTGTTAGTCAACTCCTGCATGGCAGAAATCGCGTTTTTAGTAGGACTAAATTCAATTCTTGCTTTATCAGTAAAACTAACAAGGCCTAAGCTGCTATTAATAGGCATATCATGAGATAATATGTCTGAAGTTTCCTGAATACGCTTATCTGTATCTTGAGGCATAGAAGAACTTCTATCTGCTACAATGACTATCATCCCTTCACGTCCTTGTAGCTTAAATACAGGAGAAGCTAATGCAAAGCAAAGCACTAATACCAATAATACTCTTATAGAAAGAATTATTTTAGAATTTGGTTTAAGCCAAAAAACCAGACATAGAAGAGGGAATATCAGTATAAGCCAATGAGGTTCAGAAAGCATAACCTACCCTCCTCTTTGAAATAAGCCATTGATGTAAAGCCATTAACAAGAAAGCCAAAAGTATAAACCACCATTTAACACTTTCAAAATAATTCAGATTTTCATCGGAAACTATTTCTGGATATGTCTTTGTTCTTTCCGATTTCGTTAAATCGGATTCATCATAAGAACAAAGATTCACAGCGATTTTATATTTTTTATTTCCATCCTCGATTTCATATATACCAGGAAGATTAGCCTGAAAATATACTTTTCCATTATTAACCATACCTTCCTTAACTTCTTCTTTATTATTCTCCAAAGTCCTTTTAAGTAAAACTTTAGTAGATTCTTTTTCAGCACTGACAATTATTTGACTGCCCGATCTGAAATTAAAAGAATTAGGTCCTGGAACAAAATGCGATGTCCATTCCAGAACATTAAAGAAAAAGACTGGCCAGAATGTGGTTTTATCCATATTAGAGTTATTATAAACATAGTTTAAATATACAGTATTCCAATTATTACTATCTTCATCCACGCAAATCAAAGGAATATTACCACTTACTAACAAAGTTTTACCCATTCTATAAAAACTTGAATCAGCAACCCATATACCATTTTCCAATGGCAGATCAGAAGTAATAGAATCATTCTTATCAGCAGCAAAATTCTTTACCAAAGACAAAGTATGAGAAGCTTGAGGAAAAACAACCTGTGTTATAACAGAATCCTTTGCCTTAATAATTTTATCTGTTATTTGAATTTGTGGTAGTTTACTATCTATAACAGCCATATCTGTTGATAAAACTGCTTTATTTACAGCATTAGCCAAAGCCAAATTATTAAAATCCAAAGCAACTTTCATTTTTTCACGTTTTATGGGAAGCAATATTACCTCATTGTCATAGGTTATATCATCATTTTTTATTTTTGCCTTTATAGTAGAACTCTGTTCGTGTATCTTCAATACTACTCTTCTTGAGGATTTCGGTTCTAAAGTAGTTGATATATTATTTAAAACCTTATCATTAGTAGAATCTAAAATTTCTGCTTCAAGTACCTTTTGCTTTTTCGAAAAATTAGTAAATTCAAAGAAACATCTGTCAACCCTACCATTAGCACTTCTATTAGCTGAAGTTATTGCAATATTTTCTCTTGGCATTCCAAAAGAAAGCCATTTTATAGATTCAGAATTGGTTTTCTTATTTAGATGATCTGTTAATACTAATATAATAGTTTCATCTGTTCCCATTTCTATCGCATGTGCAACAGCAACCATAAGATTAGAATTTACAGATTCGCACTTCCATGCTTTCAAAGTATTTTCTGCTTCAACTACTCCCATGTCTCGTCTACCTATAATTACAGGTTTATCAGAAGCTTTTATAAGAGTAATAGAATAATAGGATTTTGAAAAAATATTTCCTTTTAAGTAACTCAGACATAAATTGTAGGCTGAATTTTTCCCACCAGCCGTCATAGACAAAGAGTCATCCAATACAATTGAAATAGGTATTAGTTGTCCTCTATGCAAACTAACAGGGTTAGCAATAGCCATAATCAAAAGTAAAAAGATAAGAACTTCTAAGTAAAAAATTAAAGGAGTCTGTAATTTATGGAGTTTCTGCCCACCCTCGGCAGTGCTCTTAGATTTTGAAAAAAACATTATTGTTGATAAGACAATATTTCTAGAGCGTCGTCTATAAATATATACAGCTATTAAGCCTAGAAAAACAATCGTTCCCCATAAGGCAGCTGGATTCGTAAAAATTGGCATATCAATAACCCAATATTAAGATTTCATTTTTTATTAATTCATCAGGAACAAATTCTTTTAAGAGCTTTTCAGCTTCCATAAAACAAAAAACTGCCCCAGATTTTGTACATGACTCTTTCCAATACTGACTATGAAGGTCAAAATTTGCCTTATAATCAGATATTAAAGCTTCATCACAAATTAATTCGAGAGCGTCCCCCGTTTCTGAATCAATAATACGCATATTACCATAAACCTCCGGATTAATGTCCTGGGAAGCAACAAGTTGAACTACAATAACAGCTGCAGCCCCATCCGCAAGTTTTCTTAATATACCCATCGGTTCCTGATCCCAGAATAAATCGCTAACCAATATTCTAACAGCCCCATTTTTTAATTTTGGAGGGAAATCACTAAGAGTTTTACCAGTATTTTTATTAGCATCAGCAACGAAATCAACCCATTTATCTATTGGAAGATTAACGGGCTCTACTCTTCTACATAAATCTTTGATAAGCCAGCTATTACAGGTGTATCCAGAATTATTAGAAGCCTGTATCAAGATTGCTGTAATAGCAGTCAACGCATTAAATTTACTTTTGTTTATATTCATAGAACTAGAAAGATCCAAAAGTAAATCTACATGCGGTGTTATTTCCTCTCTAAAAAGCTTTATAGAAAGTTTATCAGAACGAGCCACGGCACTCCAGTCAACATGTCTTATGTCGTCTCCAGGCTGATATTCTCTATGCTCAACAAACTCTAACGACTGCCCTGTTTTTGAACCGAATTTTCCACCCCCCTGCCCACCAGAAAAGCGAGAAGAGAGATTAAAATGAAATCTTTGTCCTGAAAGAACAGCAGATTCTAGTATCTTTTTATCAACTTTATTCAATTCAAAAATTTATCCTTTATTTTGGGTAATCATATAATCTTCTTTAAGCTTTGATTCTGGATCAAAATAAGTAATTAATTGAGCACCAATTCTATTTATATTTAATATCAATGAAATACCCCAAATAACTAAAGTAGCTATTATACAGACAATAATATTGTCACCGTTGACAAAATAGCACATCGAAAATGGACTAAGTAAAGAAGCCCAACCACTATGATACGGGTAAATCAGGTTTTCAGCTATAAAAGAACCTATGACTACTATTGCCACAATAGTAGCAAAAATATTAAAAATATAAGTTCTGGATTTATCTTTGAATAACATATTCTTAATAAAATTAGAAATGAAGAAATAAGAATGCGAAGAAATCAACATTGTAATAACACAAGCTAAAAAGGAAAAGAAATCGTTTCTATGAGATCCTGAATAATACCTCATCGAATAAAATAAAGTAAGAATACCGGTAATTACTATCCAAACATAAGAATTAAGCATACCTGTATAGAAAGGATATGCTAAAACACGGCCAATAGGATTTTTAGGAATTTCTGAAAGAACTCTTCTACTATAATTTTCAGGATCTAATAACAAAAAAACGGAAAGAGGAATAAGTGCTATAAATACAGCAGCTGTCCATCCTAATGAAAATTCCTTATCAAAAGAACACAATAACGAACCAATACACCATATTACACTTGTTACAAACTTTAAGAAATAAGTTCTGTTTGAGGATTCTGTTTGTATTCTGCTAACAGTTAACATATAAAAAATAATAGAAATGAATATAACTGAAATTATAAATGTTATTGTATATGTCCAAAAATCAGCAGTTCCACTACGTCTAAGCAAATCACCACTTAATATCATAGAACCTATTGAAGCAGCAAAAAACCAACCAATTATATGAGAGATTATTATTCCAGCCTTATGACCAATACTAGCTATAACAGCTTCGCTACGATATGACATACCAGCATTAACCTGAAATAATACTGCTACGTGAGAAACAATAAACGAATAAACCATTGCAACAAAAAGATTTTTAATATCTACACCACCCATATATAGGGTGAGAGACAAAAATGGTGCAACAGTGGCATACAACATGATAATCGTTACTGTTCCACTAAGAATTTTACCCTTAACTATAGAGGAAGAAGTCATAGTTGTGGTAAAAATCAGTTCATGAGTAGCATCATTAACTTCTTCACTAGTTTTTCTCCCAATTTGAATAGGAATAATTAATCCACATGCAAAGAAAAGAAGTGCCGACATTGCATATGAAATAAACTCCCCATTTATATCACCGCGGATACTGGTTCCAGCTTCCAACAAAGAAATACCTAAAATCAAAACTATTATACCCAATAGAAGAAGCAACACACCCCAGATAAATTTTCCCCTGACAATCTGTCGTAAATCTTTTACAAGTATAGGATTTAAACTATCATCAAATTTTGTTAAAAATTCATTCATTGTACATCACCTTTTGTAATGTTCATGAAAATAGATTCAAGATTTTGTTGCTTAAAACCAAATCCAACAATTTTGAAACCATCTTTCATCAAGGTAGACAACATTTCAAAAGCCTGATCATCACTACCTTCGTATTCTAATTCAATCGTATTACCAAGACTTGAAATCTTTGATACCATAGGTTGAAGCAGTAAAGTATTAGCTAACTGCTCGTCATTTTCCAAAGTTTTGATTTGGAGTATTCGTTTGTTTTTAACAACTTCTTTAACTACATCATCTATTTTGCCGTATTTAAGCAATCTGCCTTTTTCTATTATAACTGTTGAAGTACATATTTCAGAAAGCTCACTAAGAATATGAGAGCTAATCAGTATTCCTTTATTTTGTTCACACAGAACTTTTAAAAGTTCTCTTAATTCTATTCTTGCTCTCGGATCTAGTCCTGCAGCAGGTTCATCCATCAATATAAAATCAGGATCATTTATAAGAGCTCTACAAATAGATACTCTTTGCTTCATACCCTTTGAAAGGGAATCAATATATTTTTCCTTTATACCGACTAAATTAGTAAACTCTTCTAAACTTTCTACAGTTTTTTGTCTTTTAGGTGTTAGTAGTCCATATGCTCTTGCAAAGAAATCTAAATATTCATGTACCGTCATATCACTATTAGAAGGAAGGGAATCAGGAACATAACCAATATGTTTCCTTGCTATTTCAGGATATTCCAAAATAGAATTACCATCTATATCTACCAAGCCAGCACTGCATGGTTCAATAGTAGCAAGAATTCTCATAGTTGTTGTTTTTCCAGCTCCGTTTGGTCCAACAAAACCAGTTATTTCACCTGTTTCTATTTTAAATGAAACATTATTTACTGCTAAACAATTGGAAAATTCTTTTCTAAGATGACGTACAGTTAATATCATAAAGAACCACCTTTTTTAGAAGTGCCATGAACATAACAACCTAGCTCTTTTATACTAGCTCTAGAGTCAAAATTTTGTCTCATGAATGGATTAGTTCTCAATTTAGCAATATATTCACCTGGTTTAAGACAATCCTTGGCATATTTATCAAGAGGCTTTTCTTTTTTTAATAACCCTCTGAAATTGTTTTTGATTAATAGTTTAGAAGAAGGATTATATGAAAAATTGTCTATATAAACAGAAGCTCTCCCATTTTTTCCTGCACCAATTCCAAATGCTTTACATAGATTTTTTCCATCTTCAGAGAGAATATAAATTTCATCAATATCACTACCTAGTCCATTTATAAATTCAATTTCATTTTCTGATTCTTTTACTTCAAGTCTGAACTTTGCAGTTTCCTTTGATTTAACATAATATGCCAAAGGAACCTTTGGTTTTATCCATTCATAGGTAAAATTTTGATCTTTATCTAGCCTTATTTCCTTTGTAACACCATAAACATTCCTATACGTAAGATCATATGCATAAATTACAGAAGACAAAGGAAATGCCAGTTCGTTATTCAAAGTTTTCCCAGAAACAATCAGTTCTGAACCAAAAGTAATGGCAACTCCAGAATTGTTATCTAATAGAGTAAAAGATTGTCTAAAAAGCTCTAATCTATTATATTCAAATAAAAGGAAATAAACAAAAACCATAGTACAGCAGATAATAGAAATAACTGGCACGGAAACAAATACCATTATCCTTGCTTTATACTTATTCAGAACAAAGAGATTAATAGGTCCAAGAAGTAAAGCAAATAACAAGACAAAAAACATTATTGCTAATGGTGACTTCATTATCTTATAGTCATATTTATAGTCTCTTTCTACAGTAAAACAATCTTTATAATTGCGATTGTTATAAGTATGAGAAAATTCGTCAAATTTAGCGATAACTTCTTTTGGATTAAAAATTTTGCCTTTGTTTAATTCTGCATATTTTTTCTCTTCTTCTTCTTTAGTTGTTTTAGTTTCACTTTTAGTGCTAGAACGTGAATAACTGGAATAACCGTAGTAACCACTCTTCTCTTCTTCAGGAGGAGACTTCATCATCAAATCAAAAAGTGACTTTTCAAAACAAGAAATACTACCTAAGCCAAACTCTATTCCCTTGATATAACCATGACTTTTGACAGTATCTACTACTTTACTACTATCATTTTTTCTTGGTTCTGGTTTAAAAATTGAAAAAAGAGATTTTATTGAAGACTTTTCAGAAGCAATCTGTTTTCCACCAATTTTTTCTATTAGAGATTCATTTTTTATTTCACCTATCAGGAATAAGTTACCACCTAGTCTAACATAGTC
The DNA here is from genome assembly GCA_905236675.1 of Candidatus Rifleibacteriota bacterium. Lineage (GTDB taxonomy): Bacteria > Muiribacteriota > Ozemobacteria > Ozemobacterales > Ozemobacteraceae > RUG334. Next base: position 42,431 of record CAJOND010000006.1, on the reverse strand, counting down.
TAGAATAGCATTTTGAACAAGTTCTGGACTAGTTTCAAAAGTATCGCTTAAAAAAATCAGGGCGTCAAATTGCGAATAAGCCAGCCAATCTTTTTCCATTTCTTCTTGAGATCCACTAAAAACAAAAGTAGTAGGTTTATTACGCTGAACACCAGGATCTTTGAACAGATTATCAGAATTTGTAATATTTTTATCTACTAGAAAATATTTCCCATCATAAGAATATGAGCCAGATATTTTAAGAGAAATCATGTTTTCAACACGATTATCTTCATAAGTTTTACCTTCAACTTTGAAGGTAAACTTTGGTGAATTGCAGGTACCAGGAACAATCATTCTTTCCTCTCTGTTCATTTCACCGCTACTGGCAGGCATAAGAACAACCTGTTTTTCAACTAAGTATGAAGTTTTATAAGATTCATCTCTAAGCAAAATTGTAATATTAAGTTTTCTGTTAGTTTTATTTGATAGCTTAACAATAAAAACAGAGTATGCCCTATCTCTTGTATCAGCAACAAACGAACTGACAGAAACTCTTATAGGAGCAGTCGGATCAATTGCAGCTTCTATTTTAGATGGCCCACAGTCAAAACAAGTTAAAAAGAAAAATATTAATAATAGAATGAATTTTAATTTGTTTTTCATAAAAGGAAACCTTTTTTTTTAGACTAAATCAGCTTCTTTTACAGAACCAATTATTTTATTCAGCAGTATTTCTGAAGTCAAAGACTCAAATCTAGCTTTATAATTCAATAATACTCTGTGATTCAAAGCAGGTATAAAAACTTTTTTAACATCTTCAAAACCGACACTTGGTCTTCCTTCAATAAGAGCCATGGCTCTAGCAGCTTCAGATACTGCAATAGCAGCTCTCGGAGAAGCTCCATATTGAACAAATTCCTTAACTTCTTTCAAAGAAGTAGTTTCTGTCGGAGATGTAGCACAAATTAATCTAGCAATATAGTCAGCTACTGCATTTGGCAAATATATTTCTTCCATAATATCAAAAAGCTCTTTCAATTCTGCTTCTGTAAAAGTAAATCCTGGCTGAGGCGGTTCACCACGTCGTCTAGAAGTAATTATAGTCTTCATTGTATTCACATCAGCATTCTTTACTTCAAGTTTAAAAAGGAATCTGTCTAATTGAGCTTCTGGTAAAGCATAAGTGCCTTCTAATTCTATTGGGTTTTGAGAAGCTAGAACAAAAAACGGGTCAGGTAATTTCCTGGTTGTTCCCATTAAGGTTACACATCTTTCCTGCATAGCTTCTAGTAAAGCTGACTGTGTTTTAGGAGAAGCTCTATTTATTTCATCTGCAAGAAGGATATTGGTAAATATCGGTCCTGGTTGAAAAGTCATTTGTCTTGAACCATCTTCACTCTGTTGAAGAATATATGAACCTAGAATATCGCCAGGCATCAAATCGGGAGTAAACTGAACTCTACTAAATTTCAAGCCGAATAGTTCTCCAAGAGTCTTTATTAAAGCTGTTTTACCAACTCCAGGAAGTCCTTCCAATAAAATATGACCCTTACTTAAAATGCCTGTAACTACTAACTTATGAAGTTCAGGCCTACCTACAAGAATTCTATTAAGCTCATCCATAACTCTTTTTATATTCATTGAAGCTCTAATAACAGTTTCCTGATTAGCTAATTTTGTATTATTTATGGTCATATTTAACTCCCATTTTTACATAAACATTTTTCAGCGGTTAAAATAGTTTTTAACAGTATTTCTGTATTTTGGCAATAAATTCTTATCGTTTGTATTATTACCTACTTTATTTCTTGTATCAAAATCTTTCGCGCTATAATCCGATTTATCATTATCAACTGTTGGAGCGGCAATTCCAATTCCAATAGAAGTTGAATCCATTGCAGATTCTTTATTTACGTCAGGCAATAATTCATCTTTATATTTAACGTTATGGTCAGAAGCTTTATCTCCATAAGTTAAAGGAGTATAGCCTCCACCTCTGGAAATACCGACCATTCCACTACTACCATCGCCGTTACCACTATCGCCACTACTACCACCGTCATCTCCAATCTCGCTACCCATTACTGACCCCATTGGGGTTTGTCCGATAGACTGACCATCCTGGCCTCTCTGACCCATTTGACCTGATTGACCTCTGGCCTTGTTGGTCTTCTTGACCTGACTGACCTTGTTGGCCTTGTTGGCCTTGCTGGCCTTGCTGGCCTTGCTGGCCTTGCTGGCCTGACGGATCGTTTTTTCCGTTATCTCCGCTCATATTCTCTTTATCAGACCTATTGCCATCTGCACCAGTCGGTTTATTTTGCTCATTTTTATTTTCTGATTGTTTTGTAGCATCTTCCAGATTGAAAAATGAATTGTCATCAGATTTATAATCAGATTTATTCCCTTTTTCAGAAAATGATTGACGAACTTTTTCTGCTGTTTCTTCACTTATTAAATTCTTATCTTGTAATTTGATAATTAATTCATAATTTTCTCTTTTTTTATTTTGAATACTAGAATTTATTTGTTGAGAATAAGAATTCATTTGTTCTTTACTCAAAGCTCCCCCAGACATATCACTACCAAATTGTGATTTTAAAAAATCATTTATTTCAGCTTCACTCATGCCTGCTTTTCTTAATTGATTCTTAAGTTTTTCTAACGCTTCTTTGAATTTCTTTTGATCTTTTGCAGCTTTATTAGCTTCTCTTAAGAAATCTTCAATTTTTCTCAGAAGTTCCATATCTGTAATACGATTCTTTAATTCTGAACTTGCTTCATAAAGCAGTTTTTCTTTCATTTGATCAAGAGCTTCAAAAGTAACTCCTGGTGATTCACTGTTTGAATTGTTTACAATATCTTCAAGCGAGTTATCTAATTTTTGCTTTTCTTCGCTAGTTATAATTTTTTCTTCTTCTAGTAATTCTATTTGTTCCTTTATTTCTTCTGCTCTTTCTTTTAAATCAATTTTTGTATTCTTTATAGTTTTTAAATTTGGTAAAGGAACATAAAGACTTGATAACACGAAACAACAAGCTATTAAAAGAGTTGTTATCATCTGATTTTTATTAAAATTAAAATCTACTGTTGGAACAAGATAATTACGTTTTCTACTTGTTATCCAACTTTTGTCTCCAATTTCTTTTTCAGACAGGAAAAGTCCTCCTGCATGATTATATGCGTCAACAGCCGCAACACATTTGATATCCGAAATTTTATGTTTAAAAGCATAGTCAAAGGCAAAGAGAATAGCCAAAGGTAATCCTGCCCAAAACCAAAAACCGAAATATCCGCGGAAATGAAAGAGTCTAAAAATCAGGACAATACATCCAAAAGAAAAACACCAAAAAATTAAAAATTGTAAAAAGGCCATTAAGCCAAATTTTTTTAAATAATTCTTCTGGAGTATTTTTACAGCTTTATCTGCAGATAAAAACTCACCCTGATTATCAAACACAAGTTTCACCTTTTATTTTTTATTAGCAGTTTCAGAAGCCATACGAAAACCTATTGGTTTTGCAGCGTCTTCTGGTGATTGTAAGAAATTTTTCAATCTTTCCAAAAGATTCTTTTCTGCTTCTTTATACAAGTAATCACAAAACTCTTTTACGCCTTCGGGAGTATTCTTAAATTCTTTATTATCATCAACGCTAAAAATTATTTTTGAACCAGTCTTTTTGAAAACTATTAAAAAAGTAAAAAATTTTTCTTCTAAGGACTTACCATTAACATTAATTGCAAACCCTATTGCAGCAGTACCGTTTTCTCCAAATTCCGTATCAAACTCATCTCCGTGAAGATGACCGCTTTCTCTAATAAAACCAGTACTAGGCGGAAATAGAAAAACCTTTGTTTCAGGACATCCCAAGCTTTCAACTATAGAATTTTTAAGTTCATGAACAAAATCACGACATTCCTGCTGATAGTTGTTACATTCTTTAATTCCAAGATCATAAGCTTCGCAAAGCTTTTTATATCTATTTTCTCTTCTAGCCATTTTAACTCCCTTATTCTTAATATATTAATCTAGATTTTCAACTATAAATTACAAATATACAAACTTAATATTCATATAACCCCAAAATCTTACGCAACCTTCAAAAGTTAAAATCACCAAGACTTTTACACGTGATGACAGCTCTTTGAAGCATTCGGTTATGACGTTCTGTCAATTTTATCAGCTCTTTTCCTCTTCTTTCTAATAATACACTTTCATAGGTAGAGGTGTTCTATTAGGAGGAAGATTTTTTGATTTATTATAGGTCTTAGTTATAACTCCATTAATATTTTCTTTTCCACTATTATTTTTATACTTATTTTCCAATTTTTGTTTTGGAACAATAACTTCTTTTTTTCTTTCAGTAATGTTCTCATCATCATTATCGGGAGGCGTGGTCTTTTCAAACTCTAAAATTTCTTCTAAAGTTCTAGGACAATTTTTTTCATCAAGCTGGTTCCAGCCAGCCTGTGCGAACCAGTTTACAAGAGGCTGTTCTGCATAAAAACCATCGTCTATAGCATCCCCCCAATAGTAACCTTTTGCCATTTTTAAATCGCCTGTAACTTCAGCAATAACTCCTAATCGGTAAAAAGCCCAAGTGGTACGTTCCTTATCTACTACTTCGTTTTTCGATTCGTTAGTATATATAATAGAGTAATAGTTTTGTGCCTTTTTATATTTTTTAGCTAATAAAGCCTCTTCACCTTTTTGACGACAAATATAATAACTATATTTCGAATCACAGCAGCCTAAAATCATAATAGAAAGAGAAAAGAAGGTTAACAATAAAATAAATCTATTATTATTCTGCATTTTCCTTTTTCCCCTTTCTATAATGTAAAATTATAATCAATTTGCTTCCGTAGAAACCCAATATTTCTCTATTTCATTTCTAACAGGAGCATAAATATAAGATGTCCAAACAAATTCATTATTGCCTTCTAGAGATTTATTAGGCTCTTTCATTGTAATTTCTAAATAATATGACACAACACCCTCTTCTTTTTTTTCAGTGATAGCCAAATCCGTCATATATTCATCACCAAATTTTTGGGTTTTAGAATCAGAGATTAAAAATTCTGAGTTAATACCAGAAGGAGTGAATTTTCTTACAAATTTAATATTGTCTCCATGCCTTTCAATGGAATAAGAAGCCTTTCCACCTTCAATATCAACTTCAAAAGTTGACCCACCTTTCCAAACTCCCCCATCACCATTGAAATTTATTTTATCAATAGATCTGGCTATATCACTTCTAATAACAGACACTATCCAGAAAGCTTGATTAGCAGCTAAAACGTTAAAACTACCTTTTTGAACATTAGAAGCCCCTCGGTTCATTATAGTTATAACAATACCGATGATTCCTGACAAAATAGCCATACAGACTAGAATTTCAATTAAAGTAAAAGCTTTTCTGCTACTTTTTTGCACGTACAAATCCCCTTAAAACATATTCAGATACGTCCTCTCCCAAAGCATCTTTTCTTTTATACTGCATTGTCAGCTTAACAATACAACCGACTTCATCGCCTTCATTATTGGTTCTTTCAGAGGTTTCTAAAAATAATACTGGTGAAAAATAATCTTCAAAATAACCTATTTGAATCTTCTTAGTTCCTTCTTTTATATTAATAAATCCTCCAGAAGGAAGCTTATATTCAATACCTTCCCCACGAGGTAGATCTTTTGAAATAAAATAATTTTCAATTTGTTCCAATATTTCAACAGTAAGTTGACTGGCTTTTATTTCGTCTGCTGACCTCATAACCTGTTGGTGAGAAGATCCCATCAATCCCCATAAAGGAATAATGGCTGACACAAGGATTGCACTTCCTATTAGTATTTCTACTAAACTTAAAGCTTTTTTTGTCATGGCATACCACCTTTAGGGCCTATAGCTATACCAATATACTGATCCAAAGATTTATCTTTATCAGTCGGATCAACTGCAGAATTGTAAACCAGATAACCACCATTTAAAGGTATGTTTTCAGGACTGAAATTCCTAACTGCTACCCCACCTCTTATTAATAACTCAGAATTATTGTTCAAAGATTTTATTTCCCCACCTTCACCAAGAGCAACCAAATAGGATCTTACTTCATTATTCGCTGAATTGTTAATATTTATTGCACCTTTCCCTGCTAATAACAAAAAAGGTATTTCTGTTCCCATAACATTAGTAAAAGCTCCTATTTTTAAAGGACCATCTTTTCTATAAATGGCTCCAGCCGTCTTAAAGTTCATATTAGAACCTAAATCAATTGGTTCAGCATTAGCGGATGCTACTTCTATAACAATATTATTTAGATTTAATCCAATTCCATTTACAGAAGAAATAAATTTTGAATTTAGTATATTTTGAATATCCTGAGAATTACCTGTTAAAGAGTAGCATTTTCTTAAATCTAAACCAAGAGTAGTATCTTTATACTCACCTAGCTTTTTAATTTCCATTGTTTGTACTGAATCGGGACAATATTCATATTTCAGCTCATCAAAAAACTGAGGCCAGAATACTTTTTCTTCATATCTAGGAACACTATCAGATGTAAGCTTGGGAGGTATTGTAAGATTATCAGAATTATTTGAATACTGAGAAATAACATCATAAGTAACATCATATCCCTGATGTTCAATAATCTTGCTCATGACATTTTCATAGGAAAGATCATTTCCATTAGCGTAGTCAAGTTCAAAGAAATATTGATCCAGAATATTCTTTTCTTCTGAACCTTCTTCTGGCAAACCATTAGGGCAAAAAAGTAAATTAGATAATGTTCTTGCATCCTCGTTATAAGCCTTTTGAACGTCATTAACATAATCATAACGATTGTTTATTACCGCTGCAAATATTGCTTCACTTGAACTCTTAGGCAATAAATAACCTAATTCCATATATCTATCAAAGACTTTCCCCGTAACCCTTGTGATGGTTGGAATTATGTCTTCGGATTTATGAGTCTTTTTTATATCTTTATAAATATTTTCATCACTGAATAAATGTAAACATGAACTATCCCAGAATTTTCTATTTGATTCTACAGGTTTTGTCATGTATTCATATTTTAAAATTTTTTTCCATACCTCATTAGTATTCGAATTTGTTAATGCATTTGAAAAACCCCATTGAGCTACTCTGAAACTTAAAATTTCATTTTTATATAAATAATTATTCCAACGATCCCCATTACTAAAGCTTAACATTAATGTTACTGGAGCACCAGGCCGTTTATAGGAATGATAACGCTGTCCATAATTTACATCTCCGCAGGCACGATTCAGTTCAAGCTCATTCTGACCTCCGACATAAATCCAGCCACGTTTTTTCCATACATCCTCATCTTTATTGTAGTTACTTTTAAAGCCATTATCTATAAGAAATGGCACTCTGCTATTAACAGGTTTTCCATCTTCTGAATTTATAGAAACATTATTAAATTCAAAAGGATCAATGGGTCCATTTACCCAATATAATGAAAATTTTGTAACAGGAATTGGAAATGGGAAAACTACTTTAAATGGTCTTGTTTCCTGCCAGATTTCTCTACTATGATCTATTGTAATCTCAACTCTGATTGTCAAACGACCTATTTTTTCAAAGTCTAAAAAAACCATATCTTCATCTATATTTTTATTAGACTTCAAATCTTTTAAAAATTTAATATCAGAAAAACCGACCTTTATTTCAACTTCAGGTTTTATATCTCCTATTGTGTCTTCTAATAATTCATCTACAAAATCACCAATGTTTATTTTTTCAAGCCATTCGTCGTTAAAAGCTATGGCAAGCTCATCTTTGTCATTATACTTTTTAAAAACATTTCTTAAAACCAAGCCAAGAGATTCTTCGTCAGAATTAAAATTTGCATTCATACTTGAACTTAGTAAATCACTTTCTAAGCGTGCAAAGATGAATTCACAAGTAGCCTGCGCACATTTAGAAACACGCAAATGATTTAATATTTCACGGCTCTCATTGAATTTGCCCCTAACAAAATAATTGTAAGACATAACCATAATTGCCAATACAAATATGGTTCCCATTACAACAAATATAATAATACCTTTTCGATTAAGACCTTTATTAGAGGAAAATATTTTCATTTTTCTTCTCCTCTGTCAGTATTATTTGACTCATTAGAAACCTTTTGAAGCCATCGTCTTGTTCCTTCATGAAGAGGAACTCCAGTTTCGCTCAATATTTTTAATATTGCCTCATTATCTTGAGGAATAGTTTCAAAAGCTTTAAAACTTCCCTTAAGTAATGGACGACCTTTAACAATCATTTCTGTGACAAACTCTACCATTTCTGGGGATGTCTCAACATTAGAAACCAGCACATTAGGTAAGGCTATAGTATTTATTTCTGGCTGCTTTTCATAATAATATCCTGAAGGAATTGTAAAATTCACAGAAGAAAAAACTTTACCTCTAATCAAGTCAAGTTGTTCAGGATTAAAACTTACAAGTCCACAATTATAGAATATTAGAGCGTCAGAAACACTATGATTAGGAATACCAGCCTGAATCATTGCAAATCCAAGCTTACCCTCACCAATTAAATCTATTACCCTATCATATGGAATATTTTTTGATCGTTTTTCTTTAAGACTTAATGCAGAAAAAATCTCTTTAGTAGTTCTAGATGTAGATGAATCTTGTTGCCCTATAAAACCTATATTTTTACCAGGAAAAACATAGTCAGGAACTAAATCAGATGGTGGCTTCAATATTTGAACCACATCAACCCATAAAGGCCAGACAACCCTAATATTAGAATTTTCTGAATAAGCCTCTTTAACTATACGAGCTTCCGACATTCCGAACTGAATTGAATTTACCTTAAGAAGCTTGATGTTATCTATAGAGCCATTAGTTTCAACTGCTTTAAAAGAACCGCCTTTTTTATCAAGATTATCATTAAACCATCTTGATAATAATTTACCTCCAGGGAAATACGTTCCAAGTTTATTCCCAGTACCTATAATATGTTGGGAAGATGAATAAAGATGTGGCGGAATAGGCACACTAGCTTCTTCATATTCCTCTTCTTGAAGAGAAATATAGGCTAGAGCTATAACAAGTATCATTACTATTAATAATACTAAAATAATAGGGGTTATACTATTTGAATTAAGTTTCATAGAGAAAATCTCATTTTAATTTTAAACCTTTAAGCTAAAAAATGGCAACTTTTAGATTGTAATTTTAGAAAAATAAAAAAAATAAAAAAACTATTAATATTAATCTTGATAATAATGTGCCGATAGTAGTAATATATATTTTACATATGAAAAGGTGGAGTGGAATGAATAAATTAGTAAAAATACTCTTTATAACAGTATTTTTCTCTTTACTTCCTGTAGCTAATCTGTTTGCATTATCTACAGAAGCCAAAGAAGCTATTGAAGCAATTCGAGCTCGCCTTAACAAGAATAATGTCAATGTACAGGTTCAGAATGAATTCACATATTCTTCTGATGATAATGAAGAAGATTATATTCCTGGTAAAGAATTGTACGCTGCATTAGCAAGAATAAGACGTGAAAGATATGCAGCCCAAAACAGAAACTCAAAAGAAGAATCAGTTGCAGTTGCAGCAACAGTTTCGGAAGCAGATTCTTCAACTACGGAAACTACCGTTGTTAATGAACCAGAAACTACTTCTCAAGAAGAAAATACAAAAATAACAGATTATCCTTTATCAGAATCAAATAAACAGTCTGAAGAAGTAATTCAATCAGAAGAAATAACTGAACCTGATACTAAAGAAGCTCCATCTTCTAATGATGAACTAATAATCATAGAAGCCTTGGAAGCAAATGACTCTGAAGCCTGGTCTATCCCAATAGATACACCCTCTGAAACAAATACATCAACTACTGCAACAACAAAGCCAAATAATAATGAATATATACCCGGAGCTTTATTAAAGCAGTCTGTCCAGAGAATACGTCATAGTAGAAAAAGTAACAATCCCGCAAGCGATGAATTAGATTATGCAATTGAAGAATACGAAAAAAGATTAGCCAATAGAAGTTCAAATAACTCCGAAGAAGTTATGACAAAAGCTAATGAAGAAATAGAAGAACTTTTTAATAATCCAGAAAAACGTTCTAGAATAGCTGAAGAAGGCAGAAAAAATTATTACTCTCAGAATCCTGAAACTTCTGTTTCCACCGATGAACAGTCCATTGATGACGATAGATTCAATGACTACATTAGCAAATATAAATTCAAAATGCCTGAAAATTATAGAATAATTGTTGAATAAAACACTATTTAGTAACATTTGTTCTTTTTATTGGCTGCTATGGACGAATATCTAGCATACTTAACTTATCCCAATCTCAGCAAGGCAATCTGTATCATAGTAACCATGATAGGTATGATTACAGATACTAAGTATGGCAAAATATATAATTGGCTGACTTTTCCATCTATTATACTAGGCTGGTTACTTTGTCTATTTTTTAACGGTTGGTCTGGTCTAGGATACTCCATAATTGCAACCTTAGTCGGAATCATAATCTATCTCCCCTTAGCCATAATCGGTGCTTATGGGATGGGTGATGTCAAACTGATGGGTGCAGTAGGTTCAATTTGCGGAACAACTTTTGTATTGAATGTTTTTTTATATACTTCTTGCTTAGGTTTTTTTCATGCACTAATAGTTCATTTTATTAACTACGGTTCGTCAGCATTTATGAGAGCCTTAGTCAGTATAAAAACCGGCACTTTTAAAAATAATACTATTCAAAAAGAAAATACAAACGAAGCTACCAAAAACAACATCAAATACAATCTAGGACTAGATATTTTTATTGGAGTTTTAATTGCCTGCTGGTTTTGTTTTACATGGTAATTTTTGTCTCTATAAGAAACCAGAACAAAAAAATAACTTTTAATTAATATTTTCATAAATAACAAAATCACTGATAATCGCTTTTCAACAACTAATTATTTGATTTTCCAGTACATTATTTTAAGAAAATGTTGCCATACGTTTATCCCTATGGTAAAATTCTCTATCACTGTCTCTTATAGGAGGGACCTTTTCCGTGAATAAAAAAGCGATTTTTGTTGCACTACTAGTTTCATTAGTTGTGTCGGCATTACTTTGGAACAAAATCCAACAAAAACAACAACCACCGACCAACAACATAGCGATACCACAAGTTCGTGCGCCTGAAGCGAAAAAGAAGGTAATTGTCTGCAAAAAACAAATTGCAGCAAAAACCCGAATAGAAGCTTCAATGATTAATATTAAAGATGCAAATGATCCTAATGCTTATTTTGTATTAAGAGAACTCATTGCTTCTTCCGTTCCAGAATTAGCTTTTACTGAAAATGATATTGCTTCTTTAACAAATAGGTATACTGCTGTTACTATTATTCCAGACGACATTATCACTCCAAAAAGATTATTGGATGAAGATACTGTTCCTAATCTGGCAAGAGCAATACCTGCGGGAAAACGTGCTGTTTCTATAGCAGTTTCAAAAGCCTCATCTGTTGGCGGTTTTATACAGCAAGGCGACTATGTTGACGTTATAGCTACATTCCGACCTCGAAATGGCGAAACTATTACAAAGATAGTTCTTCAGGACATTCAGGTTCTAGCAATAGGTAACACCTATGAATTTGAAGGTCTTGTAGCCACACACACACCAGCTATTGCTGCAAGTAAGGCTGAACTTATTACTTTGGCACTCACTCCAGAAGACCTTGAAAAATTAATGTATTTGGATTCTGGCACTACTTTCAGACTTGTTCTTAAGAATCCTACCGATAAGGACAATGTTGTAAAGACAAGAGGTGCTACAGAACAGATTGTTCTGAAAGACATTGGTCACGCATCTGTAGCTGAAACTCCTCAAGTTCAAGCTTCAACTCCAGCACCAACTATCCACCAGCATAATTATCAGGAAGAAGCTGTAGACGATGGTAAAGTTGAAATTATGTTTGGAACAGCAAAACGTCGTGAAGTAAAAAAATATAGTGGACCAGCTGCTTCCAAAATTTCTGGGAATTTAATAAACCCACAAATACCAAATGCTCAATTATACAATACTAGCGAGGAATAATAATCATGATTAAATCTATTAATAAGATATTAACTACTTCATTTATTCTCTTATCGCTTGCTAGTTTTAATATAGCTGCAGATGCAGCAGAAAAACTTTTAATTCCATTAGGGAAATCTATATCTATTCCTTCTTATGGCGTTAAGAAGATTATGGCTGTTAAAGATAACGTTGTTGATGTTTTGAATGTATCTGATTCAGAAATAATCCTGTCAGGAGTAGGCGAAGAAGCAAACACAACCCAGCTCATTCTATGGGATATGACTGGCAAAAGAGTTTATGACATTGAAACCTATTCTGAAAACAATATTATTCATGAAAAATTCGATGCAATAATCAACAATAAGAATCTTACCTTAAAAATATTCCCTGATTCAGCATATTTACAGGGTCAGGCCAGTTCTAAGGAAGAAAAGAAAAGAGCAGAAACAGTTGCAAAAAGTCTTGTCGGTAGCAAGCAATTAATCAGCCTTGTAGAATATGAAGGTGCTGTTAGTTCTCTGCAACAGAGAATTGAAGCTGCAATAAAACAGCCGGAAGTAAAAGTCAGTGTTATTTCTGCTAGAATCGACCCAAATGAAGTCGTTTCCACTAATCCTTTGATTGCAACCGATAGTACTGGAATCAGAGTTATCCTTCAAGGTAGCGTTAAAAACCAAAACGATTATATCAATATGTCTGAAATCGTAAAAGGTTTCGTTTCTGATGAAAAACAGATTAGTAACCTTGTAACAATTACAGATCCATATCAGGTTGTATTCCAGGCTTACATTCTTCAGGTTACCAAAAAGAACAGTGAAGATTTAGGTATAAAATGGGGTGGAATCGATGCAGGATACGGCACATTGAACTTCGGTGAAATCGGCGATGCCGCTGGCAATGCAATCCTACCAAAACACATGAATCCTTTCTACATGAAAAATGTAAATAGATTAAGCTTGGTAGAAGCACAAGTAAAAGCTTGGGAAGAATCTGGAAAAGCCAAAGTAATCTCTAAGCCAAATCTGATTGTTTATGCAAGTGCTATTCCACAACCATCTTATTTTTCAAAAGCAGAATCAAGTTGGCACGGAGAAGCTAATCCTTCAGATCCATCAAGCGATCAGGGCTTAGCATTTGTAGATGTTGGTCAGACTGTTCAGGTTGAAAAGGATGCTGGGAATAACAAAACTTCATATGAAGAATTTGAAGCTAAATTAAGACTCTGCATCAGAGACCTGTATATAGATGATGATGAATTAAAATTCTCTGTATATGCTCAACAAGAAGAACTTAGCTATGAAAGAGGCAATGGTCTTCCACCGGATAAACATTCTAGAGACATTATGACTACTGTTAGAGTAAAAGACCAGCAGACCATTGCTCTTGGTGGTTTAATCAGCAAGAACAATTCAGTTTCATGGTATGGAGTTCCTGGTCTTAGCAGATTGCCTTTAGTAGGAAGACTTTTCAGACATCGTTCAGTAAGCAACAGTGAAAATGAACTTATAATCCTTCTAACTCCAAAGATTACAAATAAAGAAAGAGATTTGGCAGGTAACAAGAGATTTGAAACTATAAAAGTTCCAAGACGTTCTGATAAGCTAGAAAATCTCAACAATATCTTTGAACAGATTAAATCTAGCCATATTCCAGAAGAAAAGAAATAATTAGTTCTATAGTGTATCGGTTCGAGTAAAAAATGGCAACAATCAAGCTACTAATAGCTGACAGCAAAGAAGACTGGCTTAATAATATTAAAAGAATGATTATTAACATGGATAATGTCTGTCTTGTTGGTGAAGCTAGAAATGGGCAAGAAACTCTTGATAAGGTCAACGAGTTGCAACCTCATATAGTTCTTTTAGATATAGATCTAGAAGGAATAGATGGTTTGAAAGTTACAGAGATTCTTGCAAAAGAATCTCAAAACGTTCAGACTATTATAATGTCTACAAAAAGCAGTCCTGAATACTTTAGAAAAGCGATGAAATCAGGGGCTAAGGACTACTTGATTGAGCCATTCTCGAACAGCGATTTGTCTGATGCCATTCAAAATGTCTTTAACAAATGGTTAAAAGATAAGGCAGACCTCTTTACCGATGATAATACAGCAAAAGTTGTTACTTTCTATTCAACAAAAGGTGGCGTAGGAAGAACAACTTTAGCAGTAAACTTAGCTGTGGCTCTTGCAGCTAAGGGGAAAAGAACTTTACTTATCGATGCTTCGTTACAATTCGGAGATGTAGCTTTAACTCTGAATCTGAATCCACAAAACACCATATCAGAAGTAATAGATAAAGATGAGTTTACAATTGATGGCATTGGAAGACGTATTACAAAACATAAAGCATCAGGTTTAGAAGTCTTAGCTGCTCCAAGAGAACCAGCACAAGCAGAAGCAGTTACTGCTAAACATTTACAGCAAATCATAGATGTTATAAAACCTTTGTATCAATTCATAATAATTGATATGCCATCAATTATTACAGAAAAGGAACTTGCTATTCTTGATAAAACGAATTTACTGTTCCTGATTGCTACTTTGGAAATTACATCTTTGAAAAATACTAAAATACTTTTGAAAACTTTACAAAGTATCAAGTATGATTTAGACAAAGTGAAGATTATTCTTAATAAAGATATGCCAGATATTGGAATAGATAAGACTCAGCTTGAAACAGGCTTGGGAATACCTATATATGCAACTATACCTATGGATTCAATTCTAGCTCAGGTTTCACTGAATAAAGGGATATCCTTCGTTCTAGAATCACCTGCTAGTCTTATCTCTAGAACAATCATAGATGTAGCTGAAAGATTGATTGGTCCTAGCAAAAAACCAGTTAATACAAGTAAGAGTGCTATATTAAGAATTAAAGATTTACTTTTTGGCAATTGACCTTAATGGAGGGAAAATATGGGTGGTCTTTTATCTCGTTTAAATGAAGAAAAAAAGGGTGAAAAATCTTCAACCTCATCTTCTTCAATATTAGAAAATGCCTCAACACAAGTTCTTTCAGGCTTTGAAAAATTAAAAGAAAAAGTTCATACCAAACTCATAGATGATATGCCTGCCGCAATTATGGCAGAACAAAACCTAGACAAAAAAAGAGCTATGCTTCGTGATCGTATAGCAGTAGTCATTAATGAAGAAAGTCCTAAGCTAAATATTGTTCTTAGTAGTAGGGAAACAGACTTAATGACCAATACTCTGCTTGACGATATGGTAGGTTTTGGTCCGATACAGCCACTCCTTGACGAAGAAGATATATCAGAAGTAATGGTTAATGGTCCATATCAGATATATTATGAAAAGAAAGGTAAATTAGTTCTTTCTGACATTAAGTTTAAAGATAATGACCATGTTATGAGAATTATCGAAAGAATCGTTGCACCAATCGGTAGACGTATAGACGAATCAGTTCCTTACGTTGACGCTCGTCTTCCTGATGGTTCTCGTGTTAATGCAATCATTCCTCCTCTTGCTTTGAATGGTCCAACAATCACAATCAGAAAGTTTAAAAAAGAAGCTTTGGGTGTTGCCGACCTCATTAAGTTTGGAACACTTACTCCTGAAATGGCAACATTTATTGAAGCCTGTATTAAAGTTCGTTTGAACATCGTAGTTTCAGGTGGTACTGGTTCTGGGAAGACCACAACTTTGAATATTTTGAGTTCATTCATTCCAGAAGACGAAAGAATTATTACTTGCGAAGACGCAGCAGAATTACAACTTCGTCAGCCTCATGTAGTCAGACTTGAAACAAGACCTGCAAACATCGAAGGTAAAGGTGCTGTTCCAATGCGTGAATTAATCAAGAATACACTTCGTATGAGACCAGAACGTGTTATCGTTGGGGAATGCCGTGGTGGTGAAACACTGGACATGCTTCAAGCTATGAACACTGGTCACGATGGTTCTTTGACAACAGCTCACGCCAATACCCCAAGAGATATGCTTTCTCGTCTTGAAACAATGGTTCTCATGTCTGGTATGGATTTACCTGTTAGAGCTATTCGTGAACAAATAAGCTCTGCTATTAACTTGATTATCCAACAGTCAAGACTTAAAGACGGTTCTAGAAAAATCACTTATCTTACCGAAATACAGGGTATGGAAGGTGAAAAGATTGTTACTCAAGATATATTCAGATTTGAACAATCAGGTGTTGATGAAAACGGAAAGATTATCGGCAGATTGAAACCAACTGGTATTAGACCAAAATTCGCTAGCAAATTTGCTGAATTTGGAATTCATCTGCCACCGAATATTTTTACAGACACCTCAAAAGGTTGGTAAAACAATATGCAATACATATTTTTGGGAGCTGCAGCATTCGCGACAATTATGTTCGTTCTCCTGATTTTCTCATTATTGGGAAAAGCTCCAGGGGAAGATGTCCGAGAAAGAATGGAGCAATACTTAATTGAAAGTGAAAAAGCCTCCAAGACTGGACAATATGAAATTCCAGAAGAAGCTCTTGAAAAAGACGAAGAAGACGCTAATTCTGAAGAAGAAGATGGCGATGACTGGACTAGCGAGTTAAGAGGCAAAAAGAAAAAAGGCGGCGAGGGAGCAAAACGTATCCTTGCTAATATGGGTACCATTCTTACTCCAAAAGGAATGGCCGCAAAGATTGCCGATCAGCTTGCTAAGGCTGATATTCCTCTTAAAGCCAATGAGTTTGTTGCCATTCAATTCTTAGCAGTAATGATAGCAATGATGATAGGCACAGTTATTCTAAGAAATCTTGGTTTAGCAATTGTCTTAGCTGTCGCGGCATATTTTCTTCCACTAATTTGGGTTGCCATTTTAAGAGCTAAACGAAAACAAGCTTTTAATGACCAGATTCTAGATACTCTCATTATGATTGCAAATGGTTTAAAAGCTGGTTATTCATTCCTTCAAGCATTAGAAATGGTTTCTAAGGAATCCTTGCCACCAATGAGCAAAGAATTAAAGCGAGTTTTGAAGGAAAATAGCCTGGGTATGAATCTTGAAGATACTTTGATGGCTTTAAACAGTCGTGTAGAAAGCGAAGACTGGGATTTAGTCACTACCGTTGTTCTTATTCAAAGACAAGTTGGTGGTAACTTAGCCGAAGTATTAGAAAAAATCGGCAAAACCATTCGTGAAAGAATGAGAATTAAAGGTGATATTCAAACCAAAACTGCTCAGGCTAAAGTTTCAGGATTACTTGTTGCAGCTTTACCATTTGGTTTGGGTATTATGATTTATATTTTGAATCCTGATTTCATGTCCAAGCTCTTTACTTTTAAAGCAGGCAAAGGTGATTGGTTCAGAGGCTGGTATCTTATAGTCCTAGGTCTAATATGGGAATTTATAGGTATACTAATTATCAAAAAGATTGTAGATATTGAGGTTTAACCATGCCAGATTTACTATTAATGATTATTGGTACTGTTGTAGTTTTTTTGGTTATCCTTCTTTTATTTCCTTCAGGAAGTAAAAATGATATATCTGGACGTTTAGCGTCTTTAGATGAAGCCGATGGAACGCCAGTAGCTTCTGCCACTGAAGCCGAATTAAACAAACCTTTCGTCGATCGTGTTATAAGACCGATGATTGCAAAATTAGCTGGTAAAAACGAAGATGCTAAAGATCAAAAAGCTAAGAAAAAAGCAAAGTCTGGTCTCAAAAAGATGCTAGCTCAGGCAGGTTTCCCAGGTGGACTTACTGTTGCTGAATTTGCTGTTATTCAGAACATGGTAAGATTTTTCTTCCCAATTATCTGTGTAGCAGTAGCATTTGTTATAAAACCCAACTTAGTTCTTATGGGATTTGCAGTTGGTGTTATTATTGGGATTCTAGGGCCTAGAATGTATCTGCAAAGAAAGATTGCCGAAAGACAACATGATATTCAAAAAGGTTTGCCCGATGTTCTAGACCTTTTGACAGTTGCAGTTGAAGCAGGTCTTGGTTTTGACGCAGCTTGTGACAAAGTTGTTGAAAAAATGCGCGGACCTATACCTAACGAATTCAGTTTGACATTGAAACAAATGAGAATGGGTGAAGCAAGAAGAGATGCTTTCAAAAGTATGGCTGACCGTGTTGATAACCCAGACTTTAATGCATTTGTTTCAGCAATCATTCAGGCAGACCAACTTGGTGTTTCTATTGGTCAGGTTTTGAGAATTCAGTCTGAACAACTTCGTGAAAAACGAAGACAAAGAGCTGAAGAAGAATCTGCAAAAGCACCAGTTAAAATGATGATTCCTCTTATATTCTTTATATTCCCGAATGTTATGTTGGTTATCGGTGCACCAGCAGCATTCCAGATGATTGAAGGTCTAGGCGGAATGGCTAAATAATGACTAAATATGTAAAGATTTACAATGGTCGTGATAATAGCCTAATAGGAAATAAAATCAGAGTTGCCGACACATTCTGGACAAGATTTAAAGGTTTGATGTTGGCACCAGATTTGCTAGAAAATGAAGGGCTTATTATTACTCCTTGTAACTCAATACATATGATGTTTATGCGGTATTCTATAGATGCAATATTTATAGATGCCTCAAATAAAATTGTGGCTTTATATGAAAATTTGCGTCCTTGGATAGGTCTAACAAAACTATATTCAAATGTAGTTTCAGTTATTGAATTACCGTCTGGCTTGATTAAAAAGCTAGATTTAAAAATAGATGACTCTCTTAGATTGGAGTATTTACAATGAAAAACATTTCAGGTTCTTTTTCTAAGCTGTTTCTGGTTTCTTTACTAGTAGGCTCAATGATGCTGGCTGGATGTGGCGAAAGCAACCCAACTTCAAGCACAACAACAGAAGATTCAAGTTCTTCCGTTTCACAGGATGTTACAGATAATACTGCATCTCAATATGATGTTATAGGGAAAGTCAGCCCTACTATCGGACAATTCGATACTAATGCAAAAATAAATATCACTTTAACAAATATAGCCACAAAGGGAACTATCACAAATTCATGTCAAAATCAAATGTTTGCATTTATGAAAGTTAATGCAGGCTATTATGAAGTTAAAGCAGTTGATAGTAGCAATATTTATGAAACAGAAATAATATACAAAAAAGTTGATTCTAATATAGAAGATTTGTCTTTGACTTTGACTCCAAAAGTCCAAGAAGTAGATGATACGATAACTGTTACCTTAACAGGTAAGATAATAGATGAATACGGTAAGGATATTCCATTTGCTTCAGTTACTGCTGTAAATACTAAAACTGAAAAAGAAATCACAACCTCAACAAATCCTGATAGTGGTGAATATACTTTCAAAGATATGCCTGCTGGAACATATAAGGTTACTTTCAGCAAAGATTCTTTCAGGGACGAAACCAAAGA
This sequence comes from Candidatus Rifleibacteriota bacterium, assembly GCA_905236675.1. Lineage (GTDB taxonomy): Bacteria > Muiribacteriota > Ozemobacteria > Ozemobacterales > Ozemobacteraceae > RUG334. Next base: position 23,027 of record CAJOND010000006.1, on the reverse strand, counting down.
CTTGAAAATTACAGATGAAAATACTATAACTTTCGATTCAAAAACAGTAAATAATAATACTCTTTCTAATGTTACCCTAACCTATAAACTTGCTCAAACTGGTGCTATGGCTGGCGTATTAACAGGTTATAATCCTGGTGACAAATGTAAGCTATATAGAACTAGTAATGAAAATGCTACAACTGTTCCAGGAGTTATTCTAAAATTCACTCCTCAAGATAATGGTTATTTCTTTATTAAGAATTTGCCTACAGGCTGGTATATCGTAGCAAAAGATGGATGTGCTGATCCCGTAGCTGTTTTTGACCAAAACAACAATCTTATTGGTTATGCATTCGCAAATGAAGATGATACTTATTTCTCTTCTTGGCTCGAAGTATTAACAGATACCACTACTCCAGTTCCAAGTACAGATCAGTAAGTAATTTATTAAGTCTAACCAAAAAGAACCCCAAAATTTAATTTTGGGGTTTTTGTTGTTTTAGGACTAAAGACTTTAGACAGTGGACAAAAGTTTTTTTGAGGAGACAGTTTTCAATTTTCAATTTTCATTTCTCAATTTTCACTTTTTTCTACTCTCTAATCTCTAAAAATCTCAGTTTTCAGTCTTCCGTTCTCAGTTATTTTATTTCTCATCTCTTACCTCTTTTCTTCTATGGGGTTTTATTGGTTCTATTGTTTAATCGTAAGTCGGTAAATTATAGATTTATTGCAAATTTTCGATTGTTGAGCCCCAAACAATCCCCCTTATCTCTTATCTCTTATCTCTCCTCTCTCTCTAAATATAAATTGTACTTGCAATGTTTTAGATAAAGTGTTAAACTTGTCGACTAACTCGCAAAGCTAATTGCAATGCAATTAAATCATGTTGTTGGTACGTCATGAATTTGGCGAGATTTTGCTATTAGGAGAAAGTTGATGGAAAATGAAACAGAACGGATAATAAATGATGTCCGTAAGTTTGTTGAAGGCTCTTTCCCCTATGAGATTTATGATGTTACCCTCAAGAAGCTAGGAAAGAAAAAAGTATTAGAGGTCTTCATAGATAGTCCTAAAGGAGTTACCGTTGATGACTGCGAAAAGGTTTCAAGGGGCCTAAGCGACTATCTAGATGAATTAGACATCATACCAGATGCCTTTACCTTAGAGGTTTCATCGCCAGGAATAGAAAGAATTCTTAAACGGCGTGTAGACTATGAGCGGCATGTAGGCAAACTGGTAAAATGGACGCTTCAGACAGAAGGCACTGATGGTAAGATTCGTAATGAAGTCTTTGATGCTAGATTACAGGAGTTTACTCCTGAGACTATAAAGATTCAGACCGATAAGGAACTCCGAGAGTTACCACTCAGTTGCGTTAAAGAAGCCCAAGCAATTTTTGAGTTTCCAGAAGAATTGAGTGCGAATAAAAGGAGGAGAAAAAAGAATGGCTAATATAAATTTAATAGATGCGTTGAAAGAATTAACTAGTGAAAAGAACATCCCAATGGATGTATTGATAAATGCGATAAAAGAAGCACTTGTTGTTGCATATAGAAAAATGTCTGATGCAGAAGAAAACATCGAAGTTAGACTTGATGAAGCAACAGGTGAATTCAGAGTAATATCTTTAAGTACTGTTGTTGATAGTGATGTATTAGAATTTCCTGATTCTCAACTAACACTTGAAGATGCTAGAGAATTAGATCCTGAAGCACAGCCTGGCGATATAGTAGAAGAAGATGTAACTCCATCTGATTTTGGTCGTATTTCAGCCCAGACAGTAAAACAGGTAGTTAGTCAGAAATTAGTTGAAGCTGAAAGAGATTTAATCTACGGTGAATTCAAGAATAAAATCGGTCAAATCTTGAATGGTCGTGTTCAAAGAGTAGAACGCCGTCATGTATATGTTGAATTTGACAAAGCTGATGCTGTTATTCAACCAAAAGATCAGATTCCTGGCGAAATGTTCAGAGTTGGTGATAGAATAAGAGCCTATATACTTGATGTTAAACCAACAAGCAAAGGCCCTCAGATTATTTTATCAAGAAGCGATCCAAAGTTTGTCGAAATGTTATTTAAGCAAACTGTTCCAGAAATATCTGATGGTATAGTTGAAATTAAATCATCATCTCGAGAACCTGGTTTAAGAGTAAAATTATCTGTTTCAACTAGCGACAGCAAAGTAGATCCTGTTGGAGCCTGTGTTGGTCTTAAAGGTAGCCGCATAAGAAGTGTTGTTGATGAGTTAAATGGTGAAAAAATCGATATAGTCCGCTATAGTGATGACCCTGTCGAATACGTAACTAATGCTTTAAGCCCTGCTAAAGTAGTTTCTGTTAAAGTTTCTGAAGATAAACGCAATGCCTTGGCAATAGTAACCAAAAACCAGCTTTCTCTGGCAATAGGTAAAGAAGGTCAGAATGTTAAGTTAGCTACCAAATTAACTGGTATCAAGATTGACATTAAGACAGAAGAAGACATTGAACGTATGAATGCAGAGAAATCAGATAAAGAATGATGCCGGAGGTCATGGATGGGAATCAGAATACACGAAGCAAAGAAAAAATTTAATCTTACTACTAAGCAAATGAATGAATTGTTGGCCAGTTTAGGTTATACAGGCAGCACTAATGCCTTAGCAGGTTTGCCTGATGAATTTTTAGCTAAAATTGAGCAACATTTTGCTAATAAAGATAAACAAGAAAAGACCAATAAAAAACCAGAACAACCGAAACAACAACAGCAACAAAACAATAAACCTCTTCCCCAAAAGAAAGAAGAAAACAAACCCGTAGCAGAAATTCAAAATAAAAATAATAATAATTTCCAGAAACAGAATAATCAACAGCAACAACAAAACAATCAACAGCAACAAAATAAACAACAGAATAATCAGCAGAATAACCAAAAGAATAATCAAAAGTCAAATTTTAAGAACAATCAAAACAAGAATAATCAGCAACAAAATAATGAACCACAACTTTATCCTGGTGAATCAAGCCGTGATTCAGCAAGAAAATCTTTTGATAAAAATAAAGATAAAAATAGAAGAGATCGTGGTTATGATGATTATGATGATTATGATCAAAGCAGCAGATCAAATGAACGTCAGAACGAACAACGTTTGAATGACCGCAGATTAGACAAAAAAAGACTAGGTCCTAAGATTCATATTGAAGACGATGATGAAGACGAAATAGAAGTAAATAAACAGATTACAATCATCAAAACTGCTCCTAAGAAAGAAAATCAACTTTCAAGCAAAAAGAAGCATGATAAGAACAAGAATAAGCGTGCACATTTCTCTAAAAAAGTGCAGGCAGAAATGCGCGAGCAAGAACGTCAAACCGAAGCATTACTAGATAGAAGCAAAAATCAACAGGTTGAAAACGAAGAAGATTCTTTGCCAAAGATTATGGTTCCAAGAGAAGTTACAGTAAACGATTTGGCAAAATACTTAGAAATAGACGCCATAGCTATTATCAAAAAGCTTTTCGAATTAGGTGTAGTAGCCAGTTTAAATCAGCGTCTTGAAGAAGATCATATTCAGTTAATAGGTGCTGAATACGGTAAAGAAATAGTATTCTCTGAAACAGTTTTTGAAATCGAAGATACTCCTGATGAAGCAAAAGACCTTAAGGTCAGACCTCCTGTTGTTACAGTAATGGGTCATGTTGACCACGGCAAAACATCTTTAATAGATTATATACGTAAAACTCACGTTGCCGCTGGTGAAGCAGGTGGAATTACTCAGCATATTGGTGCTTATCAGGTTAAATTACCGAACGGCACTATTACATTCATTGACACACCAGGTCACGAAGCTTTTACAGCTATGCGTGCTCAGGGTGCTCTCGTTACCGATATAGTAATCCTTATAGTTGCAGCTGATGATGGTGTTCAGCCTCAGACTATTGAAGCAATACACCACGCTCAAGCAGCCAATGTTCCTATAATTGTTGCTATTAATAAAATAGATAAGCCCGAATCAAATATTGACCATGTAAAACAGCAACTTATGCAGCAAAGTCTTGTTGCAGACGATTGGGGCGGACAAACTACCATGATTCCAATATCTGCCAAAACAGGGCAAGGTGTTCAAGATTTATTGGAAATGATTCTTTTACAGGCCGAAATGCTTGAACTCAAGGCTAACCCTAATAAAGCCGGTTTTGGAACAATTATCGAAGCTCGTCTGGACAAAGGTATGGGACCGATGGCAACAGTTCTTGTTCAGAATGGTCATGTTCAATTAGGCAATGACATTATTTGTGGAACCTCTTATGGTCGCGTAAAAGCGTTGATTAATGATGCTGGTGCCAGAGTTAAAGAAGCAGGTCCATCTTTCCCAGTTATGGTTCTTGGTCTTAACGAAGTTCCAAAAGTCGGAGACAAAATGGCAGTTGTAGAAAGTGCTAAATTTGCTCGTTACGTTGGCGAACTTCGCATGAAACGTGAACGTGAAGAAAGACTTTCCCGCGAAAACCATATCAAACTGGCAGATTTGTTTAAACGTGTTACTGAAGGTGCTGCAAAAGAACTGAATATCATTATTAAAGCTGACGTTCAAGGTTCTTGCGGTGCTTTAAAAGATGCATTAGAACGCCTTAGCACAGACGAAGTTAAGGTTAATGTCATTCATACTGCTGTTGGCGGTATTACAGAAGCAGACGTAAATCTTGCTTCAGCTAGTAATGCAATTATTATTGGTTTCCACGTCAGAACAATGACAGGCGTAGATGAAGCAGCCAAGAGAGATGGCGTAGAAATTCAGATTTTCAGAATTATCTATGATGCAATAGATGCAGTTAAGCTGGCTCTCAAAGGTATGTATGATCCTGAATATCAGGAAGAAAACATCGGTAAAGCAGAAGTTCGCAAGGTTTACAAAGTTTCTGGTGTTGGAACAATCTGCGGTAGCTATGTCATTAGCGGTGTTGTCAGCAGACAATGCTTAGTAAGAGTATTCAGAGACAATATCGAAATATATGAAGGCAAATTAGCTTCTCTTAAACGTTTTAAAGATGATGTCAAAGAAGTTAAAGAAGGCTATGAATGTGGTCTTTGTGTTGAAAACTACAATGATGTCAAAGAAAACGATGTTCTCGAATTCTACAGAATGAAAGAAATAGAAAGAGAAATCTGACATTCCTGACAGCCTATGATGATAGTCGCTATAGGAACTTTTGAAATGTCTTTCCCTGAGGCTACAAGCCTCAAGGAAAAACGTCAGATATTGAGAAGCATGAAAGACCGCGTCAGAGCAAAGTTTAATGCTTCCATAGCAGAAGTAGACAATAACGATGATTGGAATCGCGGTACAATAGGGGTTTCTGTGGTAGCAAACGATAAAGTATATTTAGAAAAAGTTGCAGCAAAGATAGATGCATTAATAGCAGATTACTCCGAGTCAGAAATAATAGACACATATTGGGATTACGTATGAATAGAAGACAGGAAAAAGTTTCGTCAGTAATTTTACATGAACTTTCAATGATAATAAATCGAAAGGTTCAAGATCCAAGAGTTCGTGGTGTTCACATTGTAGATGTAGAAGTAAGCCATGATTTCAGTTTTGCAAAAATCAGATATAGTTTTCTTGATGAAGGTCAAAACCCTGAAGATGTTCAAAAGGGATTAGATTCTGCAAAATCTATGATTCGTAAAGAACTAAGAAAAGTTCTTACAACAAGAGTTGTTCCAGAAATAGCTTTCTTTTATGATTCTTCAATCAAACATGGTGACCATATTTTAGAACTTCTTAGAACTCTTGAACCTTCAAATCAGTCAATGGCTGATGCTGAATCTGATTCTGAAAAGGATGATTCCGATGAAAGTAACATGGCCTAGTCCTGAATATGATTCTATTATTGACCAGATATTAGAAAAACTAGATAAAGCAAAGAATATTTTTACAATAGCCCATCCCTATGCTGATGGAGACGCAATAGGTTCTGAACTTGCTCTTTATCATTACTGCCAAGCTACAGGAAAGAACTGTGTTGTTCTGAATTATGAACCAGTTCCAGAACAGCTGTCTTGGCTAGAAGGCTATGAAGTTTGTACAGATAAGCTTCCAGATGACGTAGACTTTGATCTAGCAATTTTAATGGAAACGACAGAAGCTCGTAGAATGGGTGACAGAGTCAATCTATTTAAAAGAGCCAAGTATACAATTCATCTAGACCACCATATTAATGTTGCAGGACTGGGTGATATAAACTTAATGGACGAAAAAGCCTCATCAACCTGTGAGATTCTATATAATATTCTAGAAAAAACAGGAGTTGAACTTCCAAAAGCCTGTCGTGAAGCATTATATGTAGGTATAATGACAGATACTGGTAATTTTAGATATAACAACGCAACAAAGAGAGCTCATGAAGTTATTGCTAAGATTTTAGGCAAAGACTTAATTGTAGACGATATGTATAAAATCGTTTATGAAAATACCAGTTTAAGCAGAGTTGTCATTCATGGTCTTACAATGTCAAGAACTAAGTCTGATTATAATGGGAAAATTGTTTCCAGCTGGTTAAAGTTGGAAGATTTTGAAAATTATAATGCTACTGAAGTTGACGCAGACGGTGCCATTCGTAATTTAAGCTGTATTAATGGAATAGAAATAGCTTTGCTTTTCAAAGAAAACCCAGATAATAGAGTAAAGGTAAGTTTACGTTCCTCTGGTAATATAGATGTAATGGCTATTGCTAAACAATTCCAGGGAGGCGGTCATATATTGGCTGCTGGAGTGACATTGCCTGGCTGCATGGAAGAAGTAAAAGCAAAAATTATATCAACTTGTATCGAAGCAATTAAAGCATTTGAGGATAAGAAATAAAATGATAGATGGCTGTTTAGTTGTATACAAGCCTAAAGGCATTACTTCACACGATGTTATAAACAAAATCAGACGAGTTTATAAAATAAAAAAGTGTGGACATGCAGGAACTTTAGACCCTATGGCCCAAGGAGTTTTATTAGTTTTCCTTGGTAAAGCTTTAAAACTCATAAACTTTATTCCTGCAGAACATTTGGATAAAACCTATTTAGCAAGAATTACTCTTGGTTCAACAACAGATAGCTATGATGAAACAGGAAATATTACTTCAGTTTTTGAGGGTTCTACGGATTATTCCGATGATGAATTGAATAAAGCTTTATTAAAATATACTGGTAAATATGATCAGATTCCTCCAGTATATTCTGCTATTAAAGTCCAAGGGAAAAAGGCCTACGCAATGGCCAGAGCGGGTGAAGAAGTAGCTTTAACAGCAAGACCAGTTGAAATTAACTCTATAAGACTAATAAGAGATTATTATAAAAATGAAAAACATAACCTTTTAATAAGGGTTCATTGTTCAAGAGGAACCTATATTCGATCTTTAGCCTATGATATAGGGAAAGAACTAGGTTGCGGGGCCCATCTGTCATACTTACTCAGGGAAAGAGTAGGCAAATGGGATTCTACTCATGCTTTTCCTTATTGGAAGTTAGAAAAAGGTATTCCTTTTGAAAATGATTATGCTTTTACTAAATTTGAAGATGTGCTTTCTTTTCCTAAAATTATAGTTAATAAAGAAAAACTATTTGCTATAAATAATGGGCAGAGCATAACCAAAAAAGACATCACTAGTGTAGAAACAACAAACAAAGAAATATCCAATATTTTTCAAATATTCTCTCCTGATAAAAAGCTAATAGCCATTTATTCAAACAATAAAATTCCAAATGTTTCTACAAATGAATTCAAACTTTTACCCCTAAGAGTATTCCACGAAAATGAAAACTAAGCCAATCAATATTTTATCAGATAAAATAGATTTTAACCCATCTGTAGTCGCAATAGGTTTTTTTGATGGTGTACATTTAGGGCACATGGAATTAATCACTCAAATGGTGGTTTATTCTAAGAAACTAAACCTTAACTCTATAATTTTTACCTTTGATAAATCACCTAAACAGGTTTTAAATCAGGATTTTGATGGTTATATAACTACCACAGAGGAAAAATTTGAATTATTGTCAGAATTAGGTGCAGATAATATTTGTTATATCCCTTTCACAAGAGATTTCGCATCTTTAACAAAAGAGAACTTCGTTAAAGAAATACTGATAAATAAATTGAATTCGAAATCAGTATTTGTAGGTTTTAATTTCTGTTTTGGCATTGGCAGATCTGGAAATCCAGATAATCTAAAAACAGAGTTAAATAAATATGACTGCAATTGTCATATTATTGAATCTGTAAAATCTGATGAAGGTTCAGTAATCTCTAGTTCTGCAATAAGACAAATAATCAGGAATGGCAATATTATTCAAGCAAATAAGCTTTTGGGAAGAAAACTCTCATTTACTGGCAATGTAGTTCATGGAGATCACAGAGCAACTTCAATGGGGTTCCCTACTGCCAACCTGCTTTTAGAAAATAGTCAAAAATGCCTTCCGCCTAATGGAGTCTATGCTTGTTATGTAGATACTGCGGTAGGAACTTTCCCTTCTATAGTTAATATTGGTTATAGACCTACTTTTAATAAAACAACTTACCTGTTGGAAGCCCATTTATGTAATTTTGAAGGTGATCTTTACGGGAAAGAAATCAGAGTAAGATTTTTAAAAGCTATGAGACCAGAAATCAAATTTCCTAGTATGGGGGCGCTAATTGCTCAAATAGAAAAAGATCGTCAATCAATTATGGATTTAGAAGAAATAAAAGATTAAGATTTCTTTTATAAGTTGACTAACCAAAGCAATAAATAGTATCTTGAGAGATAATATAGTTTTATCAGGCAAGGAGTGGATAATGCAACGCGTATCATTAGCACTAGAGTCCTATCTTGAAGCAATTGCAGATATTCAGGCAGAAGACGGAGCAGTAAGTCCTTCTGTATTAGCTGAAAAAATGGGTTGCAAACGTTCCTCTGTGACTAGTGCGCTTCAGAGATTAGCCGAAAATGGTTTGATAAATTACCACTCTTACAGACCGGTTACCCTTTCCCCAAAAGGCAAAGAAGTAATAGAATCATTAAATAAATACCACAATATTCTACGAAACTTTCTTCATAATGTTTTAGGATTCGATGAAACTTATTCAGAAAAAGAAGCTTGTAAGCTAGAACATCAGATATCTCCTGAAATAATAGAAAGAATTGAATCTTTTGCCAAAACCTTAGAAAACAAAAAAAATCTGGAATGAGTAGTAATACTGGTGATAATCCTTATAAAAAAATTTTACCGACTTATCTCCTAATTATATTATTGCCTGCTTTTTTTATTATATTTCTCTATTCTTTAATTGTAAGCATAGATAAGAACCATGATATTGAAAATATAAAATCAAAGCTCTCGGAAAGAGCAACTGATTTTATGATTAAAACTACTCCCATTGATTACTATAAACCAAGATTTCAAAAACTAGTTCAAACTCTTTCTCCTTATATAGATAATATAAATCTAAAAGAAATATCTAGAATAATAGAAGAATCAAGCTTAAATTCAGGAGTTAATTTTCGCTGCGCCCTTTTTGACAAGGACTCAAATTTAATAAACAATCAAAATTTACTTGATTATGAACAACGTTTTTTTTCATATGCATGGAAAGATATTCATAATATAGAAAATGCCGACTATCCCAATAGAGCTATAGATGAAGACCTTATAATGGGAACCGACTTTAATAGTCAAATTATGAAAAATCAGTCGGAAAACTGTATACCGACTTTTAATTCAAGTAAAAAAGGACTTTTTTATTCTAAAAACTTAGATAAACAATATGCAGGTATCATTATCTTTATTGAATATTCAAAATCTAATCTGGAAATTATTGAAGATAAAGCTAAAGAATTAACGAATTTGGAACAGCCGATTATTCTTTATGATAAATCAACCAAAGAAATTAAAAATAATACTTTTTCCCATAAAGTAATCTCTTTTGAAGAAAGTGTTTCAGAAAGATTTTTAGACGGCTTTATAGACAATAATATTGTTTGGAAAGGATTTGATTCAGATAATTATAAACTTCTATTCGGACAAAAAATAGAACAGCCTAATAAATATAGAAATCATTTTATTATATTTACTTCAATAATATTAATAGTTCTTATATTAGTTAGCATCTTCTTCTTTAAGAATTACTCAAACAAAGAGGGAATGTATTTATCTATAAGATACAAACTTATTTTTCTTTTTTCTTTAGCAGTATATATGCCTACTTTAAGTCTATGGGTTTTATCTTACACGACTTTGGATTTTTATAGAACAGCAACAGAAAACAGTCTTAAAAAAGGTATGTTAGATGTTTTAAATAATATAGATAATGATTATAAATTTAAAGAAGAAGAAATAAGAAATTGCTTTATTAAGTTAGATAATTATCTTGCTAGTTTTAGCGGGAAAAAAGCACCAACAAGTGAAGAAGTAGAACAAAAGCTTAAAGAAATAGTCGGCGAAAATAATACTATTCAAGAAATGTTTAACTGGTTAGATATCTGGAATATTGATCAAACCCAAATTTATACTACTAATACAAATGAAAGCAATAGTAGAACTGGTGATATAAGCAGAGTTATAGAGCTTTTATGCCTTGACAGATTTTGCCCTGAACGGCTAAATAAAGCAGGAGTTAAACTAAGCCAATCAGATATAATGGTTGGAAACTTATTTGAGAATCCCATATCAGGTTTTGCATATATATTTGAGAGACCAGAGCAAATAATATTTCAAAACTTTAATGAAGTAGGCGCATATTGGTGGTGGAATTATTACCCAGATCATAATAATCCAGTAGCTTTCTGTTTCGGAAATTCTCACTGCAGACATAATACTGTTTCTTACTTCAAATCTCTTGCTCAAAAAAGATTTACATACGAACAAACCAATCTCAGAATAGTAAATTTGCATTATGCAACTCAAATGTATGTTCCTGAAAGTGCAAGCAACAATGAGGAAATAAAAGATTTAATCAATCTATCTAATTTAAATAAAACTGTTGAATCAGCCAAAATAAATTATGAAAACCAAAAATATATTTGTCTATGTTTGCCGGGAAGCAGATTAAAAGATTGTTTCTGCCTCTGTATGTATCCAATTTCTGAAATAGATTACAAAATAGATAGATTTCGTTCTTCAATATATACCTTTATGCTTTTACTGCTAGTCATTTCTATCTTCACTGGTTTACTTTTATCCCAAAACTTTATAACGCCAATAAAAGAATTAGATAGAGGTCTGATTGCTTTAAAAAATCGTAATACAGATACTCAAATAGAAATAAAAAACAGAGATGAATTAGGTAACCTAGGGAACGCATTTAATCAGATGATGATAGAAATAAAAGATTTGCTACTTGCAGGTGCGGTTCAACAATGCCTAATTCCAACAGGGAAATACAAGTTAGAGGGATACGATTGTATAGTTTATAACCAAATGGCAGCAGACGTAGGTGGAGATTACGCAGATCTTTTTGAAATATCAGAAGACAAAGTCCTAGTTGTAATTGGTGATGTTACAGGCCATGGAGTTTCTTCATCGATTTTGACTGCTATGGTCAAGGCATCAATCTATGATTTTGTAAAACATAATATTCCTCTAAACGAAGTAGTTACTTATACTAGCAATATGATTTGTGATCTCTTAAAGAAGAAAAAACTAATGACTTTCTGTGCAATAATTTTAGATAAAAACACTGGAGAATTATCTATTTGCAATGCAGGCCATCCTAATCCGATGATTAAATCCCAAGGAATAGGCAGTTTAAGAACAGTTGGAATGCCATCAATACCAATGGGGGTAAGCAAGAAAAGAAGCCGATATACGATTGAATCTGATTATTTAGGTGAAGGTGAAACTCTCTTCCTTTATACAGATGGTTTTCCTGAAGCAGAAAATGATAAAGGCGAAATGTTTGGCTATAATGAATTTAACAAACTTATAACTGATTATCAGATTCAATCTGCTGAAAAAATGAAAGATTATCTTTTAGAAGTATTTAAGAATCATCATGGTGAAGCAGAATTGGCAGATGATATTACTTTCATTATATTAAGAAGAAATCCTCTTCAATACTGCTAGTAAATCTTACTTATGATTATAAAAAAAAGCCATTTAAAAACCTTAATACCAGGCTTTCTTGTATTTACAATTCCTTTGATTTTTTTATATTACCACACAACCCGAGAGATTGACTTAGCCCTTGATAGAATAGAAGAAAACCAACAAGAAAAAAAACTCAATACAGCCAATAAAATAACTAAAAAACTTAATCCCTTTATCTATTTAAAACAAGAATTTAATAAAATACATGCAGATCTTTTCCCAGAGATACCCAATAATCTGATTACAAAAGTAACTTATGATTCTGAATTAAAAGATTTATATAATAAAGAATTATTAGATAAACTTGTTGAATTAACGAAGGATAAATATGATCCTATAGCAATAACCGTAGGTACCAAAGATTTAAAAGACCTATATGCATACTATTGTCCAAAGCTAGAAAAATACTTAAAAGAGAATAAGGATGAAAAAACATTTCTTGAAGCAAAAAGTTTCTTTGAAATAAGTAAAGTTAGAGATAGGCACAATAATTATTTCAATACAGAATTAAAAAAAGATAAAATAAAAATACTAAGTGAATTAGAAGAGTATTTAAATCAACATAATTTAAGTTTCCATTATTACACACCTATTTGTTATAAATATATTAGCCGATTCAATGGTTATAACAGAAATGAATCCCCCATATTTACTGATTATTATGAAAAGCAAGCTTTATATCCAATAATAAAAGAGACAATCAGTCGAAATACTATTCATGGTTTTTATTCTTTATTAATTCCACAAAAAAGCATTGATCCCGAACAGATTCTGGAATTTGCTATTTCGAATAATGAGCCAGACATAAATATAAAATTAGTTGATAACTTAGATAAATCTGAAAACATTAAAGATTCTAATAGTATTAATTATGAAATTAATTTTCCAACTGTTTTTATAAATCAAATAGATATTTTTAAAAGATTAAGAAATATTGATAAATCCTATTTATTAAGCAAACATATTACTATAAGCATAAACTATCCTGACGAGTATAATTACTTGAAATCACTAACTCTAGGACTTAAAATTCTAACTATTTTTTCTATATTATTATTTATTATATTAAGAATAATATTTGCGAATAATTATCAACTATTTAAGATTAAATTAACCAAAAAACTAGTGTTTATCTTAAGTCTGGTAATTTTTCTTCCAATAACAGGAATAGGTTTATTAACTCTTACCATAACGCATAATTTAAAAGATTTAATAGATATAAATGTAAGTAAAAATCTACATAATTCACTAGAAAACTATTCACTATTAAATGAAGAAATCTCTGTCAGGCGCTTATCTTCTATTTTTGAAATAAAGAGAATAATAGCCAATAATAATTTCAGCAATTTTCCAAACACCTTCTTTGAAAAAATAATTGAAAACCCTGACAATAAGTTTTGGTTTCTAAATTTCACCAATGATTTATCGGTAACTTCCGATAATGGAGAATTTTACAACCTCGACATTCTACGAAATCCTATGGGAAAAACAGAAAACTCATCCAATAAAAATAAATCTTTAAAAAAAGATGAATTAAAAAATAAATTAATGGAATATATAATTAAAACATACTTGAGTAATTTAGGTCTATTAAAGAATAGAAATAAAGATAATACAGAGATATTTGTTTTGTCACTAATTGAAAAATATAACAATTCTAAAATTGAAATAAACAGTGCTAGTCAAGAATCAGTACCACACAAAAATCCTTATGGTATAAAAAATTACGACAGTTCAATATACTTTTATGCCAAGGATAAAATCAACAACAATTATTACTTTATAAGCGAAATGAATGGACTTTCAAATAGACGGTTTAATATTCTCAAGAGATATTCAGAAACCAACCCATTCTGGTCTAAACCAAATTATAAATATGCTTATGACTCAAATATCGCCATTACAATAGCCCAAAATATTTCATCTAAGGATTTTAACAGAATACAAATTCCTTATACTAGTATAAATGACAATATTAATGATTTAATTTATAAAGTGATTTACATCCATGACAGTGGTAATGAAAAAATAAAAACAGGAAATGAAACCACATTAAATGAATGGGTAATTTCCGACAAAAACCCTTTTGTTATTGCAGGAACAGCTAAGTCACTAGTTAACACAAAATTATCTTTTATAACCAGTTTAATATTTCCACTTCTTCTTACTTATGCAACTTTCCTTTTAATATTACTTAGCAAACTAATATCTCATTTCATTAATAAACCAATTAGTATCTTTAATGAAGGTATTAAAAAGCTTAATGAAAATAATCTAGGCTTAATATTAGAATCATTTTCAAAAGATGAATTTAATTATATAACAAATGCTTTCAACGAAATGTCTATTGCATTAAAACAAAAAGAGCAGATAAAACGTTTTGTATCTGACAGATTGGTTCAATATGTGGAAAACAATCCAATACAAGAATCAGTTAACGGTACCCAGGAAAAAGTTACGGTTCTTTCTTCCGATATACGAAATTTTACAGGAATAAGTGAAAAATACGAACCTTCTGTTATTGTGGAGATGCTAAATTCATATTTTACAAAGATGCAACAGCAGATTACTGCTAATGGAGGAATAATAGACAAATATATCGAAGATGCCATTCAAGCAGTATTCTACGATGAATCTAACAGAGAAGACAAAGTCATAAGAGCAGCAAAAGCAGCATTAGCCATGAGAAAAGCATTATCTGAGCTTAACTTAGAACGTCAGAACAAAGGTTTGTTTACAATAGAAAATGGAATAGGCATCGATACTGATTTTGCAATTTCAGGGACTATAGGAACCTCAAAAGGCCGTAAAGATTTTTCTGTAAATGGGGAAGTTATCAATAGAGCTGCTAATCTAGAAGCAAAGACAAAACAAACAGAATCAAAAATATTAATTAGCAAAGCTTCACTACAAGAAATTGCTGAAAGCAAAGACAGTTTAAAATATAAAACATTTGATGAAGAATCGGTAGAATTAATAGATGTCAGATAATAAATCAGTAAAACTTGTAAAAAAGATAGACATACCTAAGTTACAACTTTGGCTGGTCTGGTTTATTCTCTTTTTACTTCCATCAATTATATCTATAATCAGTTTCGATTATTTTAAATATGAATATCTTTATTTTTATAAAACAGACTTGATTAACTCATCATTTGAGCGATTAAAAAACTATAATCAATTAATTATACCAGAGAATTTTATTGAAAAAAGATTAGATTTAATAAAAAAATTAGATACAAATCAACCATTGGAGGCTTTAAAAGCCTGCATAGATAACACACTATGTGGTGAAAGCCTGTTATGCATTTTCTTTGATAAAGCTCACAACAGTTCTTTTTTAATTAAAAGTCCTAAAGCAACTAATATAACTTCTATAAATTTTATAAAAACAAGTATCGCTAATTATTTAAAAGCTTCTTCCTCAAATAACAAAGTTGAAATAAAAAAAGTTCAAAATCAATTAGGCTCACGTCTGCAAGCATTATTTAAAACGCCGACACCTATAGAAATTTCATTCGACAAAGTGTCAGTTAATTTTTCTGTTATAAATGAAGGAGAATTATATTTCTTTCTTATAAATTTTGAAAAACCAAGTAAAGATTACTATACCCTCTTCGCAGTAATGAAAGGGAAAGACTTTTCCTTTCATAAAATGTTAGATACTCTTCACGAAAGCTTTCCTGAAACTAGAATAGTTTTTAAAGAAATCGATATAAACAAAAACAAAGAAGAAGAGTTATCCTTATCTGTTAAACCAGCTTTCCATAGTGGTTTAAAACAAGATAAAAAAGGAATTTTTATTCTCGCACCAACCAACTTAAGATTTATAAGACATGTTCTTCATGGAGGATCTGCTGATTTAAATTTAAAATATGGTCATCTGATTCCATACATAGAATATAACATTCCATTAGATGAAGAAAATAAATATCTAAAAACAATAGAAAGAATAATTAATTATTTTGCTTTGTTCATAATTATATTATCAGCAGTTTATTTTTTACATATTAGTCTTTTTGGATTTAATACAAACTGGAAATTCAAATACAAAATCATTACATTATTTACTGTTGCTGCAATATTCCCTTTTTCAATATTTACTCTGGGAATCTACTCTATAGAAAATTTTAACCTTTTCATATCTAAAATATCGGTTGAGCATCATGCTAATGTAAAATTGCAATCTTCTAGCCAAGAATTGGAATATTATTTAACTGAAATAGAGACCAGTTTAAAAATACATATCGATAAATTAGCAAAAAACCTAGAAAAACCTAATTTTAATACTGAAGAGTTTAACAATTTATTATCAAAAATCGAAGAAGATATTCCACTAAGTAAAGAAATAATATTATTAGACTTCGATGTTTTACCAGAGAATTTGAAATCACTTCTAACTATAGACAACTCAAATCAAATCACAAGAATTATTCCTCAAAGATTATCTAACGAGATTTTAGATGAAGAAACAGAAGCTATTTCACAAAACATACCAGCTAGAGTATTAAAATTTATAAATGAAGACAATCCACAATACGGAGAAGCACAAGACTATATATATGTAGCTAATCATAAAATAAAATCGACAGATATCAACCCATCTCTTTTAAATACAGGTGAACTAAACTCGTTATTCAGTCAGAAAACAATGACCTGGTATACTTTGCTTCATTTGCATAAAAAAAACTCACAAAAAATATTAGGTATTTTCTGTGCAAAATTTGAACCTAAGCCCATATTATCTTTCTTCTTAAATAAATATTTTAAAAATGGTTTTCGTGAAACAAAAAATGATTATGAAATAACCTATGCATTTTTGCCAACAGATAAAAGTGGAAATGCAGAAATTTGGTCTGGGACTAATAATATATCAAAAGAAGATCAAGATATTTGTTTAAAAGAATTAAAATCAAAACAATTCAACTTAAAAAATAGAACTATAATAACAAAACTCAATCAGAAAGTTCCACACCTAGCTGTTGCTATTATAAAAAAAATAAATAGTTTTAATGAAAAATTTTTTATACTAAAAACAATTCTTTATATTTTATTATATCTTTTATTATTAATTTATTTTTCAAATAAACTGCTTGATACAATAGTTATTGAGCCAGTCTTACTCCTAGCGTCAAATGCAAATGCCATAGCTCATGGTGGAGAGAACTGGGATACAGAAATAAAAAGCGGAGATGAATTTGAAGAATTAAATAACAATTTTAGAAACCTAGTAATGGGGCTAAAAAAAAGAAACATATTGAAATCCTATGTTTCGGAAGATGCATTTTCTAACATAGCGGAAACAGAAGAAATTAATTTAAAACCAGGTGGAGAATATTTAGAAGCTACAATAGTGTTTTCTGCAATAAAAGATTATGATAAGTTAAGTCAGCAAAAAACTCCGCAAGAATCTATTCAGCTTCTAAGCAATTTCATGTCTATTGCAGAAGAAGTTGTAAAAGAATTCAGAGGTAGTATAGATAAAATAATCGGAGACACAATAATGCTTGTTTTCAGAGATAATCCCGATATGCCATCGCATGGTTTAAGAGCTGCTAATGCCGCTTTAAAGCTAGTAGAAAAAGTTAAAAAGGCAGGTTTACCAGAACTCTATACTGGCATAGCTTCAGGGAAAGTAATATCAGGGAAAATTGGCTCTTATTCAGGCAAACTTGACTTTACCGTAATAGGCAATCCTGTTAATCTTGCTGCAAGATTCAAAGCAGAATCAAAGAATGGCACAAAACAAACAGGCATAATCATATCTGGTATAACCATAGGACTTACCAAAGGAAAAGCAAAGGTTAAATTTCTTCGTAGAGTATCGATAAAAGGGAAAACACGAAAATATAACATATACGAATTGGTAGGAATTAGAGAATAAATTAAATGTAGTATTTAGTACCGCGCCCAAAACCAGTAACTTTTATATAGCCTTGATCTAATTCACGCATTTACGTTTTTTCCTGTGACGATTATCATATATAAAACAAACGTAAAATTTTGCGTTTGATTTTGCCTTTGAAAATAAAACGTAAATCTATTTATTTCTCAAATACCACCATTTTTATAGGTTTGCAATCGGGGTATTGAGTAGTTATTGTTTTTATAGTCTAAAATCAGTATAATGAAGGTATAACGCTTACAAAGCAATAATATTATACAGCTAAAAAAGGATGGAAATTATTAATGACCACTTTGCAATCAGAGGTAATCAATTCATTGGAAGGATTATCTAATGATAATTTATAGCTGCTTTTAGATATTATTAACAAGGTTATGAAACCTAAAAACAAAACCAATAGCCAATTAGATAAGAAAAAAGCGATAAATGATTTGTATTGTGCTATTCCAAATTCGACAAACAAATCTTATGATGAATTAAAATGGGAAGCATTAAAAAATAGATATGAAATTACTGATTGATACAAATATTATATTAGATTTTTTACTCTCTCGAGCAAATAAAGATTATGCAAAAAGGATTTTTGAATTAACATTAGATGATGATACCATCCACAAACATCCATTGCATATACAGAAAGACCTTCATTCAACCATATTTCAGCATTTGGATTAACAACATTTTTCCCTTTTTTATTACAATAATAAATCATATGCTGAAATTCATGAGCTAGAGTTCCTAACAAGCTATTGTTTTCTTGGTTGTAAGCAAGATATATAGCTTTACATCTATTGCTATACAATCCATCATTATTAAAATCATCAGCATCAAAATAACCTAGTCTTTCGCTTCCATTTTGATCTATAGTAGATTCAAATAAAACAATACTGATTCTTTCTTCATAATCTAATCCCATAGTGTATTCTTCACCAAAATAATCTCGATCTGTTTCGATAATTTTTTCTACAGAAGTTAAAATATTTTGTGCTTTATCATAGCTATTTTCGTCTAAATAATTATCTAAAACATAAATCAGCACTTTATCTGACATACATACTAGAGTAGAAGAACAATAATAATAATTATCATCAACAGGAGAAATATAAAAATTCCTTTTTTCACCAATGGTATGAGAAACAAGTGAAGCTCTGTATGATTTTGATTTTTTACCATTAATTAAATAATCAGGAACAGGTAACTTTATGAGTTCTTGCTCTTTTAATCTATATTCAAATGTTGAATCATTCCAATTATTATTAATAGGCGTTATTATTCCACCATTACTATTTTCATTCTTAGAAATAACCATAGCATAAGAATATTTATTAGAAGCTAATTCTGGAACTTCTGCGGTAAAAAGTTCATTTGCCGCTAATTCGGCAGGGAAAGCAAACGAACGATATCCTTCAGGAACAGGAATATCTGAATTCAATATAAAATATTGGTTAAAATTATATTTTAGAGTATTTCCGTCATTGAATTTCAAAGTATTCTTAATTATCAACTTATTTAAGCTTCCTAGATACCAATTCCCTTTTTCAAGAGTAAAGGTAGCTGTTTTTTTATCGTTAGAAAAATTCCAAGTTCCTGTTGCTATGGGCAAGAAACTAACATTGTTTGCAAAATCAGACTCACTTAAGAGTTCTTTGTTAAAAGTTACTGAAATTTTATCATAGGTATTTATAGGCGCATCAACATGAATTGTTATGCTTGTTTCAGTGCCTGTATCTGTATTTGAACCTGTGTTTGTATTAGTCTGAGTTTCTGTTTGGGTTTGTGTATTAGTTTCTGTATTAGTAGCACTTTGAGTATTTGTAGAGGTATTTGTATCGGTTTTAGTCTGAGTACTTGTAGAAGTGTTTGTTTCTGTATTTGTCTGTGTATCAGTAGAAGTATCGGTTTTACTACCACCAATAACAATAAGTTTTAGCTCAGCTTTACCTTCAAGACCCTTTTCGTCTTTCCCAATTAAAGTAATAATAACTTCACCTGATATTGACGGCGAAGAGTAAGTAACTTCTTTCGCTGTAGTAAGCCCAGAAAAACTCCCCTTATCCGCTGACCAGTTCCAACTGATTTTATTGGAATTGCCGTCAGGATCATTCCCTAGAGCTGTCAATAAAAGCTGTTTATTTGCAGAAATATATAATTTATTATTTTCTTTAATTATTGAAGAATTGCTGTCATGCTTGATTTCAACTATCGGAGCAGAATTATTATCTGAAGTCTGAGATAATTTTACAAAAATCTTGGAGTTTAAAGTTTCTCCAAAACTAAGCTTTATTTTTGTTGTTTTATAACCGCTAGCAGAAATAGTTGCTTCTTCATCAGATAATTTTGGAAAATCTGTTAAACTAACTAAGCCATCGGAATCTGAAAAATAATCTCTTCCCCACAAGAAAATCTTAGCATTTTTTATTGGCTGATTCTTTGTATTGGTTATTAATAAAGTTAATAAATATGGAGAAGGTAAAATAGAAATAGGTTCTGGCAATTCATAATAATTATCAATACCTTTTATATTTATATTTCTTAAACGTTGCCTATAGATTATTGCGCCTGCTTCCTTCTTTTCTGCAATTATAGAATGGTAGCCTTCTGGAACATTTTCTATTATGAATTTACCGCTATTGTCTGTAATATCACGCAATGTATTATTATTTTCGAGAAACACATTTATTCCAGACAGATTGTTTCCGAGGGAATAGCGTAATTCAGATGAGGTTCTTGCTGAATTCTGTGTACCCTCAACGACATAACCACTTAATGTAACGTTACTTTGCGGATTATTCTTGATTGGGATATTGTCAACGGCTCCTCCACCGCACCCAATCAATAAGAAGAAAGAAAAAATCAGGCTAATCCATATATATATATATTGCAACGTTTCATAGTACACACCTCTGTAAGTAATACTCTAATTTAAAATCTTACAAAGCAAATATATAGAAGTCAATTTATTTAAGTAATTATAGTAATAGATATAACTAGTTTTTATATCTTTCATTGACTTATACCTTTAATACGGGTATAATAAAAATATGATAAAATCGTTTGGAGATAAAGAAACAAAATTAATTTTTAATGAACAATTTTCTAAGAAGTTTCCTCAAACAATACAAAAGGTAGCTTTAAGAAAACTCATTATGATAAATAATGCTAAAACTTTAGAAGATTTGCGTGTTCCGCCTTCCAATAGGTTAGAACCTTTAAAGGGCAATAGAAAAGGTCAACATAGTATTAGAATAAATGACCAATTTAGAATTTGTTTCGTATTTTCAAATAGTGATTTTTATGAAGTATCAATAGTGGACTATCATTAAAAAAGAAAGGATATAATTATGAATACAATAGAATTACCAACCGTAGGAGAAATCCTTTCTGAAGAATTTCTAATTCCATTAAATATATCTTGTTATAGATTAGCAAAAGACATAAATGTTCCTGTTTCTAGGATTCAAGACATTATTCATGGAAGAAGAAAGATAACTCCCGATACTTCTTTGCGTTTATCAAAGTATTTTGGAGTTTCTGAAAGATACTTTTTAGACATCCAATCAGAAATAGACATAAGAAACCTAAAACGTTCTTTAAAAGAAGAAATAGACAGGATTACAGTTTGTAAGGTTGCTTGATTTAATCTTTACCCTGTAACAAAAGGTTCGATTTGATGGATTTATCAAATAAAAAGATAGCTGAATTACTTAAAATCTATAATGATTTGGGAATTAATAAACAGATAGACAACGATAAATTCTATCTTTATTCTATTATTACTCATTCTACTGCTATAGAAGGTTCCACAATTACAGAAATAGAAAATCAGCTACTTTTTGATGAAAACATAAGTGTGAATAATAAAACCATAGCAGAACAATTAATGAATCTAGATTTAAAAGCAGCTTATGAATACGGTTACAAATTAGCTGAAAAGCATGAAGACTACTCTAAGGAAGGTCTAAAAAAACTGGCATCTATTGTGATGGCTCGAACAGGAAGCGAATACCAGACAGCATTAGGAACCTTTTCCTCTAATAATGGTGATTTTAGATTATTAAATGTTACAGCAGGCTTTGGTGGCAGATCATATTTAAATTATTCAAAAATCAAAACAAAAATAGAGCAATTCTGCAAAGAATTAAACGATAAACGACATTCAATTGATAAAAATAAAGTTGAAGATATTTATAATTTAAGTTTTTGGGCTCATTATGTTTTAGTAAATATACATCCCTGGGCTGATGGAAACGGGCGAATGAGCCGTCTGCTTATGAATATGATTCAGAGAGAATTTTCTGTTATTCCTATGAAAGTTTTAAAGGAAGACAAATCGAAATACATTCAGGCTCTCAATGACAGCTATGAAAAAGAAGATATCAGCATTTTCATAGAAGCGATGAATCAAATGCACACCAATAATCTTCGTAATGAAATTTCAAATTATCTAAAGAGCGTTGAATCAGAATCTGAAATTATCGGCGATAAATCGGCGATAAAAATAAAAATCGGCGATAAAAAACAGGCTATTTTAAAATTCATAAAAGAAAAAGGTTCAGCCAAAGCTATTGAAGTTTCAGAATTTATTGGGCTTAGCCCATCAAGAACCAGAGATTACCTCAAAGAATTGGTATCTGATGGTCATTTAAAATCATCTGGGGCCAATAAGAATAGAATTTATTACTAAATGCTTCTCTAAGAAAGAAGCGTTTTTGTTGTAAAATGAAAATAACAATTCTCTCAATTCTCAACTTTCAACTTCTCTTTACTCTAAAAAAGGTTAGTCGAAGCAATTCTGTCGTCTGTAAAAATTCAATAATAGCTGAAAACTTTCATAAGCTAAAACAATCCTCTTATCTCTTTTCCCTCATCTCTATGCTCTAAAAAAGGCTTTAGCCAAGCTTCGCTTGGCTCATTCTTCTTCTACCGCATCAAGAATTCTTAGCAATAGCCTTTTTCTCTTCAATGGCAAGGCAATAAACCTTTTATCTTCTTCTAACAATTCCTGGTTTTGCCCAAAATCGCCGATTAAGTCGCCAACGGTTAAGCC